>CAYTOJ010000071.1:3937-10172 GCA_964439415.1 uncultured Rickettsiales bacterium
CTGGCGGCTTCATAGTTGGTGTTGAAGGTGGTAACGGTGCAGCCGGTGATTTTGCCGTTGCTGTGCGCGTCCTTTATAAGTTTCGGCCAGGTGGTGTAATCGCAGGTATCCTTGGTTTTGCAGGCGTAATTTCCGGTAATGGTAGCCAGAAGCGAGAATGGGCTGGTGTAAATGGCCTGATCCATGGCGATAATCATCAAAGCCATGAAGCCCATGACGATCATCGGTTGCAGAATCATAGCCATTAAAAGCGTAAACCAGGATTTAAAAAACTGGCTGGTATACTGAAACAAAAGGCAGCAGGCCGCCGCCGGAAGAAGTATCCATAAAAAGCTTATGCTGACCATGGAAACCAGGAACAGATACACCGCGCGCAGTATGGCCATCGCCAGGCCGAACAGCATCATATAGCCCATGTACATCAGCATTGGCCCCATCATGCCGTAAGCATCGGAACTGACACCGGATGTAAGGGCGGATTCTAAAATGGGTGCAAGCCCCATGAATATAGTGCTGCTGACTACCCCAAAACCCAAGAATGCACCGATCATGCAATCCACCCGCGCCCAGAGCGCTTTGGTGTAATCAGTTGCGGTAGGGTCGGACTGGTCGGCGGTGATTTTGGTTACATAATTTGATCCACAGGCGTTCATCATGGTGTAGTGATTCACGTCAGCATCCAGGATTGATGAGGTGGTGATGTTCATCAGTTCCTCAGAAATGGCGATAGCCTTGGGGTAATAATACGGCATGAAGGAATCTGATCCCTTATCCAGATTCACAACTGTAAGCACGAAGCCGATTTTAATCGCCAGCATTACCGCATCCGCCTGGATTTTGTGTACACCCCCCAGTACCAGGCGCGTTCCCAGCAGCATCAGCGCTATCACCGCCAGGCTGTTTATGATGTTTTTGTAAATATCCAGATAGGCAGCGGATAAAAATATCTTCTCAACACCTGCCGCCAGTATGCCACGGAAGCAGTTAACCACGCGGTAGGTCATGCCGCTCTCTTTGCAATAATTACCACCTGTAAGTTTAGAGCCATCAAGTTTGGAGAAGTTATCACTCGGCGCGGTTACAGCAAAAGCTGGATCAGAATTCAGAAGCCAGAAGCCTGAAAACAGAAGACAGAAAACAGTAACCAGAAGGCAGAAGCCGGAAGCCGGAAGCCGGAAGCCGGAAGAAGGATTATTTTTTCTAACTTCCCATGTGTTGGTACTACTTTTCAGTTTCCCCCACCGTTTACGGGGGGGGCTAGGGGGGGGCATTCTGAAAATCAGAAACCAGTAAGCAGAAGACAGAATTTTAAAGATATTAATCTTATTTCTGATTTGCGATTTTAGACTTATGACTTCAGTAGTAGGTTCCCCCCCCTTAATCCCCCCCCGTAAACGGTGGGGGAGACAAGCAATGTACATCCAGGCCAGCAGACTTCCGGCTTCCGGCTTCAGGTTTCTGGCTTCAGGTTTCAGGTTCATTATGGCCCCCTGCGTGTGCCGAGTTGGGGCGCAACATATTTACTGGCGAATTTGTTTATGGCCGTGCCGAAGAAACTGCCATCGTTAGTAGCGCCGATAATAGCCTCCGGCACTTCCTGTTTCATGTATTGCTTAGCCTCCTGCGCGGAGAGGCCGCCGATAAGCTGTTTGTTCTCTGCCAGCCCCGCCAGGTTGCCCTGCATACGGTCAGATACGCCCTGCATCGGCGCAGGCATACTTATGGTGTGGCCGCCGCCGCCGATCTCCCCCGCTAACTCACTCGCCAAACCATCAGCCGCTGATAATAACGACATTGATAAATAAGCAATAACCCCAAGTGTGGCCATGGCACTGAGCAGGCCGGTTACATAAAAATTCTGGAGTTCCTTGGCGCAGGCATCATCCGCGATGCAATCAGCGTAATTTTTCTTCAGGTTCGGGTGGCTTTTGATATTCAGCCCCGGCAGCACCACGCTCTGGTAATATACCTCATTACGGCGCAGCATTCCACCCGGGCCGTAAGCCTTGCCGTTGTTCAGCAAAGCCGGGTTCTGGAGCTTGTATTTATTTAGAAAATCCTTCACCTGAGTTTGCGCTATCGGACTGTGGGCTGAGGTTCCGGCTCTGGCAAAAGTTTCTGATAGTACGGCTAAATCCTCCTTAAACGTGCCGGAAATATTGAGTTCATTTATCATTTTAGCGGATACGCATTCACCTGGCAGTGGCTGCAGCAGGGCGCGCATGAAGGATTTCTCCCCCCAGAATATCGCCCAGTCCAGCATCCAAAGCGCAACCACCAGCAGCATCAGGATAAACACAGGCTCCAGGATCAGTTTAATAACGACTGAGAGCCAGCGGTCAAAGTACCTTCGCGTGGCATTAAACAACATGCAGGGCATGGCGAACGCCCCGATTGCAAACATCATCGCCAGCCCAACCATGCAGGTTATGAACTGAAACGCGGCTTTGAAAATCGCCATCAGCAGCAGTATCACCGATGCTATGCCGATATTAAGCAAAGCAACGCCAAGCAGACCGCTTAACGAAGTGGCGACGATAACGCCGAAAATACTAAGGCCAAGCGGTAGCGCCATACCGATGCCAATATTAGCACCGGGATTGATTTTATCCGCCCCGTCAGGTGAAAAACTGAACAGGCTGGAGAGCATACAGTCCAGGTATTTCCATACGTTTGAGTCAGCATTACTAAAACTCAAGGTATTGGTGACTTTCAGATCAAGGCATAGCACAGTATCTATAGCAGTGGCGGATGTAGGCTTGGGCGGAGCATAACACGCCTGCGAGAATTGCAGGGAGGATGTTAAAACCCTGGTTACCTCGTCCAGCACAAATCCGGTGAGTCCCACAGCGGCTGTGAAGTAGTACTGCATATCGTTAATCATATACAGCACCACGCCGATTTTTATGGCGATAATCGGGAACTCGCCTTTAAGCCGCCGCGCCGGAATCTGCCCCAGCACCACCTGTAAGCCATATATAATAACATAGATGCTGAAAATGGTGTAAATGAAGGTTTTGTAATAATCCTTCATTATCGTGCTGCCTAAAAAGTTATAGGTGGCGCTGATCATCACGCGGGAGATGCAGCGCACCGCTTTATTGGTCAGACCGTCGTAATCAGTACATGTCTGCGTGAAGCTGTTTTTGGTGGAGGTGACTGTACCGGAAGCAGCATCCGGCATCAGCCAGTCCACCGTTGTGCCGGGGTCAGCGGCATAAGCTGAGTCAGGGATCAGAAAACAGAATACAGAAATCAGAAGGCAGAAGCCGGAAGCCTGAAACCCTAATCTTGCTTGAATGATGGTACTACCTCTCGGCTTCCCCCACCGCCTGCGGGGGGGGCTAGGGGGGGGCATTTTAAAAATCAGAAACCAGAAAGCAGAAGTCAGAATTTTTAAGATATTAATCTTTTTTCTGATTTCCGATTCCAGGCTTATGACTTCAGTAGAAGGTTCCCCCCCCTTAATCCCCCCCCGTAAACGGTGGGGGAGACAAGCAATGTACATCAACACGAGTTGATCCAAGCGCTTATTACTCTTATTATCGTGCTTAAGATTTCCATCCTTCCCTGAATATTTTGAGGGAAGCTGAGAACTAAAAGCGGAGTCTGGGGGGTTATGCTTTTCCAAGGGTTTTTACCCTTTTCCAGAAGATTGGCAGCCAGACTTTCGGGTCATCGCCATGCTCAGCACGTACATCATCCAGCAGAGCCACAGTCTCAGCCCGGCCAGATAGCACCTGAACTACATCCTCCATACCGCTCAGGTCAATACGGGCAATTACTACGCTGTTGGACTGCTTTACCAGAAAGAAGCGGGTTCCGGGGTCAGTGTTTTTCAGCAGGTTAAGCTCCCGCTCCGTCAGCATGAAGGCACTGCGGTAGGACTCGGTAGCCTTAGGGTTAGGCAGGAAAATCTGCGTGGCTGTCTGCTGCAGAATAGTATCGCTGATGCTGCTTTTGCTGGCATCCTCCACGCTCTGGGTGGCCATTATCACCATTGCGTTGAGCTTACGCAGAGTTTTCAGCCAGTCCTTGATTTTGGACGCGAAAACATTGTTATCAATCAGCGCCCAGGCTTCATCCAGCACGATAATTGTCGGCGTGCCATCTAGCGACTGATAAATCCGGTGGAACAGGTATAGCAAGGTGGGGCCTAAACTGATGCGATCCGCCAGCACTTCCCCCATCTCGAAACCGAAAATGGTGTTCTGGCTGAAATCCAGTGTATCAACCGGGTTATCAAACAGCCCGGCGTACTGGCCCTTGTTTGTCCACATCTTCATGCGCGAAGCCAGCTTACCCGGCCCCTCCAGCCCGAAGAACGGCATTATGTTATGTAGAATGCGATCAGCTTTCCTGAGCTTATAATTACCGCTTATGGCCTCGGCTATCATCTCCGCCTCTTCCGCGCCATAATTCTCGCCGTGCACGGTGGCCATAGTTTTCAGCCAGTCCGCCAGGAATGATCTGTTCTCGCTGGTGTTAGCCAGATGCAGGGGGTTGAATCCGCAGGTCTCCCCCGGTTCCAACACGGTATAAACGCCGCCCAGCGCACGCAGAAAAATTTCCGCGCCACGGTCTTTATCGAAGAAAAACATCCGGCATCTGAACTTCTGCGCCTGCGCCGCCAGAAAGTTCATCAGCACGGTTTTACCTGATCCGGTAGGGCCAATAATGGCGGTATGCCCAACATCGCGCACATGGAAATTAAAGAAAAATGGCGTGCCGGAGGCGGTATCAAAAACCGTAACCGCATCCCCCCAGTGGTTATTACTGATACTGCCCACCGGGTAATTGTGCAGTGAGGTGAAGGAGGCCAGATTCATAGTGTTGATAGTGGCCGGGCGGTGTACATAACTCAAGTTGCCGGGCAGGGAGGACCAGAAAGCAGGCTCCATCACCATGCTCTCCCGAATAGCGTTAACGCCGATATTCAGCATCTCCGCCCCCGCCATGGACATTGCTTCTTCCAGTGCCGCAACGGAATTTTCAATACACATGATGGTAAAGTTATGCTGGCCGAAGGCCACATGGCCGCTCATGGCTATATCCAGCGCATCACTGATTTCCGCGACTTGCGACAATGCCACATCCTCAGCGCTCATCATGCGCCGCTGCTGAAGCTGCATTTTCTCGATAGCGATCTGCTTGTTGATATAACTGAAGGACTGCGAGACAATCATCTCAAACGGAAATTGCAGGAAGGCATCCAGCATTCCCGCCGCCGTGGCGGGTGCGTATTCCTTAATGCTCATGATTCCGGCGAAGCGTTTTTTGGTAGGCCCTCTGAACTCCATAGCGCGGGGGCCGAAATAAATGCGGTGATTAGCCAGCAGGTGCGATACATCAGTGTTTGGTATTGGAAAGTTCTGCTCGTCTCCGCAGTTCACCAGGCGGGATAAAAATTCTAATGGTTCAGAGAATGATCCGGAAGGGGTATCCACCACCCCAAGCAGCCGCGCCCCATAATCCTTCAAACTGGCGACTATGCGGTAACTGGCCTCGGTAAGTTCTTTATGGCCTTCCAGCAGGGTTGCATCGGCGGATTTTTTATCCAGGCTCTCCACCAGGCTTTTCAGGTAATGCTCAATCTTAATGATAAGCCCCTTGGTATCAGCCTTGCGCACTACGGTTATGTAAAGCTCGTTCCAGTAGTTTTCCTTGGAATAATGCTTCTTTTTCCATTTCTCATTCACGTAATTGGCGAAGCCGGGGGTGAAGTTGGATTCCGGAAACTGGCTGTGGCGTTTTCTGATAAGATGCGTCCAGATAGCGATATTGCCGGAGCCGATGCTTTTGAACAGCGTGTTGCGCACGCTTTTTTTCATGTCCACGTCTTCATCGTCAGCGGTTTCAAAGGAATAACCGTCTACCTTCACCACCTGAATCAGCTCATTATTTTTGGTGATGATGGTGTTTTTGTCAAAATGCCCCAGGTAGGGGATAAAATCCGCCGCCTGCACCTCCCGCCCCAGATAGGGGGAGTCCTTAGTATGCCGCCTGAATGTTTGTATGTTCATTACAGTATGGTTTATTTACCCTTGTTACCTTTAAGAATATCGCTTGCATCTGCCAGTCTGGAGAGAACATCATTGTAAGGTAGATTAGCTAATTGCTTTTCTGATTCTTTTGCTAACTTATCAGGTCTGCTTGCCCTGATGTATGTTGCTTGTCTCCCCCACCGCCTGCGGGGGGGGATTAAGGGGGGGGAATGGGTTGGTACTATGGAAAG
>CAYTOJ010000072.1:0-10066 GCA_964439415.1 uncultured Rickettsiales bacterium
TATATTCAGTGTTGATTTATATCCCCTGCCATTAGGCAAAGGCATTGATTAATGGTCATAGACATACGGCACGAGGCGGCAAGCCAGCGGCGGCATTTAAGAGTAAACTTCCCCATCAGGGTGGCTCTGGACGGCAATATATACAAAACGCTGGACTGGAGTATATCTGGTGTCAGGATCGGCGGCGTAGAAAAAGTCCACAAAAAAGGCGATCTGGTAAAAATCAGGGTAATGATACCGTTCCAGGGGTATGATTTCTCATTCCTGACTTCGTTGGAAATACTCAACTATAACCCCGCGACTCAGGAACTGGCAGGCGAATTCACAACCATTGGGGAGCGTGAGCAGGAGGTTTTAAAAACCTTCCTTAACGGCCTGGTTATGGGAGAAATGGCGGATGTGGACGGTGTGCTCCGCCGTATAGATGTGCCGGTGACTCCGGTATCGCTCAAGCCTGACCCGAAGGAGGTGCGATCCGCCCGGGAGCTTGAGCGCAAGCGTGAGCTTGGTATCAGGTTTTATATCGTCGCCGGTGTTATCTTAAGTGCGCTGCTGTTGATAGTTCTGTATACAAATGTTTTCCAGCTTAAAGTGGAAACATCGGTTGTGATGTCCCCAACCGATACGATTATATCACCTGCTAATGGCGATATTACTTTCCTGGGTGAGAAGTCACCCGCTAAGATTAAAGAGGGGGAGCCGCTGCTTAAAGTGGTTGACCCTAAGCTGGAGAGGGAGATTCAGCTTGCATTAATGCGGCTTCAGGAAGCTGAGATAGAATCAAATATGGCGGAATCGCTGGTGCTGCGGGAGCAGGAACGTCTGGCTTCAGCCAAGGGGATTGTATCATCCGAGGCCAGAGCCAGCAATGCGCGGGTTAGCTCGCTGGAAAGCAGTTTAAGGCTGAAAATGGCGGAAGTGGAACGGCTTGAAGGGCTTTTCCGTCAGGGGTATGTCAGTCAGTCCCGCGTGGATCAGGTGAACGGTGAGTATCTGAAAATCGAGGGAGAACTGAACGCCGCCCGTAAAGAGGCTGGCGGACTTTCCGAAACATTATCTTCCGTTGCCAAGGGCTTCCAGGTGAATTCCTACCAGGTGCAGGGCGGCATTAAAGGTCTGGTTGATGCTAAGGATGCGGCACTCCAGCGCCAGGTAATGATAAAAGGCGAGTTGGATTTCTTGCGTGATCAGATGGATCGGCTGATTCTGAAAGCATCAGGAGATGGCAAGATTGTAAAAATATTCTCACCCGTTGGCAGTTCGGTTAAATATGGTGATATTGCGCTTATGTTTGAGCGGGATAGCAACAGACAGGTGCAGGCATTCCTGACGCAGGAAGAGGCTATGAAGATCAAACTTGGTGACAGAGCCGATGTTAACTTTCCTGAGATGTGGTCGAGCATACCGCATAAAATAATTGATGTGGATTACTATACCCTGGCGGTTGATAAGAATGTGGGCCGCTTTACCTGGCTGGATCCCAAATCCCGCAGTATTATAGTAACGCTTGAACCGGTGGATGCCAAGGCGCGGCAGCGGCTGAACAAAATCGCATCAGGCACGCCGGCTACGGCGGTGTTCTCGGTGGTATTCTAGATATTGATTGGAAATCATGATTCTGAATAACACATGGGTGCTTAAAGGGCAGTACAGGAACCATGATATCCGCGCTTACGACCTGCTGAACATTTATCTGTTCTGCGTAACTTTTTACCTGTTGAGTCAGGTACTGCCTAATATTCTCAATGATTCCACCTCCACCAGAGGGATAATTCTGATCGGCATAATCGGAGCCTGGCGCTGGGGCTGGTGGGTGGTGAATTTCGCCCGTTCGGTTTATTTCGGGAAAGTTATGTTCCCCAGAATGCGTGCGAAAGCGAACCGCGTATGGGGGGAGGGGTGGCGACCCAGGCATGTGCACTTCCTGGCAACAACCTTTCATGAGGATCAGAACACCACATACAGGTTCTTAGAATCCATAGTGCGCGAATCAAGGGATATGAACGTGCCCTGCACTCTGTGGTTCGGCCTTGGTTCAAAGACTGATGAGAAAGCCATAAAAGAGTGGTTTGCGGCGTTTAAGGGGGATGCGCCGCTGGAGGTGATACTGATACACCAGAACCAGCCGGGCAAACGTGCTGCCATAGGCCTGCTTCTTCGCGCTTTAAGCCGCCGCACCGTGGGGCAGGATGAGATAGTTATCCTGATGGATGGCGATAGTATAATGACTGAGGGCGCGACGAGAAAGTGTACATCGCTCCTGGCGGCATACCCGAATTATAAGGCGCTTACCACTGATGAGGACGTAGTGACGGTAGGCCCCGAATGGGTGAATAAATGGCTGACCATGCGTTTTGCTCAGAGAAGAATGTGGATGCAATCTCATGCGGTATCAAACAAGGTGATTACGCTAACGGGGAGAATGTCAGTTTTCCGTGCCGAACCGCTGGTGGATAAGGATTTTATCAGAACAATGGAGGCTGACCATCTCGATCACTGGTTCTGGGGGTCTTTCCGCTTTTTATCCGGCGATGATAAAAGCACATGGTATTCACTGCTGAAATCCGGGGCGGAGATGACCTTCGTGCCGGATGTAATGGTGTACACCATTGAACGCATTGAAGGCCTGGGGCTGAAGCGCTGCCGGGATAATCTTCTGCGATGGTCAGGCAATATGCTGCGTAACGGAATGCGTGCCATACTGCTGGGGCCGCGCCAGGTGGGGGCTTATATATGGTGGTGTCTGATTGACCAGCGTATAGCGATATGGACGATGCTGGCAGGCATCTGCACAGCGATATCCATGACATTATTCGTGCGGCATGATTTTATTTTCACATATATTCTCTGGGTGATGTTCACACGTTTTTTAGTAAGCATTATGATGTTTTTCTACTCTGACAGGTATCATATCTCCTACGTGCCAATGTTATATATCAACCAGTTATGCGCGGCTTTCGCCAAGGTTTATATCATGTTCAGGCTGCCGATGCAGTCCTGGACTAACCGCATGATGCAAACAGCCGGGCAGGATCTTCTATCCCGCCCGTTCATGCGGTTCTTCGCCGCCTATATGAACAGCTTTTCAATAGTGCTGCTGATTCTGTTCGTGCTGTTCTTTACTGAAATTCTGAAGTGGCCGAATTTTCTACAGGTATTTTAGCCCATATTTTAATAAACATGGCAGTACGTTTAAATCTTCGCCCTTAACATAAATTGAGGCATTTCTTTATCAAAGGGTCACATTTCTTAAGTATCATGAAATCTTCCAGGAAACTTCAGGAAGCGCATGAACGAAGAGACAGATCATGAGGAAATTGCATCGGTTATCGCAGTAGCTGGGGGCGGTGTACCCCCTGAACAGATTGAAAGAATCTTTGATAATATGTACAAACTGGCATTAGAATCATCTTCAGAACATCTTTCATTGCAGGAGCTTCAGGCGCATTTCAATGTCGACTCTCATGTAGATATAACATTAGAGAGTGGTAAGGGCGTAAACCCAGGAATAGATAAAACCAAAGGCGGCCAGATTATATAAATAAAGCTTCCTTGCCTATCGGTGATCCAGCTTCACGCGCAAGTGCTCCAACTTTACGTTCCTCATGAGCAGTTGATCTGTCTGCGGCAGTAAAGTACGTTGTTCTAGCCTTATCTTCCAATCCATCTAGCCTATCGCCCAGGATTTTAGTTAGTCTTTCAAAAATAATTTTTTTAGCCTTATCGCCACTGAACAGCTTGCCTACACCATCTCCAGCCTCAGCAACGAATTTCATGGTTTCCTTCTCCCCTTTCTTCAGGCGGGATGCATTGAATTGAAAGTAGCTCTCAACACTATAAAGCAGGCCTGCGATAAGTAGCCATGGGTCAAACTTGGCAAGTGCTGAAATAATGGTAGTTATAGCCGGTACAGCCTCAAAAGTGCTGGCAACGGCTAGCGGATTTTTTTTAAAGGCTTCCAGGTTGATCCCTAAAGGGGGATTGTCTAACTCATTAAACCCCCACTGATGCAGGTATTTACCTATGCCTGGTATATCAAACCCCCAGGCTTTAAAAGGTTTCGCCGCAAAGCTGGATGCCCCGCCTAAAAGCATGGCGGACTTGCTTAACACATGTTCATAAAAGTCTGTGCCGTCAAAAACTCCGGATATGCCATATAATATGGAGCGAACACCAGCCATTAAATTGCCATGCGCATATAATTTTCCCAGTTTTTTCTCAAACCAACTGGTACTTGGCAGTTTAAATTCTCCGCTGGAGATCATAGCCAGCATGTTCTGCGCAATTTCCGGGTATTCATCCTTCAGGCTTTCGCTGATTTGCCTGATAACCTCCTCGCCGTTAATGGGATTTTTGTTTAATCCGCCCCTGCCAATAACCCCCAGCGCTAGGAATGAGGAACTGATAGCCGCTCCCAGCCGCAAAATATTTATATGATCACCACCAAAACAGGCGGAAGTTGCAACAAATATATTGGCCGCCAGATTAACGCAGGCAACAACCTTCACCATCTCTTCAGGTGGTATTTGTTTTAAAAAAACTGTTAGCGGCTCATAGTTTGGCGGGGCGGGCAAATACCCGGCAAAAAGAGATGCAAGGGTATAAGTAGGCGTTGGCTCATGTGGAGGCTCGATAGCCAAAGGCTCACCGTTCACAGTCACAGTAGGAAAGTTTTCAGTCAATAAAGTCATCAATTACAGGTATTTTCCTGTATTATAACACGATTGACCTTACGGCTTAACGCATCAGTTATTAAACATTCTTTGCAGAATTATTTAAGCTTATCTGCTGGCGGAGATTGGGGCGGGGAGGAGCTTTTTCTCCCTGAAGTACTTGGCGGCTCCCGGATGAATGGGGGCAGGTACGGTCTCAGTCGCCATCGCAGCGGGGTTCAGTGTGGAGAATACCGGATGCAGGGTTTTAAAGTCGTTTAAATTGTCAAAAACCGCCTTGGTTATATTGTAAGCCACTTCATCCGGCAGTCTGGCGGTGGAGGTGACCACGGCTTTCACGCCGAAAGTTCTGATATCCTCAAGGTTGCCGGGGTAAAGACCGCCGGGGATAGTCATAGCGGTATAGTATGGGCTTTCCTTCACCATATGTTCAACGTCCTCCCCCTCAACCGGCAGTAATTTTACCTGGCATGTGGAGGCGATATTCTGCATCAGGTTATTAGGGTGCCCGCTGGCGATAATGGCTACATCCAGCCGCCCGTTGCACAGGGCTTTGCCAAGCTCACTGGGCTTGAGCTCCAGTGCTGCTTTAAAATCCCTTAAATTCCAGCCTTTAAGCTGCATCAGTTTTTCCATAGTCCCGCGCACACCGGAACCGGGACTGCCGATGTTCACACGCCTGCCTTTAATCTGGTCAAAACTCTCCAGATCGCTGTTTTCTCTGGCGATTACGGTAAAAGCCTCACCGTGCAGACTGAACAGGGTTTTCAGTTCAGGATTTGCGCCATAACTCTGGAATGAATCCGCGCCCTTATATGCCGCATACAGCCAGTCAGACTGTGCTAGCCCCAGGCTAAGTTTCCCCTGCCGCAGGGCATTTAAATTATAGCCTGAGCCACTGGTGGATTCTACCATACAGCGGATTCCGTGATCCCTTCTGGTGCGGTTTACAAGCCGACATATTGAGCCGCCGGCAGGATAATAGACGCCTGTAACCCCGGCTGTGCCTATATTCACTATGCGTTCTTGCGCATATAAGGGCTTGGCGGGAATATACGCCAGCGTCATTAAAAACGCTGATAAAACAGGGAGAAATTTACGCTTGCTGCTATGCATCATGATGACTAGTCTATATGCTTAAACAGGCTCATTTCAAGTGCGCTTTTGACTATTGTGCAGCTTTTCCTCAGATATTCCCATTGCGCTTTCATTCCTGAGTTCAATGAGGCGCTTGAATGATATACGGCTTATAGCAAGAAAGCACAGAACTATCACTACAACAAATCCTGCTAGAAATGTATGATATGGCCATACGCTATAGCTGAGTGGTTTTGCACAACCGAGTATTGCACCATAAATCCAACAGGCAATGTTAATGCTTGCAAGTCGTAGCATTGGCCGTGGGTTGCCAAGTTTAAGTTTTGGTATGGCGTAGAGGCGCATAGTCTGCGTGGATAAAAACCATATGACTACCACGGTGATTTTGCACCAGAGCTTCGGGTTGGTGATGTACGCATTAAGCCCTCTCTGGCAGATGCCAAGGCCAATAAGTGTAAAACCGGAAAGCCATAAATGCAGATCAGCTGAGCGTATGATGCGTGTCCAGGCTTTATCGTAAGGAATCAGGGCAAGCAGGCTTTTGAGCGAGAAATGGACGTGAATAAGGCCAAAGGCAAATCCCCCCACATGCCAGAATGCAGTAAGGGTAATCAGAAAGCCAGTGACTTCTTCTTTCATTCGAGGCGATCCTTTAAGCGCATAATGACAACAGACGCAGTTGAGCCTTCATGCTTGATTCCGGTGGCAGTATCTGTCCGGGATATAAATGGGTTATTGATCCAGGTCAATCTGCCGTATTATTCCGATGCGGGTCGCGTTAATGGTGAGTAATGTACAAATATACTGCAAAAGCGAAGTGCAAGGCTACTATCATCCAGAAGCGATTCTGAAATGATGCCTTCATGGTTTTATGGCGGAATAACTTCTGCCCGATATATGCGCCTATAGTTCCACCAGCCAGTGCCAGTGTAAGCAGGTTTTTCTCGGATATACGGTAGCGGTTCGTGCGCGCCAGGTATTTATCCAGGCCATAAACTGCCAGTGTTATAATGTTTATGGCCAGAATATAATAGACTGTTCGCATTTCTGATGTGTGGATTTTTAGCAGTTAATTTGCAAACAGTATATGCGCGCATGGGGATGGAGGCCTGTCGTTTGGGGCTTTAACGTATGGTGAGTGGGTATAGTTCCAAACTCAAAGCCACTAAACGAAGAGCTACGCACCGTACAATTCAAAATGCATTAGATGCAACAAACCACACATCGGAAATGCGAGCAGTGGTAAGTCTCTCAGGCTGATAGCTGAGTAGTGCCGCTGTTATCAGTACTTTCGTTCTTATAACGCCGCTTTTCTATATACATGGCGGTATCGGTATTGGTGAGGGCGCTCTCTGATGTATCGCCGCTTTTCACCATATATACACCAACAGCGGCGGAGATGCTCTTTACCTTGCCGTTCCACTTAAACTGGTGATCAACTGAGATTTTAGTGGATAGTGCCTTAGCGCGCTTGATGGCGTTATCATAATCTGAATTAAACAGGATGACGGCAAATTCATCCCCCCCCATACGGGCGATAAAATCAGAATCGCGGGTGCTATCCTTCAATATTCCTGCAACATGCTTAAGGGCAGCATCGCCGCACGCATGGCCGTAGGTATCGTTCAGTGATTTAAACTCATTGATATCAAAATAAAGCAGGCTTACCGGATGCCCATAACGTTGATGCATGGAAACTGCCCATTCCAGGCGGCGCATGAAAGCGCGGCGGTTAGGGATGGGCGCTAGCACGTCAACATCCACCAGTTGTTCCAGTTCGTCCAGGGTTTCTTTTGTGCGTTTCAAGTCCTGATTTAAATCATCAATCTTTTCAAACAGGGCTGATATCGCCAGACTAACCGCAGGGGTGAATTCCCGGGCGGGAATTCCCAATGTCGCCAGACGTAAATCCGAAAATGCGGATGGCTCTACTGCTTTGGCTGGCATTCTCGCAGTTTTGGTAGCCACTCCTGAAAAATCCTTAGACATGAAAAATCCCCTGTTATTTCTGTTTATGTAATATTTTACTATAATTCCACCCGATTCTTTGATTCTTGATTTAATTGAATCGGCAGGCTTTATAGTTATTATATTACAGAAGTGTGTAAAAACTGAATTAATTCACTAAAAGTTAATGCAATTACCTTGCCAGATTTATGAACAATAGTAAACAAACTCCCCAGGTGGGGATTATCATGGGCAGCGCTTCAGATTGGGAAACCGTGCGTTATGCCGCGCAGATGCTGGAGAAGCTAGGGGTTGATTTTGAATCAAAGGTGGTTTCCGCACACCGCACGCCAGAACGCTTATATGAATATGCAAGAAGTGCTGATGGTAGAGGTATAAAGGTAATTATTGCGGCAGCGGGCGGTGCGGCGCACCTGCCGGGGATGACGGCGGCGCTGACACCCCTGCCGGTGCTGGGTGTGCCTATAGAAAGCAAAGCTTTGAACGGGCTGGATAGTTTGCTCTCAATTGTGCAGATGCCATCAGGCGTGCCAGTGGCAACGTTGGCTATAGGCAAAGCCGGGGCTGAGAATGCGGCGCTGCTGGCGGTTTCCATACTGGCGCTGAGTGATAATAATCTGCGGGATAAGTTGAAAAACTTCCGGGCGGAGCAAACAGCATCAATCCCCATGACTCCGCATGAATAATATAATATCACCCGGCTCTACCATCGGCATACTCGGCGGCGGGCAGTTAGGCCGGATGTTGAGCCTGGCCGCAAGCAGCATGGGCTATAAAACCTGCGTATATTCGCCCCATATGGGTGAATGTGCAAAATCCGTCACGAATCTATCCATCACCGCTGATTACCTGGACTTTGCGCAGTTAGAAATATTCGCAGGAATGTGCGATGTGGTAACATTCGAGTTTGAAAATATACCCTTCAAATGCCTGGAGTATCTTGAAGGGAAGTCGCTGGTGAGGCCAGGCGCAAAAGTGCTGCGCACAACGCAGAACAGGATTCTGGAGAAAAATTTTCTGGTAAAGTCCGGCGTGCCGACAAATAAATTTTATGCCGTTGGCAGCTTGGATGATTTGAAAAATGCGCTTAAAAATCTCTCACTGCCTGCGGTGCTGAAAACAGCGGAATCAGGGTATGACGGCAAAGGGCAGGTGATAATAAAATCCGGTACTGAGGCGGATAATGCCTGGCATAAGCTGGGCGGCCAGCCTTGCGTGCTGGAAGAATTTGTGAATTTTGAGCGCGAAATATCAGTGATTGTGGCGCGTAGCCCAGGCGGGGAGGTGGCAGTATACCACCCGGTTCACAATATCCATAAAAATCATATACTGGCTGAAACCCGCCAGCCCGCCGGAATAAAGCAGGAGACTGCGGCAAATGCTATGGATATAGCCGGAACTATAGCCGTAGAGCTTGATCTGACTGGTGTTTTAGCGGTGGAGATGTTTGTAACTGAACATGGCGGCATCCTGGTTAACGAACTCGCGCCACGCCCGCATAATTCCGGGCACTGGACTATGGATGCTTGTGTGACTTCCCAGTTTGAGCAAGTTGTGCGTGCAATCTGCAATCTGCCTTTAGGTTCCACTGAAGTCTTATGCCCGGCAGTGATGAAAAACCTGATTGGTGAGGATGCGAATAATTGGGCAGGATACTACAAAAACCCCCGCGCGATTGTGCATTTATATGATAAAGGCGAAGCCAGGCCGGGGCGCAAAATGGGGCATGTAACTGTAATAAGCATTTGAATCTGAAGGTTTTATTGATGCTCAAGATTATTATCCTGGTTCTTGCGTGTTGGCTTGTGCTCTTGAATCTTCTGTCTGCCTTGCTAAAGCTTGAATGGCGTATCCCTGAAGCCTGCCCTCGATTTGTCCTCTAGATTCTGTGCCTCTGCGTAGATTCACTGGGGCGTTTGATGGAGCCACTTCCTCCCCCTCAGCAGCAACCATGCCAAGTGCCTCAGCCAAGGCTGGAGCAAAGTCTCCAAGTGGATTTTGCATATTACTCTGCTTGCATATTGCCGTAATTTTAAGCAGCTTATCCTTAACGCCTTCTACCTCAGCATCAGGTGTGTGTACACCGTTGATAGTTTTCTTTTTAGGTATAGCCCCATCAGCCCACCTTGATAATGCTGGCCGTATTTCCTGATATATTCCCTTTACTGTTTGGAATGCAGGGTTAGCCTCATTCAAAGTAATAGTATTTCCATGCGCTTCAAGCTGGAGTGGAAATTTATCACCCATTGCTTGCTGTAAAGAAGTTATGAATTGCTCTAAAGTTTCCGGAGTATTTGTGTATTTTAATAGAATGGCATTACTTAACT
>CAYTOJ010000073.1:0-10035 GCA_964439415.1 uncultured Rickettsiales bacterium
ATAGCAACCTAACTGCTAATCGTAAGTTAACAATCAGGCATATAAAATTATTTTCCGGTAAAAACGGCGCGGCGTTTCTCATTGAAGGCATTTATTCCCTCATGGCGATCCTGAGTGTTCAGCAGAAAATTATAGTGACCAAGTTCACATGCCAGAGACTTTGCCAGTGGCAGTGCCTCCCCTTCTCTGACTGACCGCTTGATAGCGCGGACTGACATAGGGGCATTCCCGGCAATCATGCGGGCGCATTCCATGGCTTTGTCCAGTAGTTCAGTGCTAGGATAAATACGGTTTACCAGCCCCCAGTCATACGCTTCCCGGCTTGCAAATGCTGCACCTGTGAATAAAATTTCTCTGGCGCGGCGCTCTCCCACTGCCCTTGGCAGGTTCTGCGTTCCGCCTAGCCCCGGCATTATGCCAAGCTTTGCTTCAGGCAATGCAAACCGGGCATCTTCCGATGCGTAGATAAAATCACAGGCCATTGCTATTTCCAGCCCGCCGCCGAAAGCCGCGCCATTCACCGCTGCAATTACAGGAATTGGCGCGTCCAGTATTGAATGCAGCATCATTTCAAAAGCATGGTGCTGCTTCTGCCAGGCTTTCTCATCCATCCCCTTACGTTCTTTCAGGTCGGCTCCCGCACAGAAGTTCCTGCCATGCCCGGTTATTATCACCGCACGCGTATCTTTCAAATTCTCAAACGCCCCCCTTAATTCTCCGGCCATTTCCGTGTTAAGGGCATTGGCACTTGATGCGCGGTTTAGGGTTATCAACTCAATTGAGCCGTCTATAGTCTCGGTTGTAATGGTGTAGAGAATCGCCTGCATTATCGTTATACTTAATACTTATTGGTGCATCAGTTTATAGGTTATAGCGTCATACAGTGCGTTGTAGGAAGCGGCTATGACGTTGCCGGATACCCCTACGGAATCCCAGCGGTTGCCCTTGGCATCCTCACTTTCTATCAGTACTCTCGTCAGCGCTTTTGTGCCCTCATTAGGTGTTAGTATGCGAACTTTATAATCCACCAGTTTCATGTCCAGCAGGGCAGGATATGTAGGTGACAGTGCCTTGCGCAGCGCACCGTCCAGCGCATTTACCGGGCCATTTCCTTCCGCCACCGTCATAATCCGCTCATCCCCCACCACCAGTTTTACGGTGGCTTCAGAAACGGTAATCAGTTCACCCTTCGCGTTTATGCGGTGCTCATCAATCACGCGGAAACTTTGCAGTGTAAAGAAACTTGGAATCTCACCGAAGATTCCCCGCGCCAGCAGTTCAAAGCTGGCTTCCGCACCTTCAAAGGCGTAGCCCATGCCTTCTTTTTCTTTCACTTCCCGCAGCAGTTCCGCGATGCGCTTATCATCATCCGCCGCGTTGATGCCGAACTTTTTCAGTATGGCGATAATGTTGGATTTGCCTGATTTATCAGACACTAAAATAGTTCGGGCATTGCCAACAATCTCAGGGTTTACATGCTCATAAGCTGAAGGATCCTTGGCTACCGCTGATGCATGTAGCCCCCCCTTATGAGCAAACGCGGCAGAGCCTACATAAGCAGCATGGGGGTTAGGGGCGCGGTTGAGGCGGTCATCCAGAAAGCGCGAAAGGTGGGTGAGTTTTGCCAGGTCATCCGGGTTAATGCCGGTAGCATAGCCCATTTTCAGCATAAGCGTGGGAATTATGGAGATAAGGTTGGCATTGCCGCAGCGTTCCCCAACACCGTTGATAGTGCCCTGCACCTGCCGCACACCCGCCTGCACCGCCGCCAGGGAGTTAGCCACGGCATTTTCAGTATCATTATGGCAGTGGATACCCAGACAATCACCGGGAATAAACCTGGCAACCTCGGATACTATGTTTCCAACTTCAAAAGGGAGCCTGCCGCCGTTGGTATCGCACAGAGCTATCCAGCGTGCGCCATTGTCATATGCCGCTTTTATGACGCTTAGCGCATAATCAGGATTCTGCTTGTAGCCGTCAAAGAAATGCTCAGCATCGAATATCACCTCCATACCCTTCTTCACGGCATGTGATACTGATTCAGAGATCATTTTAATGTTCTCATCCGCGCTGACATTCAGCATCTTCACCGCCTGGTATTCCGAAGCTTTACCAACCAGGCATATAGCTTTTGCACCGGTTTCAAATAACGCATTGAATGCTGGATCATTAGATGCGCTGCGCCCGGCACGGCGTGTCATGCCAAATACCGATAGCCTGGATTTCTGCAGGCGCGGTGCGGATGCAAAAAAAGCATCATCCACCGGATTCGCCCCCGGCCAGCCGCCTTCGATATAATCAAAGCCGATTTCATCAAGCTCCAGCGCTATGGCCTGCTTGTCATTCAGCCCGAAATCCACGCCCCGGCTTTGCGAGCCATCCCGCAGAGTGGAATCATATATGTAAATTCTATTACTGGTCACTGTGCTTTTTTTGTTATAAAATCCCTTTTATACCTATCACACTTCAAGAGTGCGATAGGTATATCTTTTATATTTTGCGCATGGCCGCCCCACCAGCCCCATGCGCTTATATAACAAAACAACCCTGCGTAGCAATCAGCTCATAAACTTCTTCAGCACAGCCAGCACTTTATCATTATCCTGCGCCCGGCCGATGGTGATGCGCAAAAACCCGGGCAGGCCGTAATTATCCACCCGGCGGACTATGATACCCTGTGATTGCAGGAACTCATCAGCAGCAATGTGATTTTTATGGCCAGCCGCGCCAAACTCCACCAGCAGGAAATTAGCCTGGCTGGGGTGCGCCTTTAAACCTATAGCCGCCAGTTCCATGGTTAGTCTATCCCGCTCAATAGCATTCTCCTGCACGGATTTTTGGACGTGGGCTTGATCCCGCACCGCCTCTATACCCGCAGCAGCAGCGATTGAGGATACATTAAAAGGCCCGCGTATACGGTTCAAAGCATCCGCCACACTGCCAGGGAAATATCCCCAGCCAAGCCGCAGTGCGGATAGCCCGTAAACCTTGGAGAAGGTTCTAAGCACGCAAACATTATCCCCGTTTTCCACCAGTTTCAAACCATCTGTATAATCTACCGCGTCGGCGTATTCGGCGTATGCACAGTCCAGCACCAGCAGAATGTTCTGCGGCAGTTCGCTGCGAAGCCTCTGTAGTTCCTGCGTGGTGGTATATGAGCCGGTTGGATTATTCGGGGTAGCCAGGAAAACTATTTTAGTATTCTCCGTCACCTTGGCTAGAATAGCGTCAATATCCGCTCTCAGGTTTTTCTCAGGCGCTGTTACAGGCTTCGCGCCATTAGCCAGCGCATAGATTTTGTACATGAGGAATCCATGCTCGGAATATAAAACCTCACTCCCCGCCCCCGCATAAGCACTCACCAGCAGGCCGATAAGCTCATCCGACCCCGCACCGCAGACTATTCTCGCAGCATCCAGGCCATAAATTTCAGCTATAGCGTTTCTGATTCCGGCATAGGATGAATCAGGGTAGCGGTTAGCTGATTCCAGTGCCTGGCGCGCCGCCGCCACAGCTTTTGCGCTTGCGCCGTTTAAGTTTTCATTGGATGAAAGCTTGAGAATCTCCCCCTGCCCTGCCCCTTTTACCGATGATTTACCCGCCACATAAGGCTCAATCTCCAGAATATAAGAATGCGGCAATGGTTTCTGCATGGCTCCCCTCTATACCTTTACCGGGGCGGCATATGCGCCGATTACTTTTAAGATAAGCAAGCCTTTGCCCAGTTCCTGCCTGAATTTTGTAAGCACATCACCACCCTCCAGCATGAAGCCTTGCGCTTCAAACAAGTACCAGACCAAATCCTGCCTGGAATCCGTAGCTGTGGTTGCGATGATATTACCGCGAACACCCAGTTTCTGCCACAAGGTGGAAACCTTGGCACGGCTGAGGCCTTCAGCCACTGAGAATGCTATTAATGTTATATCATCCTGCGATGGTTCCAGATCAACATTACCAACCGCCAGTGCCGCCGGTTCCTGACTGGCGCCTTTTTCATCAGATTCATAACCCGGCAATTGGGCAAAAACTTTAGGCATGGCGCGGGTGGAATCAGCTAAGGACACCCACCATAATTCCTCAGTATCCTGCGGCAGTGGCAATATGCCTATCTGATCTTTTTTCTCTATAATCTCAGAGATTACCCGGTTGGCATTCTGCACCCTGGTGAAAATTGATGACGCGCCGAAAAACTCCCGCGCCAGCCAGTAATAATTTGAATAACTGTTACCAGTTGAGGGGTAACATATCCTAAGACCCTGCTCAATACTGAGCGATGCTGCTATCAGCCCGCGCATCAGCCGCACCATGGAGACTTTATCCGCTTTGCCGAAATCATATGCGGCGATTTTGCGGATAAGCTCAACCTCCCGCGCCGGGCGGATAAAGCTTTTCCCCTGCAGGTTGCAGCCTTTAAGCTCCGCCACCTTTTCCACCACTTCAAAACGGCTTTTCAGAAGCGGGAATATTTTATCATCCAGCGCGTTTATCTCCTCACGCAGGCGCGCCAATTCAGAACCAAAATCACTCATACTAACAAACAACCCATCAAGAGGGTGCTTTTTACTTTCCCCACCATTTTAAATCCACTAAAAAAAAGAAATCCTGAAAACAAGTTAACCACATCTTTACAAGTATGCATTTAAACTTCTGACATACTCAGAGGAATAAAGTGAATGCGCACTCAGCAATTCAGAAGCCAGAAGCCAGAAGCCAGAAGCCAGAAGCCAGAAGCCAGAAGCCAATGTGAAGGGCTTGTAGAGTCTGTCAAGCAGAAAAACAGCGGCTTTACGCTGGTGGAGCTATCAATTGTTCTGGTGATTATTGGGTTATTAGTGGGTGGAATATTGGCCGGAGCGGATTTGATAAAAGCGGCCAAGCTGAACAAAATAATCAACGAGCGGCAGCAGATAATGACCGCCCTCAACACCTTCTATCTCAAATACAACTGCATCCCCGGAGATTGTTATAACATCTCCACTTACCTATCAGGAGAGACTAATGGCGATGGGAGTGAAATATTGAATACCCCAGCGAATGGAGCAGTAGGAGAAGTTTATACTGCATGGAAGCAGCTTGCTGCTGCTGGACTATATCCAGGAAATTATACAGGTGCAGATGCTGGAGGAGCACATGCATATGGTAATTCAGTTGCCGGGGTTAATGTTCCTGCATCCAAAGCTATAAGTAGAACCGGATACAGCTTTGTTTATTACGGCGTGCTGTCTGGAAATGCCAGTTATTATAACGGTTCTTTCAACAACATGATCTGGTTTGGTAGTGATGTAGGTGGGTATTATACATCAAGCGGAGCCCTCAAACCTGTGGATGCCTATAACATAGACAAGAAAATTGACGATGGTATTCCCGGAACCGGGAAGGTCAGCAGCCCGTGGGTACGTGCCGGAGGCTGCGACACCCCGGCAAGTGTATATAACGCCCCTTCCGCCTCAGCTTATTACATATCCAACGATACCATTGCCTGCCAGTTGGCTTTCCTTCTGGACTGGTAATATACTCCTCGCGTTTCAAGAGTGACATTTTCTTGCGACCAAAGGGAGCGCGCGCTGCCAATGGCAGCATAAAATATAAAAAGACATGCCTCCGGCATGGGCTGCGGGGGAAGCGCGGAGCGTCACAGCTTGAACAGACATGGGGTATCCCATGTCTGTTTTTAGCAGTGACGGGCGGCAGCCCCTTAATATATAAAAAATATACCTATCGCACTCTTGAAGCGCGATAGGTCTATACAGCACTCAAATAAGCTATCAGCGTCTGCATGTCTTCAGGTAATGGGGCGGTGAAGTGCATATTCTCTTTTGTTTTGGGGTGTATAAAACGAATCTGTCCAGCATGAAGTGCCTGGCGCGGAAATTTTATGTCAGCACTGCCGCCGCCATATAGCGTATCCCCCAGCAATGGGCAGCCGATATAGCTTAAATGCACCCGTATCTGATGCGTCCGCCCTGTCTTCAAGGTGCATTCCACCAGTGAATACTTTTCCCTGTATCCCTCCAGCACCTTATAAATGGTGATAGCTTCCCTTCCCCCGCTTTTCAGCACCGACATTTTCTTGCGGTGTACAGGATGCCGCCCGATACCGGCGTTGATAACCCCACTGGCAGGTACTGGCACACTGTTACATATGGCTGTATATACCCGGCTTAATGTCCGATCCGCAAACTGGCTTTGCAGGAAGCTATGGGCATGATCGTTCCTGGCGATTATCATCAGCCCGCTGGTGTCCTTATCCAGCCTGTGTACTATGCCTGGCCTGACCACACCGTTTATGGCTGATAAATTCCCGCCATAAGCATGGATAAGACCGTTTACCAGCGTGTCATCGTAATGCCCGGCTGCCGGATGCACGGTAAGCCCGGCCTGCTTGTTCAGCACTATTACATCATCATCCTCATAAACAATATTGAGCGGTATATCATTAGGTTTTACCGCAGCCTCTACGGGTGGGGGTATGCGTACCTCAACCTCAACACCAGCTTGAATTTTCCGGGATGCATCAAGTGCTAAAACACCATTTACAAACACCTGGCCGGACTCAATCAGCTTTGCCGCATAACTTCTGGATATGTCAGGCGCATTAGCCGCGACAATCTTATCCAGCCTGTCAGACGCAGGATTTTGAAAAACGTGTTTGGTGTGGTTAGTGTCTGTGATATACTCCTCGCATTTCAAGAGTTGACATTTGGAGCGTAGCGACCTGCGCCAGCGCGTAGGGGGGGAGGTCGTAGACCGGGGGGTGCGCCCCCCCCCTTAACAAATAAAAGATATACCGCCGAAGTGATATAAAAAGCTTCAACTCTTCAGACGATAGCGGTATAGCTTAGTCACCGTAGTAATAATCTAATTCTTATCAGCCAAATCAAATTAACGCAAATATCCGGAATTTATGCCATCAAGCAAAGGAACGGTAATTGTAACCGGGGGGGCGAGGAGGGTTGGCCTGGGAATTTCTCAGCATCTTGCCGCTTGCGGGTATTCTATTGCGCTGCATTATAATTCATCCGCCACCACTGCGGCCAGGCTGAAGAACGATATTGAGGCCAGAGGTGGCAGGTGCAGCCTATTCCCCCTGAACCTGAATAACATTAGTGGCTTCGATGCTTTGATGGCAGACATAAAGCAGCAATTGCCTGATGATAAGTATTTTCTGGTCAATAACGCCTCCATCATCAACAAAGCCGGGTTTATGGAGAGTGATGCCAGGCTGCTGTCCAACCAATTTGCATTGAATTTCACCGCGCCCATTATGCTAACCCAAAGTTTTGCAAGAGCTTTTCAGCATGGCGCCGTGGTTAATATCCTGGATACTGATATAGTAAAAACGCGGGATTCATATTTCATGTACCTGCTTTCCAAAAAAGCACTGGCTGAATTTACCCGCATGGCGGCGCGTTCGCTTGCTCCCCATATCCGTGTTAACGCCGTGTGCCCCGGAACCATGCTGCCGGATGAGTACTTTGGAGAGGATAAAATGGAAGAACTTCGGCTAAAGCTCCCCCTGCAGAAGCTGCCCACTGTGGAAGCTACAGCCAAGGCCACTCAGTATCTGCTGGAGAATGATTATCTGACCGGACAATTCATTTTTAACGATGGCGGCCAGAATTTATAAGAGGTTGTTGTCGATTTCGCTATAGCGTCAGCGAAAACGGCAGTTTTCGAGAGTCCAGCGTTTAGAAAACAGAGAAGCTGTTTTTAGCGCAGACGAAGTTCCAGTGTATTCTACATACATGAAACTTGGTCAGCGCAGACAAATGACGCAGGCACTTTCGTGCCGAGTAATTTGCAGCGCAGCGACATAGTCGCTAAGCAAAAACTGCAGTTTGCAGCAAGCTAGAGTAGAAATCGGCAACAACCTCTAAGAGCCTGCGGTGATTTAGTATATCTTCTCCGGAACCCGCTCTTCCTTCTCATCCCCGCCGATACCAAGGGATTTTAATTTACGGTGCAGAGCCGAACGCTCCATACCAATAAAGCTTGAGGTTTTAGATATATTCCCGCCAAAGCGGCTTACCTGGGCTATCAGGTATTCCCGTTCAAAAATCTCTCTGGCCTCCCGCAACGGCAGCGACATAATATCCATATTAATGCTGGCTCGCAGAATAGCCGGTGTGGCATTGACAAATTCCGGCGGCAGCATATCCGCCCGTATCACACCCACATAGTCGGGCGGGCTCATTATCAGCAGCCATTCCATCAGGTTGCGCAGTTGCCTGACATTTCCAGGCCAATCATAAGCCTGTAACACGGCTATCGCATCCTCCCCCAGTTCACGCAGGGGCAGGCCGTTCATCTCGGATACCCTTTTCAGAAAATACCTGCAAAGCTCCGGCAGGTCTTCCCTTCGCGCACTTAAGGATGGCACTTGTATCGGCACGACGTTCAGCCGGTAGTACAAATCCTCCCGCAGCCGCCCCGCTGAGATAGCCATTTTTAAATCGCGGGAGGATGCAGCGATAATTCTTACATCAATACGTACCGGCTTGACTCCCCCCACCCGCACAAAAGCCCCTTCCTGTAGTACGCGCAGGAGTTTTGTCTGGATTGCCAGTGGCAGTTCAACTATTTCGTCAATGAATAATGTACCTTTATGGGCGCGCTCCAGCGCCCCGGTTATCCTTGCGCCGCCTGCATGTATCAGGGAATCTTCTATGCCGAATAAATCTTCATCCAACCTGTCGGCATTCATTCCCGCCGTGCTTAATATCACGAAATTTCCGGTTGCGCGTTTGGACTTGCGGTGGATAACCCTTGCCACCACCTCCTTGCCGGAACCGGATGGGCCGGTAATCAGCACCCTGCTGTTAGTGGGGGCGACTTTTTCTATCGCCTGATTAACCTGCACTATCTGCGCTGAATTACCCAGCAGAGAGCTTTCAAAAACAGCGCGGGATTTAAGCTCGGAATTTTCGACTTTAAGGCGTGAAGCCTCCAGTGCGCGGGTAATTACAAGCAGCAGTTCTTCTTCCTTGAAGGGTTTTTCAATAAAATCGTATGCGCCGATTTTAATGGCATTAACCGCCGTTTCGATATTACCGTGCCCACTTATCATGATTACCGGCAGCCAGGGGTAACGCTCGGTTATTATCTCCAGTATGCCCATACCGTCCAGCTCACTGCCACGCAGCCAGATATCCAGAATCACCGCCGCCGGAACGCGCTCCGCCAGGGCTTGCAGGGCACTATCGCTATCCTTTGCCTGACGCACGTCAAAGCCAGCATCGCTCAGTATTTCTGAAACAAGCGATCGTATGTCCTCTTCGTCATCTACGATTAAAAGATCGGATGTATGGATTTTCATGAATTCAAGCTTAAAAAATATCCTCTATGCCTGGAGCGAGTGGCGTAATTCACTCTGCCAACACTCCTAGCCGTTGTTACTCCCTCCTTCAAGATATTTTAACGCTTGTGTGATTTATATACGCATTTGCTATTAATATCTGGGCTTATACAGTGGCTGATGTCGCGCCGATAATTGTAATCAAGAAGATCAAAAAGGGTGGTCATGGGCATCATGGCGGCGCCTGGAAGGTGGCCTATGCCGATTTTGTAACAGCTATGATGGCTTTTTTCCTGCTGTTATGGCTGCTTAACGTGACAACTAAGGATCAGAAACTGGGAATCGCAGATTATTTTGCCCCAACATTCGGCCTTAAAGGTGAAATGGGAATAGGTTTTAAGGGCGGAACCGCAAATAATCCAGGCACAACAAGGTCTGACATGTCGAAACCAGGCATAATTCATGGCAGCCCAACCACGGGGGAGCATGATTATGGCGGCTCCGGCGAGGACGCGGAGGAAAACAAATCATTCGATAAAACTGAGCGTGAAATCAAGGAGGTATTCAGCAAAAACCCGCAATTATCGGAATTTAAGGACAATATTATAATCGACCAGACTGAGGAGGGGTTACGGATTCAAATAGTTGATCAGGCGGAGCGCGCCATGTTCAAGAGCGGCAGCGCCAGCCTGGAGGAGCATACAAAAATAATCCTCAGCAAAATCGCGGAAATAATC
>CAYTOJ010000074.1:0-9922 GCA_964439415.1 uncultured Rickettsiales bacterium
TGAAGTCTTTTCCCGCCTGAAGGCGGGGGTTTTAACCTCAGAAGGGACTATAAATACCAATCCATCATCTTCCGCATACAATATTACTTATGATAGCATATCCTGCCGTCTAATGTATATTATAGACTAAAACCACCTTGCCACCTGACAAATTAAGAGGATTTATTTGCCCTCCCCCTAACCCCCTCCCGTAAACAGGAGGGGGAACACAGAGAAAACCGCTCCATAAGTCCCCTCTCCCGTTTACGGGGGAGGGTTAGGGAGGGGGCGAAAATCACTGCAAACCAATGAGTTAGAAATTTGTCAGGTGGTAAGCTAAAACCACTACAACCTAAAATACAAATTACAGCCTTTGGCTGGGGTGGCGGTAACGTTATAGCTTACAGTGTTGGAAGGGATGCTTACAATAGTAATGCAGCGCCCCGGATCAGGGTTGGCAGGTGTGCCCAGCACCGCCCCGGTGTTGGGTGTTCCGTCGTCAATTTTAGTGTCTATATTATAAGCATGTTCCTGCAGAAGTATCCCGCCGGATGTATATGAATTAGTGGCAGTTGCGCCAAAGGCAAGGTAGTTACCCGTCAGGCTCATCGGCATGGGGCTTGGCGGTGTGGGATAAAACTGGGAAGCATCGTTACCGCCGCCCGCTACATTATCAATATTGTAAAATGTAAAGCCTGATTTATTACTGACGCTGGAACCGGGAACATTAACGTCGATAGAACTGGCGTTGCTGGTGGCCGTGCCGGAATAGTTACCCTTCACCATTTTTGCGCCCTGCAGGTGCAGCCACGCCTGGAATGATTCACCGGATGCTGCCGTTGACCAGGTTATAACGCCGTCACCGTTTCCGGTGCTAAGTGTAGCGCTATTCGGGCTGGCAAACGGCGCAGCCTGCCATGATATATCCCCCGGCAGGCCGTTATAGGTTTCCTGAAAGGTTTTAATAGCATCCCTATACATGGTGACATCGGTAATGACTGACCGTACTGCCGATGCATCCCGCATGGAAGCGCCGACAAAAATTCCCCCGATTACAAGGGCTATAATAACCAGCACAACAGCCATTTCAATTAGCGTAAAGGCGGAATTTTTTGTAACTGCCCAGGTGGCCTGCTGTCGTAAATGTTCATTGCTTGTCTCCCTCCCGTGCACAAAGGGGATTAAGGGGGGGCATGTGTTGGTACTATGGGAAGAAGCAAGATGCCCCCCCCTAGCCCCCTTTGTGCACGGGAGGGGAAGCCGAGAGGCCGTACCGATACCTGGGTAGTTACAATTGTTTTTCAATTCTCACCTCCGGCGGCAAGTCTCAATTTACTGGTAGCGGAGAGTTTTATAGCAGCTTTCACAAAATTATTGAATACCGGGTGAGGGGCAAATGGGCGGGATTTTAATTCAGGGTGAAACTGCACCCCTAAAAACCACGGGTGGTCTTTCAATTCGATAATTTCCGGCAGATTGCCGCAAGGGCTGGTTCCTGAGAATATCATTCCGGCGTTTGTAAGTGTTTCCCGGTAATTAATGTTCACCTCGTAACGGTGGCGGTGACGCTCAGTTATACTATCGCTTCCATAAATGCTTTCAGCCAGCGAGCCGGGAGCAAGCACACATTCATACGAGCCAAGCCGCATCGTACCACCAAGATCAGCCTGCTCTTTCCGTACTTCCAGAGCATTGCCGCGCAACCATTCTGTCATGAGTCCCACCACCGGATTTCTGCATGGCCCGAATTCAGTTGAGGAAGCATCCTCCAGCTTCAGCACATTACCGGCAAATTCCACCACCGCCATCTGCATACCAAAACATATACCTAAAAATGGTATCTGCTTTTCTCTGGCGTAGGCTATGGCGGTGAGTTTTCCTTCAACGCCGCTCTCCCCAAAGCCGCCGGGAACTAAAATTCCGTGTGCGCGTGACAGTGCGGCCATTGTCGCCGGATCACCCCCGGCTCGTGCATCTATCCATTCCGCCTTCACGCGGGTGTTGTTTTCAATCCCTGCATGATCCAAGGCTTCAGCCAGTGATTTATAAGCATCCTTAAGCTGTGTGTATTTGCCAACTATAACAATGCGGATTTCCTGGGCGGGATTTTCAAAACGCTCCGCAATGCCTCTCCACATGGATAAATCCGGCGCTTTTTCCTCTATGCCGAAATGCCGCAAAACTTCCGCATCCACCCCCTGCGCGTTATATTCAAGCGGAATGCGGTAGATGGAAGAAACATCCGGTGCTTCAAACACTGCATTTTCACTGACATTGCAGAACAGCGCGATTTTGCGTAAATCCTGGCGCGGGATGGGATGCTCAGAGCGGCAGAGTAGCATATTAGGCTGAATGCCGATGGTGCGAAGTTCTTTCACTGAATGCTGGGTGGGCTTGGTTTTAAGCTCCCCAGCAGCCTTTAAATAGGGAACCAGAGTAAGGTGAATGAACAACACCCGCTCCCGCCCCATTTCATAACCCAGTTGCCGTAGAGCCTCCAGAAATGGCTGGCTTTCAATATCGCCCACCGTGCCGCCGATTTCGCACAGTACAAAATCCTCGCCTTCGGTTTCCCGAATAATCACCCCTTTGATGAGATCGGTAATATGGGGGATAACCTGCACCGTGCCGCCCAGGTAGTCACCCCGACGCTCCTTAGACAGCAGCATGGAATATATCTGCCCGGCACTGACTGAATCGCTCCGCCTGGCATCCACCCCGGTGAAACGCTCATAATGCCCCAGGTCAAGGTCAGTTTCCGCGCCATCCTCAGTGACGAATACTTCACCGTGCTGATACGGGTTCATAGTTCCGGGATCAACATTAAGGTACGGGTCAAACTTGCGCAGCCTCACCTTGTAGCCCCTGGCCTGGAGCAGCGCCCCAATGCTGGCCGATGCTAAGCCTTTGCCAAGGGAGGATACCACCCCCCCGGTTATGAAAATAAATTTAGGTTTGTTGATTTTATCAGGCATTAATTTGTACAGCCCTATTTAGCCATCGGCACGGTTGGCATATTACTTTCATTATCACCTGATTTCGCCGGATTCTGCGGAGTGGATTCCTGAACCGCAGGGGCTTTATCCAGTATGGATTTCCCTGATTTGGCACTGGAAAGATAAGTAAGCCCAAGGCTGGTGATAAAGAATCCGGCAGCCAGTAAAGCTGTGGTTTTGGTGAGGAGATTAGCCGCCGCCCTGCCGGTCAGGAAAGAACTCATATTGGTACTGCCCCCTGACAGTCCGCCCATTCCATCCGCGTCAGAGCGTTGTATCAGCACCATGAATACAATGCCAATGCATAACAGTATATGAATAACCAATAATATATGTTCCATCGATCAACCTGGTTTTATAAATTTTCTAATGAGATTAGACCTCTTTCGGAACTCGCTGCGGTGAGCAAAATGCGCGAAGCGAGCATCGCAGAAACGCAAGTGTACAAAGAAGTACATGCGGATTTGAGAAGCGCAGTGACAAGCGAGTTTGCCAGCGCAGTAGAGTTCCGAAAGAGGTCTATTCATATCCTCCATATATTATAGAGGCGCAGCTAACTCTATAGGAAAAGTTTTTATTACGTCCCATTTCTTTTTTCCTTGCTGGCGTAACGCAATTTCCACATTTCCTGCTTCCTCAATATGAAGTGGTATTTGAGTAATAACCAGGGGGGTAACTTTTTTATAGTTTGCCTCATTTATTACCAGACCTGGTAGAAGCAAACGCTGTTCCTTTTTAGAGCCGCGAATCTCAATTTCGATTACAACATCTTCTCCTGTATTCGCCTCAACCTGAATTAATATCCAAAGCGCGATAGTAATATTTGAAGGGGTAAAACCAACTACTATACCTTCAGGGTAGGCTCCCACGATTAAGAACTTACCTGTATTTTCTACCCTTATATCATCGCAAAGAACTAACTGTTTGAAAATAACTTCAGCCATGGAGCTAATGTACCGCTGTTGTATTTGTACGCTGTATTGAACGATAGGCATAATTAAATCGGCCGGATGAAATCGTTTTCGGGCTGCTCCCCGCCGGCACAATTATAAGGCAATCTGGGGTAGTGGGTGATATTGATGTCTGCGTTTGTTTTGTCATCTCCATCCGCAGAGCATTGCTTACGTCATCTTTATTGTATGGCGGAGGAGCCAACTCATCATCACCGTAGACAGATGTCTCTAAAATATATGTACTGAAATCAACAAATTTTACCAATAAAGCTACTTTATGAGCATTTGCAATTTCCTCCAGAGATTGTATTGATTTAGCGGCGTCAGGATTTTCTAAGCGCGATACCACGCTCTGAGGCTTATTTATTATATGGCTGTACTCCTCCTGGGATTTATCTCCACGCAATGCGCGAATCTGGTTCGCAAGCAGAATCCTTGTCTGGACATTTATATAAGATTCACGGAATTCATCATTCTCCAGTTGCGGAATCAGATGTTTAAGCTTGTGAGAAATTATATTCGATAATTCTTGTTTCATCTGATAATACCTCTTTCTTCCTTAAATTACCTTTTTCTATCACCTTTTTATAATCAGCTTTCGTGCTCTTCTCCAGAAAACACAGCAGCATTAGACTTCTTTCGCAACTCGCTGCGGTGAGCAAAGTGCGCGAAGCGAGCATCGCAGAAACGCAAGTGTACAAAGAAGTACATGCGGATTCGAGAAGCACAGCGACAAGCAAATTTGCCAGCGCAGTAGAGTTCCGAAAGAAGTCTATTATAAATTCGTTCTTTTCCTCCCTGAAGTAACCTACGATTCTATGCTGATTATTTTTTAGTGGTAGCCTTATAGAGTACAAACCATCACTGTTTGTAAGGAGGTGAGCATACGGATCACTCCACTTAACTTTAGGTACATTCTGCAAATAATCGATTTTTAAGTGAACTTTAGTTTTATCTTTCTCAGCTAGAGAATCATACCATTCCCGTATTTCATTATCCCCTCTCGTGGTAGTATAGCACTTTAATACCCACATGTCACCCCAAATTATCGCAATTATGCTATATATACCTATCGCACTTCAAGAGTGCGATAGGTATATTTTTTGTTTTGCGCATGGCCGCCAACCCAGCCGAATCCGCGTCTATACTGCTCGCAACTCTTAGAATAAAATCTGCACTCTTCATACGCGAGCAGTATACATCCCATTTCTTTATAAATGCATTCTTTTTCCCCTGGCAGTTTCAAGGAAAACTTGTAACTCCCCAGCACCCCCTGCTATGCGCAACATACTGTAATTTAGGATCATAAAATTCAGGCTGCACTGTGATTTTGCCAAAGATCCTATAAAATTGGCATCTTTATGTAAATCCTGCGGCCAATAGCATTTTGCAAAGGATTGCGATTGCATATATTACCATACGTTATTTCCAGTAGGGGGTGCTGGGTAGTTACGAAAACTTTAGAATCCTCCGTAAGTATGATATAAAATAATGGAACTAAACACCATGCCTGTATCGGACAAATATACCAAAAACAACTTTTCAAATGTTTTTGGTATAGCATTATGTTCCATTCCATATTACTAGCCAGATATGCAGGATTTGGAAGCCAGAGTTAGATCGGTCAGGGGCTATCACTGGCGGCAGCGGGAATGCGACGGGCGCATAGCCGAAGCAATATCAAGGCAGCTTGAGCTTCCCGGCTTTATGGGGCGTATATTATCATCTCGCGGGGTGGAGGTGGAAGCGGCGGCTGACTACCTGCATCCCACTATCAAAGCATTACTGCCCAATCCCTCCCGATTGATAGATATGGATGTAGCGGCGGAGCGTCTGGCGGCGGCAATAGTTGCGCGTGAGAAGGTAGGCGTATTCGGTGATTACGATGTGGATGGAGCCTGTGCCTCCGCCGTTATCAAGTGTTTTCTGGATATGGTAGGCACTGAATGTGAGATTCATATTCCCGATAGAATCCTGGAGGGGTACGGGCCCAACCTGAAAGCCCTGCTCGCCTTGAAAGAGCGCGGGGCGGCACTGGTTATAACCGTTGATTGCGGCACTGTGGCTTTCGCGCCGATAGAGGCGGCAACCAACGCCGGGCTTGATGTTATTGTGGTGGATCACCACATAGGCGAAGTCACGCGCCCCAAAGCCCTGGCGATAGTAAACCCCAACCAGTTCAGTGAAACGCGGGAGTATGGAATACTCTGCGCGGCTGGGGTTTCCTTTCTGCTGGTTGTTGCCGTCATGCGCATTCTGAAGAAAATGGATTATTTCAGTTGTACGCCGGAACCGGAACTGCTGCGTCTGCTGGATATGGTGGCGCTGGCAACGGTGTGCGATGTAGTGCCATTAAAAGGAATCAACCGCGCTTTCGTGGCGCAGGGGCTGAAACTGCTGGCCTCACGATCCAATATCGGGCTGGCGGCACTGGCTGATGTATCGGCGCTGAAAGAGAAGCCATCGGTGTATCATCTAGGCTTTGTGCTGGGGCCGCGCATAAATGCTGGCGGCAGGGTAGGGGAGGCTGGCCTTGGGGCGCGGTTGCTCACCACCCGCGATGCGGCAGAGGCTGCGGAGATTGCCAGAAGTTTGGAGCGTTATAACGAGGAACGCCGGGCGATAGAAGCGGGAGTTGTCGAGCAGGCTATACTAATGGCGGAGAGGGAATGCGCCGACCTGCCGATAGTGTTCATCGGGGATGCTTCCTGGCATCAGGGGGTGGTTGGCATAGTCGCAGGCAGGCTGAAAGATCTGTGCGACAAGCCAGTAATGATAATGGCGTATGGGGCGGAGATAGCGAAAGCTTCCTGCCGTTCCGTCACGGGGGTTAATATAGGGGATATTATCGCCGCTGCCCGTGCTGAAGGATTAGTTAAATCAGGCGGCGGCCATGCCATGGCGGCAGGTTTTACCGCTGATATGAATCACTTGCCTGATCTGAAAAACTTCATCATCCAGCGTGTGCAGAGTAGCACTCAGGAGAGGCCAGGCGAACGAGCTATGGAATTTGATGCCTATATCGCCCTGTCAGGAATCAACCATTCCCTGCTGCGGCAGTTGGAAATGGCTGCACCCTTTGGCGCTGGCAATCCGGAGGCTAAGTTTGTGGTGAAGGAGGCTAAGGTTGCCTATGCTGAAATAGTTGGCAACGGGCATATCAAATGTTTCCTGACCGAGAGCGATATAAACACCGGCAAGCAGCGTTGCCGGGTGAAGGCTATGGCCTTCCGCGCAGTTGAAAACGGTCTGGCTGATGCTATTTTAAATTCAATTGGCCGGGATATACAGATTTATGGCTCCGTCCATGCCAATAACTGGAATGGCCAGGAATCCCCTGAAATAGTGATTGAGGATGTGCTGCTAAGTTGCGGATAATACCGAAGAATCAGGCCGTTAGAGTGTCGCCGAGCTAATCACTCCCAGGGGCTGCGTTTCAGGGGCTGGCCGGTATTATCTGCCGGGTAATTCTCGTTAGCGTTTGGCAGTTCCATCTTCATGCGGGATGCTATCTCATAAAGAGCCTCCACCCGGTTGCGGGTTGCAGGATGGGTAGAGAAAAGGTTTCTAAGCCCCCCCAGAGCCTGTATGGGGTTGATGATGAACAGATGCGCCGTTTGTGGGTTATTTGCCGCTTCATGGTTCATAATATGACTCGCACCGCGTTCGATTTTCTCCAGCGCTGAAGCCAGGGCTATCGGGTTGCCTGAGATTTCCGCCCCGGCGCGGTCAGCCTCATACTCGCGGGAGCGGGATATAGCCATGTTGACCACCATCGCCGCTATGGGTGCTAAAATCACCGCAATCAATGCTCCCGCGCCGCTTCCGTTGCCGTTTTCATCCCTGCGCCCCAGATTCAAGAATCCGAATGAATGCGCCAGCATGGTAATAGCCCCGGCGATTGATGCGGTAATGGTCATGATTAAAGTATCGCGGTTCCGCACATGCCCCAGTTCGTGCGCCATTACTGCGGCTATTTCCTCATCACTGAGCATATTCAAAAGTCCTGCCGTAGCAGCAACGGATGCATTTTCGGGATTACGCCCCGTGGCAAAAGCATTCGGCTGGGGAGTGTCGATATAATAAACTTTTGGCATGGGAATATCGGCTCGAACAGCCAGTGCCTTTACAATCAGGCTCAGGCGGGAATTCTCTGCCGCCTCCACAGCATTATACATGCGCAGCACCATTTTATCGGAATTCCAGTAGGCGAACAGGTTAGTCGCCACCGCCAGCCCCAGTGCGATAATCATCCCGGTTTCACCGCCGATCATAGCACCAACTGTCAGGAATATCGCGGTAAGCAGCCCCAGCAGCACCCCGGTTTTAATGTAATTACCCATAGCCCCCGCTATATACCCCTATCGTCTGGGGAGTGTGTTTAAATTATGTCATTTCAGGGGTATGTTTTTTTAATATTAAGGGGCTGCCGCCCCCGCGCCCTGCGCTTCCCCCGCCGCGCCGGCGCGCTCCCTTACGGTCGCAAGAAAATGTTACTCTTGGAACATGAGGAGCATATTATGGCGCGGAGTATATCAGATTTGGCGGCAAATTAAAGCACGATGCTTTTTTTATGCAGCTACTAAATCAAAGCACTTCTCACCTAATGATTTTCCACCTGTCAGGATTTCTATTTTATGCTGGCCTGGGTAGTAGCGGCGGGTGGTGATTTCCTTGAAAGAATGCCTGGCGTTGATAGTGGGGTTTTTGCCCGGCATAATCTCACGCTCCGCCAGTTTGAAGATTTTCGCGCTGGTTTTGCCGTTCTTGCGTATATGATGCACCGCGTACTGAATCGCCATCCGCATTGGCGTAGCCTCTCGTGAGAATAAAGTAACGCTGAAATTAATAGCCTCACCTATTCTAATAGCTGTCTTGTTCAGCGTGAACTCCGCCAGTTCAACTTTTGCTCCATGCGCCAGGCCAAGCAGTTCCAGTGTTTCTTTGTCCCCGGTTTTTCTTAAATTGCGCAGAGCGTGGCGCACCAGTTGCAGAGTCTCCTGTGTATCGGTCTCACCCAGCCAGCGCCCGGCAATCTGTACTGCCAAAACTGAATGATCTTTGGCAATATCGTTCAGACTGTTGGCGACTGATCGCCTGACAATGTGGTGCGGATCAGCGTATAACTTATCCAGAATGGGTAGTATCAATGCAGGGTCTATCACCAGATATTTGAGTTGCATACCCCAGGGCAGGCGCGGGCGCGTACCCTCAGAAGCCAGGCGGCGCACCCGCCAGTCAGGATCGTCTGCCCATTCATGCGCGGCGGCAAGGCTAAGCTCACGGTGGCTCAACAGATATGGGCGCACGTCAAATTCCGCGCTGAAATATATAGTCATCCGGCGCAGGGTATTTAAAGATAGCTCAGGATAATCTAGGCCATATTGCCCCACAAAGTTCAGAAACGGCAGATGCTCGAAGCCGCCCATACCCTCCACTCCACCAGAGCCATTATCGCCGCCCAGGCTTTGCAGCAGTATTTCCAGAGCATTCTCATAGTTTTGAGGTAAATGCTTACGCAATGCGGCAGCTATGCAAAGTGCCCTGGCTTTAAGCTCCAGATGTGGCAACTCACACATGATATCCGCAATAAAAGCCTCACGTTTGAAAGGCCGATACGCAGCTGATATGCGGCTTGCGATATCATCCACAACATCCAGGTTATAAAAATTCTTGAGGGATTTTTCCATATATACTCCTCGCGTTTCAAGAGTGTGGATTTTTTGCAGTTAATTCGCGAGCAGTATATTTAAGCCGTTCAGTCAGGCTGCCGCCTATAGCAGAACATGCTTGCAGTGCGTTATGCATGGGCACTGTTTCAGTTACAAAAATCCTTCTGCTTATATCGGCTGAGGCTAGCATAGCGCGTATTAAAACATCCGGCCCGTTAATGACTGCATGTACGGCAAGGGGAGTTGCGCAGGATGCATCTACCGCCTCTAAAACTCTACGCTCCAGCGTTACCGCCTGCATGGTTGCGGGGCAATTAATGAA
>CAYTOJ010000075.1:0-9797 GCA_964439415.1 uncultured Rickettsiales bacterium
TTCCAATCCAGACACCACCAGTTGATTCTGCCGCAGTCACGCATTTTAGCTATACGGGCGATTTCGCTGAACATTCTGCGGCCTATGCCGCGCCCACGGTATTCAGGCTCTACGTAGATATCTTCAATGTATATGCCAGGCTTGCCTAAAAAAGTGGAGAAGTTATGGAAGTACAGCGCAAAGCCAACTTCCCTGCCATCCACAACCGCGAAAAAGCATTCAGCTTTTGGCTGTGCGTCGAACATGTGCTTCAGTAGAAGCTCCTCAGTTGCCGTGACTTCATCCAGCCTTTGCTCATATTCCGCTAACTTGCGGATATAATCCAGGAGAAGCGCAGCATCCTGCGGCACAGCCGACCGAAAAGTCACGGCTGATTCAGCACATGTTATAGCAGCATTTGCAGGACTTGCTTGCATGAACTTATGCCGCAATCTCACCAGCGTTTAGTTGCCCGGCTATAATTTTAGCCACCAGTTTAGGGTCAGGTGCTGCCGTAATCGCACGCCCCACCACCAGATAGTCCGCACCGCTTTGAATAGCCTCACGGGGGGACATTACCCTTTTCTGGTCATCATCCGCAGTTCCCATCGGCCTGATGCCGGGCACTACATATTTAAGCCTGCCACCAAATTCGGCTTTGAGGCCAGCAATTTCATGCGCGGAACATACTATGCCGTCTATGCCGTTTTTCACGCCTAGTTCACATAACCTTTTCGCTGAATCCAGCACTTTGCCGGAAAAACCGATTTCGCTTAAGTTTTCATCGTCCAGACTGGTCATCACGCTGACACCCAGGATAAGCGGCTTGCGCTTGCCGGATTTAAGTGAATAGTCATTAGCAGCATCGGCGGCGGCTTTTATCATGTCCCCTCCCCCACTCAGGTGGATGGTGAGCATATATGGGCGTAGTGCACAGGCAGAACGCACTGCCCCAGCCACTGTGTTCGGAATATCGTGAAATTTAAGGTCAAGGAACAGTGGCAGGCGTGAAGCCCAAAGCTGTTTTACCCCGTATGCGCCGTTGGCAACGAAATATTCCATGCCAACTTTAATGCCGCCTACATACTCCTTCACCTGCTCAGCTACTCTCTGCGCCTGTTCCACTCCTGGTATATCCATTGCACAAAAAATAGGATTTTTTATGGAGTCAAATTCCGGCTCGCGTGGTGGTTGAGGTCTGTCAGAACCTGGGCGGCCATTAGCCCCTGCCCTATCGCCGCGACCCTGGAAACGGCTTCTATCATCCCGCCCTCCCCTATCTTCACGGCCTCTATCGTTACGGTTTCTGTCATTCCTGTTTCTATCACCACGGTCTCTGTCACCGCGATCCCTATCGTCGCGGCGCTCACTGCCACCTCTGCTATCAGCACGATCCCTGCCGCCACCTGGCTTGCCAAATGAACCTCTGTTTTCACCTGGTTTGCTGAATGAACCTTTGCCTTTAAAGTCCTTATTGAATTCCTTTTTGAAAGGCTTTCTCTCCTGCCCTCTTTGATGCTTGGAATCCTGGCCTTCGCCAGATTCAGCTTTTACCGGCCGCTCTGATTCCTGTTGTACACTGTCTGCCCGCGCACTATTGTCCGGGTTGTTCTGCTCTTGGTTTTCCATTGGTTGAAGGGCGAATTTTTTGATTTTGAATAAAAGTTATTCGTCTTAATAACCCATTCTTCATTAAGGTCAATCAATACCAGGTCTGCCACCGCGCCTTTTTTCAGCCTGCCGCCCGGTAATTTAAGAATATCAGCCGGTTTGCTGGTTAAAGCCTCCAACACTTTCAAGAGTGGCATTACGCCTTTATGGTACAGCGATAGCGATAGCGGCAGCATAGTCTCCAGCCCTACAATACCAAACGGGGCTGATTCCAATGGCTCAGCTTTTGAGGCTGGCTCATGTGGTGCATGATCGGTTGCGATTGCATCAATCACCCCGGTTTTTAAGCCCTCTATCATTGCCTGAACATCACGGCTGGAGCGCAGCGGCGGGTTCATCTTTGCATCAGTATTAAAATTCTCCACCGCTTCTTCAGTCAGCGCTATATGGTGCGGCGTTACCTCGCAGGTGACATTCTGCCCGCGCTCTTTCGCCCTTTTAACCGCCTCCAGTGCTTCCGCAGTAGAGATATGCAGAACATGGTAATGCCCACCGGTGAGCCGCTGGATTTCAATATCACGCTCCACTATCACCGCTTCTGATGCGTTGGGGATGCCATATACACCAAGCCTTGAGGATACCTCCCCCTCGTTCATGCAGCCCCCGTGGGAGAGGTTGCAATCCTCAGCGTGCTGTGCAACTGTCAGCCCAAGTGCCCGGCCATATTCCATCACCCGGCGCATGAGGTGCGCGTTCATCAGCGGCTTGCCGTCATCAGAAAAGCCCACTGCGCCCTGCTTCGCCAGCAGCCCCATATCCACCAGTTCCAACCCGGCCAGGTTTTTAGTCATCGCAGCATAGGAGAAAACATTAACATAGGCGGTTTCCCTGGCTTTCATCTGCACATAGTCCAGCGTGGTGACGTTATCAATCACGGGATTGGTATTGGCCATTCCAACCACTGTGGCAACACCCCCGGCAGCGGCTGATTTAGTGGCCGTGGCTATGGTTTCCTTATACTCGAATCCCGGTTCACGCATGTGCACCTGAATATCAATAAGGCCAGGGCAGAGCACCTGCCCGGCGCAATCCACAATTTCAGCGCCTTCGGGAATACCGCCTGAGAAAATCCCTGCGCCAAAATCAGCAATCTCACTGCCACTGGTGAGTAATCCGCCAGGGGTGTCCAGACCGCTTGCAGGGTCAATCAGTCTGGCGTTGATATATGCCACTAATCTGTCCTGAGCTATGCTGCGCTCCGGCTTCAAGAAAAATTCTTCCATTATAACTCCACTATACCTGTCGCACCCTTAAAGTACGACAGGTATAGCTTTTTATGTTTTGCGTATGGCCGCCAATCCAAGCCCATACGCATTACTGCTCGCGGATTAATTGCAAAAAATCCACACATTAGAGGCGCGAGCAGTATATTCTGATTGCCAGCGGTGGCGCAAGAACTGCTTTAAGCCTGGTTATAGCCGCTACCGCATCGGTTATAGCCTTACTTTCCGTTTTGTGAACAGTCATGAAGATATTCACCGGCTGGCCAGCCTCCCGCCCACGCTGCTGAAGGGACTCAATGGATATGTTATTATCCCGCATTATGCCGGATATATCCGCCACCACACCCGGCATATCCAGCACATTCATCCGCATATAATAGGCCATTTGCTTAGAGATAACACCCTGACCGGATTCAGATACGCCAGTATTTACTGCATTTGCAGAATGCGAAAAACGCTTAGCAGCTATATCCAGCACATCCGCCACAATTGCCGAAGCAGTAGCACCACCGCCAGCGCCGCGCCCCTCCAGCACAATTTTACCTACCGGGTCGGCATTGATTTCAATGGCGTTAAATGAACCGTCAACCTGCGCCAGTGCCTGATTCTCGTGAATTAAAGCAGGATGCACCGCCTGGAAAATGCAGCCATTGTTTGCGCTTGCCATGCCGATAAGCTTGATGCGGTAGCCGAGTTCCCGCACAAAACGCAAATCTGCCAGGGTAATATCCCGTATGCCTTCGCATGTAGGCTTATCAGCGCCATCACCCATACTTGCGCCAAAAGCCAGCCAGGTAAGTATGGATAGTTTCTGCGCGGTATCTATGCCGTCTATGTCGAACGATGGTTCAGCCTCGGCATAGCCTAAGTCTTGAGCCTCCCGCAGAACCTCATTAAAATCGCGCCCGGTTTTCTCCATAGTAGTCAGGATATAATTACAAGTGCCGTTTAAAATTCCGGCTATTGTGTTTATGCGATTTGCCGCAAGTCCCTCCCGCAGAGTTTTTATAACCGGGATACCACCCGCCACCGCCGCCTCAAAAGCCAGTGCAACGCCTGAATTGCTGGCGCTACTCGTCAGACGCTCCCCATGCTTGGCAATCAGTGCTTTATTCGCGGTCACTACATGCCTGCCTAACTTGATGGATTTTTCTATAAGCTCCAGGGCGATTCCCCCTTCCCCGCCTATAAGCTCCAGTACAACATCGGCCTTATCGATCATCTCCAGCGGGTTATCGTACCACTGCACACTCTCCGGAATATCAAAGTGTTTTGATTTATTACGCGCTGATACCGCCGTAACCGTGATCTCCTCACCGCTTCTTGATTTGTACAAATCCATATTCCGGCGTAGCAGTTCCAACGCTGCCGCCCCTACCGTGCCTAGTCCCGCAATTGCTACTTTCATCCGCCCCCGTAAATTCTTTACGCAGCATATTTATGCTTGCCTGACAATCAACTGGAAACCGTTAGTAAATTCGTCTACAGGTAAGCTACTGGAGTGATGTATCCGTTGCCACCCTAAAGTTAATTCTTCTTGCGACCAACGGGAGCGCGCCAGCGCGTAGGGGGGAGGCTGTAAGCCGGGGGGTGCGCCCCCCTCAACAAATAAAAAATATACCGCCGGAGTAAAATAGAAAATTTTAACTTTTGAAACGATAGCGGTAGATTGACGATGAAAAAGCTGAAAATTGCGATTGCTGGCAGGCCGAATGTTGGCAAGTCCACCCTTTTTAACCGCCTGGCGGGTGGCAAACTGGCGCTGGTGCATGATCAGCCAGGTGTCACGCGGGATTGGAAGGAAGCTCCGGTACAGCTTGGGGCTTATGAATTTGATATAATGGACACTCCGGGTCTCAGCGAGCGTGGTGGAGTGAGCCTGGAATCCCGCATGACTTCCAAGGCGGAAGAAGCCATAAGCAAAGCAGATGCTGTTTTTTTCGTGGTGGATGCAAAAGCGGGAGTAATGCCGGAGGATAAAGAGTTCGCCCGCATTTTCCGCAAAACCGGAAAAACCATATTTCTGTTCGCTAACAAGTGCGAGAACATTAATCAGGCGCATGAACTCCTGCCGGAATTCAAAAGGCTTGGATTCGGGGAGCCACTGCCAATATCAGCCGAGCATGGGCTTGGGCTGGATTATATCATGGATAGCCTGGAACGCCTGTTTGAGCAGCATAACATTCCAGTCAAACAGCAGGAGCAGCCGATCGATGGAAAACGGGGTAGCAAGCGCAGTGAACGGCGAGAACGTGAAAACAGTGAAGAATCTGAGGAGCGCGAGGATACAACTCCTGAAATAATTAAAATGGCTATAGTGGGGCGGCCAAATTCCGGCAAATCCTCGCTGGTTAACTGGCTGATTGGGGAGGAACGGCAACTAACCGGGCCAGAAGCCGGAATCACCCGCGATGCTGCAAGCATAAGCTGGAATTATCAGGGACAGGATTATCAGATTATAGACACGGCAGGGCTGCGCCGCAAAGCGCGGATTCTGGAGCAGGTAGAGGCAATGTCCGCCGGGGCTTCGCTGTATTCAATTAGAAATTGCCATATCGCATTGCTGGTGCTGGATGCCGCCTGCCCGCTGGAGAATCAGGACTTAAGCATTGCCAACCTCGCCATTTCCGAAGGCAGGGCTTTAGTCATCGCCTGCAATAAAATGGATACGGTTAAAAGCCAGGCGGAATATCTAAAGCAACTGCGCCTGCAGGCCGGGGAGGTTCTGCCACAGGTAAAGGGCGTTGAGATTATTCCTATATCCGTACTCAAAAAGAATGGTATGGAGAGTCTGTACTCAGGGCTACGCACTACCTTTCATAACTGGAACAGGCGGCTTTCAACATCTGAGCTTAACCGCTGGCTGGAGGATGCAATCTCCCGCAATGCGCCGCCAATTGTATCAGGCCGCAGGATAAAGCTGAAATATGTATCACAAGTAAGAGTTCGCCCTACGACTCTGGTGTTTTTCTCCAATATGGAGGATAATCTGCCGGAATCGTATGAGCGCTACCTGGTGAACGACCTGCGCCAGTGGTTTAATCTACCAGGCGTGCCGATAAGAGTGAAAATAAAACACACAGAGAACCCATATAAAGGCAAAAGAAAATCACGTTAATCTTCTAATCATCCGTGCCCATTACTTTTGAGGCCAGTGAGGCGCTGAGGAAATCATCCAGGTCGCCGTCCAGCACTTTTTCGGCGCTTGATGTTTCTACACCTGTGCGCAAATCCTTCACCATTTTGTAGGGATGCAGTACATATGAACGTATCTGATGCCCGAAGCCTATATCGCTCTTGCTTTCATTCTGCAAATCAGCCGCGCTTTCACGCTTGCGCAGTTCCTGCTCATACAGCCGGGATTTCAACATCTCATAGGCGATTGCTTTATTACGGTGCTGCGAACGCTCAGTCTGGCAGGCTACTACAATTCCGCTGGGCTGGTGGGTAATGCGCACCGCGCTTTCGGTTTTATTCACATGCTGGCCGCCAGCGCCGGATGCACGGTAGGTATCTATCCGCAGATCTTTTTCATTAATTTCCACGTTTATGCTCTCGTCCAGCACCGGATAAACCCATACGCTGGCAAAGCTGGTATGGCGGCGGGCATTGGAATCAAAAGGTGAAATCCGCACCAGGCGGTGCACTCCTGATTCTGCTTTAAGCCAGCCATAGGCAAACTGGCCTGATATGCGCAGAGAAGCGGATTTTATACCGGCTTCTTCACCTATGGTCTCGTCCACCAGCTCTATCTTGTAATTTTTAGACTCCGCCCAGCGCATATACATACGCAGAAGCATTTTCGCCCAATCCTGCGATTCTGTGCCGCCAGCACCGGAATTTACCTCCAGGAAGCAGTCGTTTCCATCCACCTCGCCTGAGAGAAGGCTTTCAAGCTCCATCCGCCTGGCTCGCTCGCGCAATATCTCCAGGCTGTATTCTTCCTCCTTTAAAAGTGCGATGTCGTTTTCTGCTTCAGCAAGCTCTATCATGCCTATGCATGTATCAAGCGAACGCTCCAGTTCGCGGTAGCTCTCTACTGCTGATTCCAGACGTGTTTTCTCCTTAAGCAAAGCTTGCGCCTCCGCCGGATTATTCCATAAACCATCACCACTGGTAAGGGCGCTGAGTTCCTCCAGCCTTATAAGGGCATTATCCCAGTCAAAGAAACCTCCTCAGCAAAACCTGCGACTGGCGGATTTGCTCAATTCTATGTACAACTTCAGCTTTCATTATTTAACAGCATTTTTTATTGCTCCGTTATAAATACTAATGTGCCGTTGGAGTCACATAGAAAATTCCAATTCAGGAAACGATAACGATGCCTTCACGCTAATTACGACACTGAGCCGTCCTTAATCCCTTTTTCTATCAGTTCTGCAGCGTGATCAGCATCTTCCCAGCCGATGATTTTTACCCATTTATTGCTCTCCAGGTCTTTATAATGCTGGAAAAAATGTGCAATCTGGTCAATCAGGGTTCTTGGCAGGTCGGTATATGATTTTACATCACTATAGAACGGATGCAACCGGGTTACCGGAACTGAGAGTATTTTCTCATCCCTCCCCGCTTCATCTTCCATTACCAGCACGCCGATTGGCCTTGCAGCCAGAACTGCGCCTGGAGTTACTGGGCGGCGGCCAACCACCAGCATGTCAACCGGATCACCATCGCCAGACATGGTATGCGGAATAAAGCCATAGTTGCAGGGGTAGAACATTGCAGTATGCAGAAAACGATCCACAAACAAAGCGCCGGATTCCTTATCCATCTCGTATTTTATCGGCTCAGAGCCAAGCGGCACTTCCACAATTACATTAACGTCCCACGGTGGATTTTTGCCAACCGATATCTTGCTTATATCCATAATCTCATAATCCTTAAAATTAACACCTAAAGTTTAGCCCAATATGGATTCCTCAGGCTTTGTCCAGCGGAAAATGCAAATCATTGCAAATATACTCCTCGCGTTTCAAGTGTGACATATTCTTGCGACCTTCGGTGAGCGCGGCAGCGCGGCGGGGGAAGCGCGAAGTACAGCGGTCGCAGTTACGCTTTAAGGTAATCCGCATAGCTATCCAGCTTGAATAGTTGCAATAACTGGCGGGCGGCAAGGCCACGCAGAGATTCCAGCTTAGGGTCATTATGCAGCAGCAGCTTCGCATCAGCGTTTGCGGCAATATAGCTATCAGCATCATCAACGGGGTTGGATAACTTTAAACTCGCCGCGCCACTCTGCTTTGTTCCGATAACCTCCCCTGCCCCACGGATTTTCAGGTCTTCCTCAGCGATTAAAAAACCATCGTTAGTTTCACGCATTATTTTCAGGCGCTGCTTGCCTGCCTGACTCAGAGCCTTGCCGTATAGCAGGATGCAGGCGGATTCCTTCTCGCTTCTTCCCACCCGCCCGCGTAGCTGATGCAACTGCGAAAGCCCGAACCGCTCGGCGTGTTCTATCACTATCGCCGTGGCGTTGGGAACATTCACCCCAACCTCTATCACCGTGGTTGCCACCAGAATTTTAACCTCGCCCCCGGTGAAACGCTCCATAACGCTCTCCCGCTCGCTCTGCGGCATTTTGCCATGGATAAGCCCGGCTTTTGCCCCTATCCGCTCCTTAAAATCTTCATATCGCTTTACCGCCGCTGATAAATCCAATTCCTCCGATTCCTCAACCAGTGGGCAAATCCAGTAGGCCTGACCATCTGCCATACATGCCCGCAAGATTGAATCAATCACCTCCGGCAGGCGGCTCAAGGATATTGCGCTGGTTTTGATTGGCTTGCGGCCTGCCGGTTTGTGGGGGATGGTTGAGGAATCCATATCCCCAAAGGCTGCCATGCACAAACTGCGCGGTATGGGCGTGGCAGTCATCATCAAAACATGCGGGCTGCCCTTGCCACTGAGCGCCATACGCTGGCGTACGCCAAAGCGGTGCTGTTCGTCCACCACCGCCAGGCCAAGGTTATTAAATACCACTTTTTCATTAAACAGGGCGTGTGTGCCTACCACCAGTTGCACCTCCCCAGCGGCTATTTTTGCCAGTTTTCGCTCCCGCTCCTTCCCCTTATCGGCTCCGGTAAGGCTAATGCAGGAAATTCCAACTTCAGCGCATATGGCATTTACCGTTTCAAACTGCTGGCGCGCCAGAATACTGATGGGAGACATCATAGCCGCCTGCCTGCCCTGCTCTATCACCAGCGTTGCGGCCAGCAGGGCAACTATGGTTTTGCCACTGCCGACATCACCCTGCAACAGGCGCGCCATGCGCAGGCCTGATTTTAAATCCGCTGATATTTCCCGTAACGCCCCCCGCTGTGATTCCGTGAGTTCATATGGCAGCAGCGCTAGAACCCGCTTTGCCAGCGTGAATTTATGATTTATAGTGAAGCCTTGCTCACGCTCCCTTGCAGCGCGGATGAATTGCAGCACTAACTGGTGCGCCAGAATTTCATCGTAAGCCAGCCGCGCCCTTGCTGCATTCACTCTATCAGGATATTCATCCTCCTCCGGCATATGAGCCAGCCTTAGCGCCTCAGAAAAATCCGGCCATTTTTTAGCATTAAGCTGGGAAGGTTCTACCCATTCGCCTGTTTTAGTTTCGCTTTCAGGCAGAGCCGCTTTTATCAGCGAGCACATTTTGTTATTGCTGATATTTCCGGTGAGCGGGTAAACGGGCTGGATTCCCTTCATCGCCATGAATTCAGATGCCGGAACTATATATTCCGGATGGGCGATCTGCGGCGCATCGCGGTAGAATTCCAGCCTGCCGCACACCACTACCTCCATGGTTTCCGGCAACATATTTTTCAGCATTTTCTCGTGATTATGAAAAAATATCAGGTGCAGCAGTTTATTTTTAGAATCAGCGCAGATAACCCGGTAAGGCTTACGGCTGCCTTTAGGCGGTGGGCAGTGCAGATT
>CAYTOJ010000076.1:0-9795 GCA_964439415.1 uncultured Rickettsiales bacterium
TCAGAACCGCCGTGGCTTTTCACCACAATACCGTTAATCCCTCCGCCCCAAGCCGCCCGCCCACCACGCGCCGCGAATCTCTCCCGAGTTTTCGCCAGGGATTTTCGCGCCAGCATATAACCAAGCCTGGCGGAAATACTGCTGCTAAACGCCTCACGAATCAGGGATTCAAAAAGCTTGGTGAATCCTTCTGCTGTTTTCAGGGATATATTCCCGCTGAAACCATCGGTTACTATAACCTCAGCCGTTCCTTCAGCTATGTCGTGCCCTTCAACGAAACCTATGAAATTAAGATCTAATGGGCTATTCTTGAGCAGTTGCGCGGCTTCCCGCTCCTCCTCGCTGCCTTTGATTTCCTCTGAACCCACATTAAGCAGGGCTATGCGCGGCCTCTCCACCCCCAGCACTGCTCTTGCGAACCCTTGACCCAGCAGCGCGAACTGGAACAGATTATTAGCATCGCAGGATACATTCGCTCCCAGATCAAGCAGTACGCACTCACCTTTAAGCGTTGGCATCAGGGTTGCCATTGCCGGCCTGTCAATGCCAGGATATGTTTTCAGTATAAATTTGGATATGGCCATTAAAGCGCCGGTATTTCCGGCTGAGATCACCACATCGCTCTCGCCTTTACCTACCGATTCTATCGCCCTGCGCATACTGGTATCATGCGCCTTTTTAAGCGCGGCTGAGGGCTTCTCCCCCATAGCAATCACGCCTTCCGTATGGTGAATCACCGCGCTTTTGCGCAAAGCCTCCCCAGCTTTAGCCAGCAGAGGTTTTATTTCATTCTCACGACCAAACAGATGCAGTTCAATATCCGGCGCACGCTCCAGCGCTTTTGCCGCACCCATTATGGTTGAATGTGGGGCATTATCCCCCCCCATTGCATCCAGGGCTATACGAACCCTGCCCACTGTTGCTGCCCCTGATTGATCCTTCATTTATTCTGCAAGTGAACTTGGGTTACGCTTCACGCCTAGCTTTGCTCCAGACCCTCCACCATAATGGAGCATGGATAAAAGCACACTGAAGTATTCTATAAGTGCATAATATGCTACCTGCATTTTCAGCATCTGTGACTTTTACACCGGAATTATAAATTCATGACTAAGAATGGTTACAGGCGCAGAAAAAATTTGCAGCCTGAAAGCCACATAAATGCACACTTCAGCAAGCATGAAAAATCAGCGGTGCACTTTATCGGCAGTTACCTGCTTGCCGTTGTAGTATCCGTCCACCGACACATGATGAGGCCTTTTAAGCTCTCCGGTGGTTTTATCCTCAACCAGTTGCACCAGTTTAAGCGCATCATGCGAACGCCGCCAATCCCGCCGCGCTTTGGAAACTTTTCTCTTTGGTACTGCCATAACACCCTTTAAAATCTTGAGACGGGCTTTTAAGCCAAGAAAGTCCCGTAGTCAACCGGAATCCTCACCACTTTCCAGTGACGTTAAATATCCCTGGTATGCTGGAGGCTGGGGAGGGATTGCCGGACACGTTCAACCAGGTCAGGGTTTATCGAAGCTATTGCGAAACCTATGCCTTCTTTATGCTCAGCTATAATATCACCCCAGGGGTCAACAATCAGGGCGTGGCCGTAAGTCTGGCGGTTACCTGGATGCTCCCCGCTCTGTGCGGGGGCAAACACATAAGCGCCGTTCTCTATAGCGCGGGCACGTAGCAGAACATGCCAGTGCGCCGTGCCTGTGGTGCGTGTAAAGGCAGCGGGAATCGCAAAAAAATCCGCCCCCCGCACCGCCATATGGCGGTAAAGGTAGGGAAAGCGCACATCGTAACATATGCTAAAGGCTAAAACACCCCAGGGCAGGTTAGCGGTTATAACTTCACTTCCATGCTGGAAACGCTCAGATTCATTATATTTCTCACCCCCCGGCAGGGTTACGTCAAACAGGTGGATTTTATCGTAAACTGCTGCAATTTCGCCATCAGCGTTGATTAATACTGAGCGGTTGAGGAGCTTGCCGCCATCTGCTGCCCTTACTGCAATAGAGCCAATAAGTATATATTTTCCAAGCTTTTGCGCCAGTTTCATGCAGGCTATAACACCTGCGTGATTCTCTGTTGTATCCGCCGGGTAAGGCTCACCGCCGCCGCGCATGTAAAAGGCATTCTCCGGAAGTAGAATAAAATCCGCCCCGGCTTCTGCCGCCTGATGTATCAGATATGTAGCCGCCTCTATATTCTGCGCTACATCATCCCCTGAATTCATCTGCAGACATGCGGCTTTGAATGCTTCGCTCATGCCGCTGCCCTTGATGCTGCAATTTCCGCCGGGGTTTTAAATATTCCATGTTCGGTGATAAGCCCGGTTATGAGGCGATTTGGCGTTACATCAAACCCATAGTTTGCAACATTAGTGGATTCGTCCGGCGTTACCCTTACCGAATTTAACTTACCATCCTGCCAGCCTTGCACGTTAGTAACCTCAAGGGAGCTGCGCTGTTCTATCGGTATATCCCCGCCTGATTTCAGTTCCCAGTCTATGGATGGTGTAGGCACTGCCACATAAAACGGTACGCCGCAATCATGCGCCGCCAGCGCTTTCAGGTATGTACCTATCTTGTTGCAGACATCCCCATTGGCGGCTACTCTATCAGTCCCCACTATCACCATATCGGCCAGCCCCTGCTGCAATACATGCCCCCCGGCGTTATCGGTGATGTAGGTATGCTTAACCCCGTGCTGCTGAAGCTCCCACGCCGTAAGCGCACCCTGGTTGCGCGGCCTGGTTTCATCCACCCATACATGCACGCTGATTCCTTCATCATGCGCCATGTATATGGGGGATAGCGCCGTACCGTAATCCACCGTGCCCAACCAGCCTGCGTTACAGTGGGTGAGTATGTTCACCTGCCCTTTGGCTTTCGCTACTTGCCTGATCAATTCAAGGCCATAGCCACCTATAGCTTTGTTTATTGCTACGTCTTCCTCACATATCGCGGCTGCTATTGTGTAGGCCTGCTCTGCCCGTGTTTCAGGATTCAAGGGAGATACACCGCGAATCATGCGATCCAGCGCCCATTTCAGATTAATCGCAGTGGGGCGGGTATTCAGCAGCAAATCATAGCCTTGCTTTAATCCCTGGTCTGATGAATCATTTTTAAGTGCCATTGCCAGCCCATAAGCGGCAGTTGCACCTATAAGCGGTGCGCCGCGCACACGCATGAACCTTATTGCCTCAGCCGCTTCATCAGCGGTGGATATGGTTATAAGCTTAAATGCGAATGGCAGAACTGTCTGGTCTATCACCGTGACCGTATAAGCATCCTCATTCAGCCTAATTGTGCGGTAATGTTGGCCGTTTATTTTCATGAGCAAAGCTATATCATATACCTATCGCACTTCAAGAGTGCGATAGGTATAGTCGGATTTACAGACAGAATAGACGAAAAGAGGCGTATGCAAAAGTTCATAAACAGGCTCTAACTCCCTGGTTTCAGCGGCCACTGACCCAATCACCGGCCATTGCCTTAAAAGCATCGCCGCGTGCCTCAAAATTCGGCCATTGATCCAGTGATGCGCAGGCGGGGGAGAGGAGAATCACGGTATCTTTAAGGCCGCTGACCAGGGCATCATCAGTAGCTTTTATAAATGCTGTTTGCAGATGGCCACATTTTTCATATTCAAGTTTGCCCTCTAAGGTTTTAGCAAATTGCTCTTCCGCCTCCCCCACCAGATAAGCCTTTATAATACGCCCGAACAATGGCTCAAGGGATTCTATGCCACCCTCTTTCATTCTGCCGCCTGCTATCCAGTAAATATTTTTAAAAGTGGAGAGTGCCCTCTCAGCCGCGTTGGCGTTAGTGGCTTTGCTATCGTTGATAAAAGTTATGCCCTGCCATTGCCCCACCTGCTCCATACGGTGCGGCAGGCCAGGAAAGCTATATAGCCCTTTATATATATTATCATTATCTGGTTTGCCGCCTTCCAGTAATTCCGCAGTCAGCCTTGCCATGCCTACGGCAAAGCAGGCATTCTGCCAGTTATGCGTGCCTTTTAAGGCGAGAGCGGAAGTGATCTCGTATTCATAAATGTGGTTGCGCTCCAGTGCATCGAAAACTGAGGCTTCATGCGCGAAAAGCCCGCCGCCCATCTGCCCCTGTATGCTTACCGGAATAACATTGTCGCGCTTTTCAAATTTGGAGAGATACTCATATATGCCGCCACTGAATTTATCGTCCACACTGATGAGCCCGTAATCATCCGCTTCCTGCTTATCAAACAGGCTTTTCTTGGCGTTGATATAACCTAGCATGGAGCCGTGACGGTCAATATGATCCGGCGTGATATTAAGCAGCGCAGCAATATTGAATCTGCACTTATCCATCAGTTCCGCCTGGTAGGATGAAACTTCCAGCACATATATTCCACGCGCTCCCTTGCCGGGGGCTTTTAATTCCAGCGCAGGTGTGCCTAGGTTGCCGCCGACCTGAACATCAAGCCCGGATTCTTTCAGTATATGATAGGTCAGCGCCGTGGTGGTGGATTTGCCGTTTGTTCCGGTAATGCCAATATACAAAGCATCAGGATAGTGGCGGTAAAGCAGTTCAATATCCCCGATTATCTCCACTCCATGAGAGCGAGCCAGATCAACCGCAAGGTGGGGTTTAGGGAAATTCAGCGGAACCCCCGGCGCTAAAATCAGGCTGGTTATTCTATCCCAGGGGAATTCCCCCAGTGGTGGGGTCAGTGCCCCCAACTCCCCGGCCTTGGATGCCACAGCGGCGGAGTCGTCCCCCGCATAAACAATAGTGCCGCCTGCAAGCAGTGATCTCACCGCCGCCATGCCGGACTTGCCCAGCCCAAACACCGCCACCTGCTTATTTTTGTATAGCTTTGAGATTATCATAACGGTTTTTTATACTCTTAGAGGTTGAGGTGATTTCGCTAGGGCGTGGCGAAAATGGCTGTTTTCGAGAGTCAAGCGTTTAAAAAACAGGGTAGTGTCTCAGTTTAGAATTTCGTGTATTTTCTGACTCTTAACCGATTAAGCATGTTATGCGATAATAGCGGCATGTGCAAAAAACCCAAAAGAACCCGCGACACAAACCGGTTAACATAGTTCATTGCTGATATTGCTACAGGTGAGATTGAAGATAAAGAGGAAAAAACGGCAAGAATCTTGCTGCTGTTGCGCTCGGTACGCTTGGAGGATTAAAGGGCGGGAAGGCGCGAGCCAAAATACTCACAGCAGAACAACGCAAAGCAATTGCTACAAACGCAGCTAATAAAAGATGGGATAACAGCTAAATACGCCTTTGCATTAGAAATGCAATTTCCCCATACTCCCCTCCCTCCATTCCTTTCAAGTCATGAGATATATCAAACCACGGGCCAAGTTTACTTGTCCATACCCCAGCTTTTAGTTGCCTTGCTGCATGAGTTGGCTGCGCGTTTTTATGAAAAAATGCAATTTTCTCGATTCCATCCTCCAATGAAGGATTTTGACAATTCACAAATCCTAGTGTTTCAAATGCCATTTGGAACGCAGGTAGCTTTACAATCCTTTTAGCCTCCTTTGGCCAATATCCACTCCCTGCCGGCCACCACCAGCGATTTGTATCACCAGCCGCGAATGCAATGCAATTATATTTCGGAGTAGGGGGACTTGTAATCCGTAAATGCCTATTATCCAGGTTAGGAAATTTATGGAGAATCATAGCAATTTCATTGGTCATTGATTATGATACCATTCAATCCATGTGGCGGCCATAGTGGGGATATCACCCATATCAGAATCTGAAACTGGGTTTTTACCCGTTAAAATTGGTAGCGACTCAATTAATAAATCGGGATATCTTTCTATCTCGGATATTATTAAAGGTATCGCTTTCTCGCCGAGCGCAAGAATTCCTTTAAACGCAGGATGTTCTACTGCTTCTGTGATTGAAGAAACGAAAAGAGTATCCATTCTCCATTGTTTTAGCAAACTGTAGAAACGGTCAACGTAATCAAGCTCTGACTTAGCGTATCTACCTACAGCATCACTTACCGTAACCGTCATAGTCTTATTAGTATATTTTCCGTAGGGCGAAGAAGAAAATGCAGGATTATTCATTTTTATTCTCCTTTGTAAGGGTATCGTATCCACTAATTTGGTCATCTAACCATTTAACTAATGCACGAGCCGCATCAATGGATAAGAAAACATCAACCGCCAGTTCGCGCACGATACTATTGCGTGTTTCAATTTCTCGCGCATCACCTACACGTCCATCGCTATGTAATTCATGCACCGTTCTTCGGGGAATAGCAGACCTTTCGCTATAAAAGGCCATGTGAATATGGCCATTGGGCGTTAAGCCTCCAAGAGCCCCATCTGCATGGACGCAATGGAAGGTATTACCTTTAATATAATCAAAGGTAACCGTAGGTGCTAATGGGTCGGCGGTTGTGATGTTATCATTGCTCATATTTTATCTTTCATAATTAGAATCATATCATACACCATTAACCAAATAAACAAATAAACTCAACCTCTTACATGCCCGTTGCCGCGCACCAGGTATTTGTAGGTGACTAATTGCTCCAGCGCCACAGGCCCTCTAGGCGGTAAGCGCCCGGTAGCAATGCCGATTTCACCGCCAAAGCCGAACTCGCCGCCGTCAGCAAACTGGGTGGAGGCGTTATGCAGAACTATCGCGCTGTCTACACTGTTCAGGAAACAAGTCGCAGCGTCCGCATCTTCCGTTATTATGCAATCAGTATGGTGGGAGCCGTAACGGTTTATATGCTCTATTGCCTCATCCAGCCCACTCACCGCTTTTATGGATATTATAGGAGCCAGGTATTCCGTGCCCCAGTCCTCCTCAGTTGCCGCCTTGACAGAGCCGTTTGCTGCTAATGCATCATCATCTCCCCTGATTTCACAGCCGGACTCAATCAGCCTGGTGATGATAGGGTTTAGCAGGCGATCCAGGGCGGATTTATCTATCAGCAGCGATTCCGCCGCGCCGCAGATTCCCGTGCGCCGCATTTTGGAGTTATAAACCAGTTCCACCGCGGTCTCCAGAGTGGCTTTTTCATGGATGTAAACATGGCAGTTGCCATCCAGGTGCAAAATTGTGGGCACGCGGCTTTCCTCCATCACCTTTTTCGTCAGGCTTTTGCCGCCGCGTGGGATTATCACGTCTATCTGGCCTGCCGCCTCCAGCATCTGCGTGACTACCCTCCGATCTCGGCTTTCCACCATTTGCAGGGCATCTTCAGGCAGGCCGCTTTTCAAAAGCGCTGCGCGGATGCATTCCGCTATTGCGCGGGAGGAATTGAAACTCTCGCTGCCACCACGCAAAATCACCGCATTGCCTGACTTTACACAAAGCGTGGCGGCATCAGCGGTGACATTAGGGCGGGATTCATAGATCATGCCAATCACCCCAATCGGCAGGGTAACCCGCTGGAATTTAAGGCCATCTGCCCTTTCCCACTCCGCCAGAATTCTGCCTACCGGGTCAGGCAGGGCAGCGATGCTGCGCACGCCATCCGCAATTGCTTTTATGCGTTTTGCATCCAGGCTGAGCCTGTCCAGAAATGCTTCCGTATGGCCGGACTTTCTGGCAAGTTCCAAATCTATTCCGTTTGCGGTGATAATCTCCGCCGCCCCGGCTTCCAGCGCATCAGCCGCTGATTCAAGCGCGGATCTTTTGCGTGCATCTGGCATCTGCGCCAGTATGCGGTAAGCAGCGCGGGCACGCCCGGCATAGGTTGATATATAATTTTCAGATTCCATAACTTGTATACTTTTACCTCAAACGGCGGAGATTTTATACCCGGCGCCGCGCACCGTCTGTATCAGTTGCCTGCCAAAGCCTTTATCCACCTTGTTGCGCAGGCGGCTTACCTGCACATCTATCACATTTGTCTGCGGATCGAAATGAAAATCCCATACGTTTTCCAGCAGCATGGTGCGGGTTATCACCTGGTTTTCATGGCGCATCATGTATTCCAGCAGCTTGAACTCGCGGTTTTGCAGGGGTATCTCCTGCCCACCCCTCGTCACTGAACGGGTAAGCAGATTCATCTCCAGATCCCCGACTGATATAGATGCATTCTGGGTGCTGGAGCCTTTGCGCCTGGCCAGTATCTCCACCCGCGCCAGCAATTCAGAGAACGCAAAAGGCTTGACCAGATAATCATCCCCGCCGTTTTTCAGCCCCTTTACCCTTTCATCCACCTGCGAGAGAGCGCTTAAGATCAGCACCGGTGTTTGATTGCCGGAGGAGCGCAGAGCCTGAATAACGCTCAGGCCATCCAGTTTTGGCAGCATACGGTCTATCACCATCACGTCATATGGCTTCTCGGTTGCCATGAACAGCCCGTCCCGCCCATCGGCGGCATAGTCCACCATATACCCGGCCTGCTCGAAGCCCTGGCGGATGTATCTGGCTGTTTCTTCCTCGTCCTCAATCAGCAATAATTGCATCTGGCCTGACTATAGTATAGTTTACAGCTTGAAATATCAAAATGGAGGCTTCTTTGCAAATAGACAGTAAAATACTAGATGACATAGTGAAAATGGCAACCAGCGCTTTCGGTAACGCCAATCAGATCAGAAAAGACATGGAAGATAATTTCAAAGCCAGGCTGGAAGGTATGTTCGCGGGGCTGGGCATCAGCGTCACCCGGGAGGAGTTCGAGGCACTACGCCAGCAGGTAGCCAAACTGGGCAGCGACATTGAGGAAATGAAACTTGAGAATTCCGAACTGCGCCGCCGCGTCTACCCGGATTCCAAAGTAGGCTATTAGACTGATGACTGCTGAAATCATAGATGGCAAAGCGATAGCTGCCGCGCTCAGGGCGGAAATCACCGCCAAGGTTGCCAGGCTTAAAGATGAGCATGGCATAACCCCGGGCCTGGCGGTGGTACTGGTGGGGGATGACCCGGCCAGCCAGGTGTATGTGGCCTCCAAAACCAGGCAGACTTCAGAATGCGGCATGAAATCACTGGAGTTCAGATTGGCTGCTGATGCATCTGAAACTGAATTACTCAGCATGATTGACACACTCAACCAGCGCCCGGATGTTCATGGCATACTGGTGCAACTGCCACTGCCGGGGCATATCAATGAGCAAGCGGTGCTGCAGAGAATCCACCCGGCTAAGGATGTGGACGGCTTCACGCCCGTAAACGTTGGTACTTTAAGCCTGGGGCTTCCCGCATTAGTTCCCTGCACCCCGCAGGGGTGCATTCTGCTGATAAAATCAGCCCTGCCTGATTTAAGCGGCAAACATGCGGTGGTGATTGGCCGATCCAACATTGTGGGTAAGCCTTTAGCGCAACTGCTGCTGCGGGAGAATTGCACCGTCACCATCGCCCATTCAAAAACCGCTAACCTGCCCGAAATCTGTCGCCAGGCGGATATTCTGGCTGCTGCGGTGGGCAGGCCGGAGTTTGTGAAAGGTGACTGGGTAAAACCCGGTGCAGTGGTGATAGATGTCGGCATCAACCGGGTGGATGGAAAACTGGTGGGGGATGTTGACTTTGCCGCCTCCTGCAAAAATGCTTCCGCAATCACCCCTGTACCCGGCGGAGTCGGCCCCATGACAATAGCGTGCCTGCTTAAAAACACTTATGAAGCCGCCCACACGCTAAACCATAAAAACCAGTGAGTATCCATCACATTAACCATTCAATTTAGGCAGGTTAGCCCGCTAGTAATCGAGTATAAAAGCGAGCCTGCAAGCAATACTGTCATTGGTTATATAATACGCTGAAGAAGCAGGGGCGGTATAAACACTGCCGGAAGTACTACATGTTCCAATATCGGCGT
>CAYTOJ010000077.1:0-9524 GCA_964439415.1 uncultured Rickettsiales bacterium
ACTTTCGTGCCGAGTAATTTGCAGCGCAGCGACATAGTCGCTAAGCAAAAACTGCCGTTTGCAGCAAGCTAGAGTAGAAATCGGCAACAACCTCTTAAAGTGCGATAGGTATATAGTCCCTGCTATGGGAAAAATTATACTCAAATTTTCGCTCAAAATATTCTAAAAATAACCTAAACAAAAAGAACATGAACAGGTTCTAAGGGGGGCTTACAGCCTCCCCTTAAGCGCCTGGCGCAGGTCGCTACGCTCCAACAACGTCAATTATTGAAATGTGAGGAGTATAGACTCATCGCGTTTCAAGAGTGGCATTTTCTTTCGACCTTCGGTGAGCGCGCGCTGCTGGAAGCAGCTATATAGATATATAGCTTGCCTCCGGCAAGGGCTGTGGGGAAGCGCAGAACGTCACAGCTTGAACAGACATGGGGTATCCCATGTCTGTTTTTAGCAGTGACGGGCGGCAACCCCTTAATATACAAGAAAATATACCCCTGAAATGACATCATTTAAACACATCCTTGAGACGATAGGGGTATATCAGAAAAAATTGCGCACGGTTTTGAATCCGTCTTTTATAGTATTCCCGGCTTCCTTCATAAAGCTTTTGATAGTGCCGGGGGCGTACATTTCTGCGAACGCCATGAATATTATGAATGCAACCGAACCAATCACACAAAGCCTGAGAATTCCCGCCGCGCCGCCCAGTAGGGGAAACGCAACATCCTTCATGTACACATCCTGTTCATAGCGGGCTTTTTCCTGCGCTTCCGCCTCCAGCACGTTAAAGATAGGATTACGCGATGGCGTCGCCTTATGGGGGGTGAGGACTATTTCCTCAACCGCTTCCCCGCCACTGCCTTGTTCCAGGGTTTCATCTTCCGTTTTTGCTGCTTTTTTCCGCCATAGAGACATATAAAGCTCCCATTAGTTAATCCGCATTAACCCGCATGATAATATTATTGAGTTAATAAAACGTGCCTGACATATTACAGTTTTATAAATTAAACGATTATACATCTATGATTCTTGTAACGGGGGTAAGCGGCCAGGTTGGCTCAAGTCTGGTGGATATTCTTAAAGATAAGGTGGTGGCTCTTACCCGTAGCGATCTGGATTTAAGCAGGCCGGATGATATACGGCGGGTATTAGAGAAACACCGCCCCGGTTCCATCATCAACCCGGCGGCTTACACAATGGTTGACAAAGCCGAGAGTGAGAGCGAACTTGCCCACGCAATCAATGGCACAGCGCCGCGCATAATGGCTGAATACTGCCGGGACAATCGAATTCCGTTAGTCCATTTCTCCACTGATTATGTTTTTGATGGCAGCGGGGAGAATTACTGGCGGGAGGATGACATACCAAGCCCCTTAAGCGTATACGGAGCCAGCAAACTGGCCGGGGAGCAGGCAATACTGGAAACCGCTAATGGCACTGCCATGAAATACCTGATATTCCGCACCTCCTGGGTATACGATGCTTCTGGGAAAAACTTCCTCAACACCATGCTGCGCCTAGGGCGGGAACGGGAGGAACTGAAAGTAGTGGCTGACCAATACGGCGCACCTTCATATGCGCCGTTCCTGGCATCGGCAGCGTCGGAATGCCTTGAAAAAGCGGAGAAAATGCCGGTATTCCCGAGCGGCATATATAATCTTTGTTGCGCAGGAACCACCACCTGGCATGGCTTTGCTCAGGAGATTTTCAGACTGTTCCGTGAAAAGGGAGAGAATCTGAAAGTTCAGAACGTACTGCCGATTAAAAGCGAAGAATACCCCACCCCGGCGCGCCGCCCCTTAAATTCCCGGCTAAACCTGGAAAAAATCATGAACACTTTTAATATTTATATACCAAACTGGGAGGAATGTTTGATAGAAGCTTTGGATAAAAAAGCGGGCGGATGACCGCCCGCAATATACCCTGAAGCAGTTGCGTAAAACGCAGAGCGATGGGAAAAAATACGACTGCTCGCGAATTCACTGCAAAGAATCCACACATCTGAAACGCGAGCAGTATATTAGTTTTTAGCTTTGTCAGCAGTATCTTCTATTTTTTCACCGCCTTTTTTCACGTCCTTACCCATGCCTTCAATAGTATTGCAACCAGCCAGAACAGCGAGAACCGCCAGCATCATAAAACCTTTCATTACAAACCTGCTGAATTAATTCATTAAAAACGCTTGCGGACAACACAATATCTGCAAGCTCATCAGGCATCACTACACAAGCGGTGATAAAAAAACTATCAAAAAACCTGGCCTTGAGTATAAGCCTCTACAATCTTTCAGGGCGCTCTAATTAACCAGCCAACAGCCTCTAAAGCTCAGTTATCAACAAAAATGGCGATAAATAGTTAAAATCCACGATTTTACCAGGTTTTGCGCGCTTTTGCGCTTGCTTTTTAATTCGTCGGCAATAATGTCAGCCGCACTTTACCTGCATTATCGCTCTATAGCAGCTTTAAACACTGCCCGAACTTTAACGCAGCAAAAGCGCCGTGGCCTTGGCGAAGGCAATTTACCAGGGGTAAATTAGTCAGGCTGATTTGAAAAAATAAATCCAATTAATGAACTAAGGGGGTTTTACATGAACAAGAGCGAACTCGTCGCAAAAGTTGCCGATCTGGCTAAATTCACTAAAGGCGATGCTGCAAAAGCAGTGGATGCATTTTGCGATGCTATTAAAAAGGCACTCGCTTCAGGCGATGAAGTAAGGCTGGTAGGCTTTGGCACTTTCCTGGTGGCCAAGCGCGCAGCAACCGAGGGACGCAACCCACGCACCGGCGATGTTATAAAGATTCCTGCTTCCAAACAGCCTAAGTTCCGCGCTGGTAAAGAGTTAAAGGACGCAGTAAACAGCCCAAGCAAAGCAAAAAAAGCCGCTTAAATTTTTTTGTTAAATTTGACTTGTGTTTTTCACAGAGGTTCGTAACTTACGAGCCTCTTTTTCATTAAGAGGCCGGGTCGATTTATGTTTATGGTGTATTTTTAGATGATTTTTAGACTGGTTTCAGGAGAAAAATACAATTCGTATTGGTGATACGGATAAATTTTTTCGACGACAAACAAGGCAAAAAGCATCAAAAAGACACCAGAAGGATAATTCATCACAGGCTCTTAGGGGCGATTAGCTCAGTTGGTAGAGCATCTCGTTTACACCGAGAGGGTCGGCAGTTCGAGCCTGTCATCGCCCACCACCCTACACTAGGGATTAAAACAATAACCCTGAAATACCATCATTCAACCACACTCCCCAGACGATAGTGGTATAAGTCGCCCAAATAAAATTAGCGTTAATAAATCAAAAATGCGGAAAATTTTATAGTTTTTACTCTAAGTATTTGAAATATCGCACCACTTTATTTCAAAAACAATTACCTAAAATATAATAATTAATTAAGGGCAAAGAATCACCTTAATTAATCTTACGAAATATTAAATTATTCGCCGTATTAATTAACCCACTGGTTAGATATTCCAGTTCAAATGGTTAATAAGTTATTACGGAGAATTACATGTGCAAACACTGCTACGCTAACCATATCGCCAGTAAAGTCCGCAGCGAAGCAGCACCTGATTCCTTTTACATCGGCTCTACCCGTGGCACGACTTCCCTTGATTTGCATACCAGTGCCAGGTGGGGGGGCGGCACAACCTCCACCACTGTCAGCTACACATTTGCAACTAATGTACTCTCCCAGTCTAATCCCGGTGCTACCGGAATATCCTTGATGAATGCGGATCAGAAAAAGGGTATGATTGCAGCGATGGCGCAATTCTCCAGTGTCGCCAATGTGAAGTTTGAGGAAGCGGCCAATGCTTCCACCGCCAATATTAAATTCGCTCAAGGCGACCTGCCGACCGGAATCGCTGCATGGGCGTATTACCCAAACTCCGGCGGTTCTGATCTGGTTGTGGATATTAGCTATCAGAGCGGTTTTACCCCCGGCACTTTCGGTTATGCGCTGGCACTGCACGAGCTTGGTCACGCGCTGGGTCTAAGCCACCCCGGCGGTAATGGTTACAACGCCCTGTATAATAATGATTCTACTGTAATGTCCTACAATTCCGGGCGTTTCGCTGGCCTTGGCAGTCCATACCCCCCCGCCAGTCTGATGGTGCTGGACATTAAAGAACTACAGGAAGTCTACGGCGCTAATACAAGCTATAATTCCGGAAATACCAATTATGCGCTGAACGGTGCGGCAAGGGCGCAAACAATCTGGGACGGCGCGGGGATTGATACCCTCAATGCTTCATCGTATAAGAGCGGCGGTGCGCAACTGGACTTGCGCGAGGGTACAGATTATATCTCACTGGTGGGCAATACCCGCAATTTCATTGCCTATGGTGCTAATATTGAGAACGCTATCGGCACAGGATTTAATGATGCAATCTACGGCAACACCCTTGCCAATAAGATAAACGGCGGCGGCGGCACGGATTTTATAACCGGGAACGAGGGGGATGATTTTATCTACGGTGAAACCGGGAATGATTTATTATACGGCGGTAGCGGCAATGACCTTATCGCAGGCGGCGACGGCAAGGATACGCTTACAGGCGAAACAGGAAACGATACGCTGCAAGGCGGTGGCGGCGCGGATATTCTGCTTGGCGGTGGTGGGAATGATAATTTCAAGTATCTTTATTCCAATGATTCCAGCGGTTCCAGTTACGATATAATCAGCGGTTTTGTGAAGGGGCAGGACAAAATAGATCTCGACCCCTTAAGTTATACTTCCATAGCATCCGGAATAGCGGTGGGTAGTGTGCTGGGTTATCAGTTTTCCGGCAGTTTAACCGTTATCACCTCAGCGGATAAAAAATTCACCCTTATTCTTGATTCAAAAGTTGAACTCACAAATTCCGATTTCGTTTTTTAAAAAGCGGGTTAGCCGAATAGTTTTTCCAGCTCCTGCGTTACTTTGGGAGAGACAAAGCTAGAGACATCCCCCTTTAAGCGGGCGATTTCCTTAATTACGCGGGAGGATATAAACTGCATATTCTCTGAAGCGGGTAGAAAAACGGTTTCGATATCAGGCGCAAGTTTGGCATTCAGGCAGGCCAGTTGCACCTCGTATTCAAAGTCTGAAATTGCGCGCAGCCCTCTGAAAATAATGCTGGCCTTTTCCTTCTCCGCGAACTTCATAAGCAGGCCTGAGAAACTTTTTACCTGCAATCGCTCCCTCTCGGCTGGTTCCAGGAAGTTTTCAGCGTCACTGCGCACCAGGCTTGATCGCACCTTCAGATCAAACAGCGGCTTCTTGGTGCTGTCTAACGCCACAGCCACTATCAACTCATCCACCACTTTCAAAGCGCGGCGGATTATATCCATATGGCCTACCGTTACCGGGTCAAACGTGCCTGGGTAGATGCCTATTCTTTTGTGCTTCACTTAACTTGCCCCTGTGGAGTTTTTTATATCTTACGCTCAACCATCATTTTTTTGATCTCACCAATGGCTTTTGCGGGATTCAGACCCTTCGGGCAGGTTTTCGCACAGTTCATTATAGTGTGACAGCGGTAGAGCTTGAAGGGGTCTTCCAGATCATCCAGCCTACTTCCTGTGCTCTCATCCCTCGAGTCGGCAAGCCAGCGGTATGCCTGCAACAATATGGCAGGCCCCAGATAACGATCGCCATTCCACCAGTAACTGGGGCAACTGGTTGAGCAGCAGGCGCATAGTATACACTCGTACAGACCGTCCAGAGCTTCACGCTCTTCAGGCGATTGCAGCCGCTCCTTACCATCCATAGGCTCGCTTCTGGCTTCCAGCCATGGCTTGATGGATTCATACTGCGCGTAGAAATGTGATAAATCCGGCACAAGGTCTTTAATAACCGGCATATGCGGCAGCGGATAGATTTTTACATCACCGCTGATTTCATCAATCGGCTTGGTGCAGGCCAGCGTATTAGTGCCGTCAATGTTCATGGCGCAACTGCCGCAGATACCCTCCCGGCAGGAGCGGCGGAAAGTCAGGCTGGGATCCATCTCCCCTTTCATTTTTATCAGCGCGTCCAGCACCATCGGGCCGCAGGAATCAAGATCAACCTCAAAGTTATCCAGACGCGGATTATCCTGCTTTTCAGGGTCATAACGGTAAACCTTGAAACTCTTTCTACGTTTCGCATCACCGGATTTAAAAGTGTTACCGGTTTTTACTTTAGAATTGGCCGGCAATGTAAGCTGTACCATATATAGCCTTTAGTCTTTGTTTTTTATGTTTGGAATTAGTGGTTGTTTTAAGCGCTTCTTGTTTTCAATCTCGCTCGCAGTTTTCTCCAATAATACATATCTCTCCGGATTTGTAGGATGAGTTACGGATATATACAATGCATCAGGATTGCTTATGGTCATTCTGCGCCAGATTTCACTGGATCTGTGGTAATTAAAGCCTGAGCGTGCCAGTATATACATGCCAACATAATCCGCTTCACGTTCATAATCCTGTGAATAAGTGAGAGTAGCCGCCTGCCCACCGGCCTTTGCGAATACTCCCCCCGTATCATAACCACGCGAATATGCCAGGCCGTCAGCCAGTGCCCCCAGTAGAACACCTGCCAGAGCGTTCTTTTTCACCGCATCGGTATGGCGCATGATGTTGTGCGAATATTCGTGCGCCAGAATAAAGGCCAGTTCATCATCCGCTTTGGCAAGGCGCATCAGGGATGGGCTGATGAATATTTTCTCGCCATCCGCATAGGCGTTCAGGCCACCGCCTTTTTTGTCATCCCTGCCTGTTATTTCAAAGCCGTAAACACAGCCGTTGCGGTTCTTTTCATGGAGCTTCAGGCTGGAGCATATGGTAATAGCCGCTTGTGCCACTCTATACCCCAAACGGTTGAGCCTTCCCTGCATGTCCAGCCGCTCATTATTGCGGTCGCCTTCAAGTTGCAGTTTTTTCTGCGCTATCAGAACTTCCTGCTGGCTCCTCTCCGCTATTACATCCTGACGACTCAAGCTGGGCGGCATAGTGGATGGCGCAGCGCAGGAAGCCAGCAAACTCAGCGCAATAACTACACCTATAGCAGAATTCAGCTTCATGCCCACAGCAGTTTTTTTATGAGCTTTTTATTCCGATTGTCTGGCTATGCCAATCCAAATTTTCAGGTTGCAAGATGATATGGAATTAATTCTTATCCTTATCCACCAGTTTGTTTTTTTGAATCCATGGCATAAGAGCGCGAAGTGCAGGGCCGGTTTTTTCTATCTGGTGTTCTTCCTCTAATCTTCGGGCGGTTTTGAAGTGAGCCAGGCCTGCCTTGTTTTCCAGTACCCAGTCCCGTGCGAATTTGCCGGTCTGAATATCCTCCAACACCCTTTTCATCTCGCGCTTCGTCTCTTCTGTGACCATGCGCGGCCCCGTGCGGTATGCACCGTATTCAGCCGTATTGGAAACTGAATAGAACATATTGGCGATGCCACCTTCATAGATAAGGTCAACTATCAATTTTACTTCATGTACGCATTCAAAATAGGCCATCTCAGGGGCGTATCCAGCTTCTACCAGAGTCTCAAACCCGGCCTGCATCAATTTCACCAAACCACCGCAGAGTACGCTTTGCTCACCGAACAGGTCTGTCTCGCATTCCTCACGGAAGGTTGTCTCGATTATGCCGGAGCGGCCTGATCCCAGACCAGCGGCGTAGGAGAGAGCTAATTCCAAAGCGTTACCGGACATATTCTTATGCACAGCCACCAGGCTTGGCACGCCGCCGCCTTTTAAATATTCGCCGCGCACGGTGTGGCCGGGGCCTTTGGGTGCGATCATGAAAACATCCAGGTCAGGGCGCGGGTCAATTAATTTGAAATGCACATTAAAACCGTGGGCGAAAGCCAGTGCTGTGCCGGGGCGCAAATTATCCCTTATTTCATTAGCATAAATGTCGGCCTGGTGCTCATCCGGCGCAAGCATCATGATCATATCCGCCTGTTTCGCTGCTTCACTGGGCTTTTGCACATTAAACCCGGCGGCTTTGGCTTTATCAAAACTAGCCCCGGGGCGCAGCGCCACGGTTACATTTTTAACGCCGCTGTCGCGCAGGTTAAGCGCATGGGCATGACCCTGACTGCCGAAGCCTACTATAGCCACATTTTTCTGCTTGATTAGGCCAATATCAGCATCTTGCTCGTAATATACTTTCATTTTTTCATTCCTTGATTGATAGCCTGAATCTTCAAAATTTGTGGCTACGTCAAGAAAAAACTTAAAGCCTGTCACGAACTAAGTGATGCTCTGTTTTATGATATTGTATTAATTGATACTATCCAGATTCAGAGCGATAAGAAGCGCCTTTTTCAACGCTTCAGATTTTGAGGGAGAAAGAGAGCCAACATAGTTGGATAACACTGATTTAGGAATACTCATCAAAACATCACAGTGAATACTGCTATTATGCTTCAGACCTTCTTCAATTCCAACCAATACCTGTGTGGATAGCGAATCATATGCGGAATAAACAGGAGCGCATATCACGGTAGAAAACCGTGAATCTATCAAGGCAGAACGGCTCACCACTACAAAACAGCGAAACTTCTTTGGATCATCGCCAGAGGGGTTTGCAACTCGGTAAATCTCTCCCCACCTCATAGGGGTACTTGGTAAACCAGAGCATCGGCTACTTCCCCGTTAAGGTAGTCCGCCTGCTGATTTAAAATTTCAATATCACGTCGTTCCCGCCCTGCCCTTTGCATCTGCGCAATGAAAGCCCATGCCGCCTCTTCCAGAAAAAACGAACGATTTTTATATTGCTCCGGCAACTGGTCAATCGCAAGAAGCAATTCCTTTGATAGTGTGATAGAAGTCTTATTTTTCATATACCTATCGCACTTCAAGAGTGCGATAGGTATATTTTTTTTGTTTTGCGCATGGCCGCCCCACCAGCCCCATGCGCGTATATACTGCTCGCAAATTAACTGCAATAAATCCACACTCTTCATACACGAGCAGTATACCACTACAAGTAATACTAAAGTAGTACAATGTCAAAATAATTATAATTCAGAAGAGAATGGAGCCTTACCTCTACAATTCCTGCATGGTGGCGAGTTTTTCGGCCTGTTCCACTGCGGCCAGGGCACTTTGCATATCGTCCAGCCCTGAACCGTTTAGAAATTCCTGCAATTTATATAGCGTGAGATTGATACGGTGATCAGTCACCCGCCCTTGCGGGTAATTATAGGTGCGGATGCGCTCACTACGGTCGCCTGAGCCAACCTGGCTTTTACGGGTAGCGGCATAGGCTGAATCGCGCTTGCGCTTCTCGGCCTCATAAATGCGGGAGCGCAGGATTTTCATAGCCTTGGCCTTGTTTTTGTGCTGCGATCTTTCATCCTGCACCGCCACCACCGTATTGGTGGGAATATGGGTGATGCGCACCGCGCTGTCTGTAGTGTTCACATGCTGGCCGCCCGCGCCGCTGGAGCGGTAAACGTCTATCCGCAAATCAGTCTCGTTAATCTGAATGTCCACATCCTCAACTTCCGCCAGTACTGAAACAGTGGCGGCTGAGGTGTGAAT
>CAYTOJ010000078.1:0-9513 GCA_964439415.1 uncultured Rickettsiales bacterium
GATCCACGTGACCTATCGTCCCGATATTCGCGTGTGGCTTGCTGCGATCAAATTTCTCTTTGCTCATCTTATACTTCCCTAATTATATGTAGTTAATTACTGTTTACTTCGCCATAGCCTTTTCTAATTTCTTAAGTACCTCTGGCTCTGATGATAATAATTGCAGCATTTTTTCAGATTGTAAATCATCAAGTCCTGCCACAAACATACCAAGTTCTGGTGAAATATCGACCTCATACCCCCCCCCAGCACCAGCATTTAACTTTAACCTGCCGCGATTAGCGCCCTCGTCTTGAACATATGTTACCGGCATTCGTATAACCCTGGATTTTGAGTTGGTAATAGTTTTTGATCAATAGTCATAATTAACTCCTTAATCCCATTGCAACTCCACATGCAAAATTAGGATTTTCAGGATTCACCATGAGTTTCTGTTCAAGCGGTGATATTAATAAATCCATATCTTCCATAGGAATTGTCCCTAACAACACTTCATTTCCAAAGACCATTGCGCCAGCAAAACTATTCCGATTTTCAAAGCTTATTTGCACCGGCCCTGCATACGAAGCCATTATTTTTTTTCCATCAGCTAGGGCAACTTCCTTCTCTTCCAAAGTATCAAGAGACAGTTGGTTCGCAACATGCTGAGGTATGCATAGCCAGTGAGCACCTGAATCTACCAATGCACGTACTGTCATTGGCTTCAGCGATTCATTGCGCGGATTCCTCAAAGTAATGTTTGCGTAAACTAAACCCATTGTTGTTAAGCTGCCTTTTTCTTAATTTCTTCCGCCACGTTTGCCGGAACCTGCTCGTAATGGTCAAACAGCATGGAATACACTGAACGCCCTTGCGAGAGTGAGCGGAGGGTATTAACATATCCAAACATAGTTGCAAGCGGAACATACGCATTTATTACCTGCGCATTACCACGCTGCTCCATTCCAAGAATTTGACCACGGCGACTGTTTAGATCACCGATAATGTCACCCATGTACTCATCAGGCGTTACAACCTCAACCTTCATGATTGGCTCAAGAAGAACAGGTGCGGCTTTTGGTATCCCTTCACGAAAGGCTGCCCTTGCTGCTATTTCAAATGCAAGAACGCTGGAGTCAACATCGTGATACGCGCCATCTATCAGCAATGCTTTGAAGTCTATTGTCTGGTAACCTGCCAGTACGCCAGTGGTAAGCTGATTCTTAAGGCCTTTTTCAACACCTGGAATAAATTCCCTGGGAATTGAACCACCAACAATTTTACTCTCAAAGGCAAAGCCTGCCCCGGTTTCCGCCGGCTCAAACCTGATTTTGACCCTTGCAAACTGCCCAGATCCACCAGATTGTTTTTTGTGAGTATAATCCACTTCATATGTTTTAGTGATAGTTTCGCGGTATGCAACCATCGGGGCAGAAACATTAGCCTCCACCTTAAATTCGCGGCGCATACGATCCACTATGATCTCCAGATGAAGTTCACCCATGCCTTTCAGAATTGTCTGGCCACTTTCCTCATTAGAGCCTACTCTAAGTGAGGGGTCTTCCGCAGCAAGTCTTTGCAGAGCAATGCCCATTTTCTCCTGGTCAGCCTGCGATTTTGGCTCTACCGCAACTTCAATAACCGGCTCAGGGAATTCCATTCTCTCAAGAATAACTTTATTATCCATATCTGAGAGAGTATCGCCCGTAGTGGTATTTTTAAGGCCGGCCAGCGCGACTATATCACCCGCATAAGCTTCTTTAACATCCTCACGGTTATTAGCATGCATCAGAAGCATCCGGCCAACGCGCTCTTTGTTGTCTTTCACCGTATTGATAACGGTAGTGCCAGTCTCCAGTTTTCCTGAGTAGATGCGCACAAATGTCAACGATCCAACAAAAGGATCGTTCATGATCTTAAAGGCAAGGCCTGAAAACGGTTCAATATCCGAAGGATGGCGCTCAATCGGCTCGTCACTATCGTATTTCGTGCCTTTTATTGCAGGCACATCAAGCGGACTTGGCAGGTAGTCAACAACTGCATCCAGCATTGGTTGAACACCTTTATTCTTGAATGCCGAACCCAGAAGAACCGGAACAAACTTGCCGGAAATCACGCCTTTACGCAGGCAGAATTTAATTTCATCAACTGTCAGCTCATCACCACTCAGGTATTTTTCCATCAGGGCATCATCAACCTCTACAGCCGTCTCCAGCATCTGCATACGATACTCTTCCGCCTCATCCTTCAAATCATCGGGAATATCAATCTCCTGGAATTTGGCTCCCAGAGTTTCTTCCAGCCAGACTACCGCCTTCATTTTAACCAGATCTACAACACCTGCAAACTTATCTTCAGCTCCAACCGGTATCTGTATCGGAACTGGCCTTGCACCCAGGCGCTCCTTGATTGTACGAACAGACATATGGAAATCAGCACCAACGCGATCCATCTTGTTAATAAAACAGATGCGCGGAACACCATACTTATCAGCTTGCCGCCATACAGTCTCTGATTGCGGCTCAACCCCATTTACGCCATCGAACACCGCTACAGCGCCATCAAGTACGCGGAGACTGCGCTCAACTTCAATGGTGAAGTCTACGTGCCCGGGAGTGTCAATGATGTTAATACGATGATTGTTCCAGAAGCATGTGGTTGCGGCGGAGGTAATGGTTATTCCGCGCTCCTGCTCCTGCTCCATCCAGTCCATAGTGGCCGCACCTTCGTGCACTTCACCAATTTTGTGGGACTTTCCGGTATAGTATAGAATACGCTCGGTTGTAGTTGTCTTGCCAGCGTCAATATGCGCCATTATCCCGATGTTTCTGTAGCTTTCTATAGGCGTGCTGCGTGGCATAAAATTATCCAAATTATCCTGAAGTTACCATCTGTAGTGAGCGAAGGCTTTATTAGCCTCAGCCATCTTGTGAGTATCCTCACGTTTTTTTATCGCGCCTCCACGGTTGTTAGCCGCATCCAGCAACTCCGCTGCCAGGCGCTGATCCATGGTTTTTTCGCCGCGCTTGCGCGTTGAGGTTACCAGCCATTTTATGGACAGCGCCAGTTTTCTGTTATCGCGCACCTCCATAGGAACCTGGTAAGTTGCACCACCAACACGGCGGGAGCGTACCTCCAGATGCGGCTTGGCATTGTCTATAGCGGACTTGAATACCTGCAAGGCATCCTGCCCGGTTTTTTTACTTATAATGTCAAAAGCACCATAAACGATGGATTCAGCCACCGCTTTTTTGCCTTCGTACATCACTGAATTCATGAATTTCGCTACAACCAGATCGCCATATTTGGCATCCGGATTTATCAATCTTCTAACTGCGCTGCGTCTACGTGCCATATCCCTTTATCCTATTTAGGTTTCTTCGCGCCGTAGTGGGAGCGGTTTTTCTTACGATTCTTTACGCCCTGGGTATCAAGAACACCACGGACTATATGGTAGCGCACGCCCGGCAAATCCTTCACACGGCCACCACGAATCAATACTACTGAGTGCTCCTGCAGGTTATGTCCCTCACCTGGAATATAGCCTATTACTTCAAAGCCGTTAGTAAGGCGAATCTTCGCCACTTTACGCAGTGCTGAGTTAGGCTTCTTTGGTGTGGTTGTATAGACGCGTGTGCAAACACCGCGTTTTTGCGGACATGCTTTCAGAGCAGGCACTTTATTGCGCTTGCCTAAAGGTTTGCGGGGCTTTCTAACCAACTGGTTGATAGTCGGCATGTGATTCCGTTCTCGTTATAAGTAATAAAATTATTTTGTCTTATCGGTGGAAAAGCCGCCATATGACCGACATTGCCCCCATAAAGAGTGGCGCATACTATAATTGTGCAGCCCCTAGTCAAGCTAATTTTTGGATATACGGCTACTATTATGACAATAGAGAAATCTAACTTACAAGCAGCACTTTTGCATTGTATTTTGTGAGCGGTAAATCGCGGGTTATCAGGGTTAAATTTTCGCAGACTGCTTGGGTGATCAGCATACGGTCGAATGGATCTTTGTGTAATATGGGTATTTCCCTGAAGTGGTTGGTATGTGAAAAGGTTACGGGTAGTTCCTCAAAATTCTTTGATTTTATAAGCTGATATATATTTTTGTTTAAAGATAATTTGCCTAATGCGCATTTTATTGAAATCTCCCATGTACTTATTGAGCTGATGATAATGCGATTACGAGTATCAGAAATTTCATCGAACCATTTTGATGCCATCATATCGGTGCGATTCTCAAGATACCATAGAAGTATATGAGTATCGAGCAGGTAGCGATTGGACTTTCTAGTAGGCTCTATTGTGGGTATAAATTGACCAGTATTTGCCTTTTTAAAGGTGCGTGAGCCTCCTTGTGCTTTTATCTTTTTTGTTATAGTCGCTTTTGTTAATACACTTGCCTGGGGTATTTTTAAAGATGGGTTGTTCATTTGGCTAATCGCGGCCATTAAATAATGCCGCTATTTCCGCATCTGCTTTATCATAATCATCAGCATACCAGATGCTACCCTCCAAGCCACCAGGCTGGCGTTGTATAGTTGCTGGCTGATACGGTATAATTCTGGCAAAAGGTTTGCCGGATTTGGCGATTATAACCTCTCCGCCTTGCTCAACCTGCTTTAGCAGTTTGGACAGGTGGGTTTTTGCTTCATGAATATTTGCAGTGGTGGGTGGTTGCTGCATAAATAAATACTATTTTATTTGCCTGGCTAAATTAGTTTAGTCTACCACATGCATCAACTACCCGCAATCATCATTTTATCCATGCGCAGGGTAGGGGAGTTGGTGCTGTATTCCAGCTTCAGGTTATTAGCTGGCGTTAGATGTTTGAACATGTCCAGCAGATGCCCGGCGATGGTTACTTCGCTGACCGGATATGTGAGCTTCCCATTTTCAATTAAAAAACCGGCTGCGCCCTGGCTGTAATCCCCGGTTACCAGATTTATACCCATACCGAAGGTCTCGGTGATATACAGGCCGTGTTTGATATCGGATATTAAATCCTCAGGCGTTACCGTTCCATTCTCCAGATAGAAATTGCTGGTCTCAGGGTGGGGAGGGGAGGAGATGCCGCGCCCGGCATGGCCTGTGGATCTCATTTTAAGCTGCTTCGCGGTGCGGGTATCAAGAATCCAGCTTGTCAGATAGCCGTCACTCACCACGCTTAACCTTTGCCCTGCCAGGCCTTCAGCATCGAACGGGCGGGAGGCTAATCCGCGAACAATAAAAGGATCGTCTATGATACTAATTCCATCCCTGAAAATTTTTGTATTCAGTTTGTCTTTCAGGAAGGATGCACCGCGAGCCACCGCCGCGCCATTAATCGCCCCCGCCAGTTGCCGCAGTATTCCTTTAGCTTCCCTGGGGTCAAATACTACAGGCGCGCTGCATGTGGCTATTTTCCGGGAGCCCATCCGGCGCAGAGTTCTCTGTGCTGCGCTATGCCCGGTTGCAGCAGGATTCTTTAAATTACTGAAGCACCGGACTGCTGAATAGTCATAATCCCTCTCCTTAAGCCCGTCAATTTCCGCTATCACCGTGGCGGATACACTGTAACTGCTGGCCTGGAATGATCCTTTAAATCCATGAGAATTTAAAACATGCATACGGGACAGGTTGTATCCGGCGTGTCCGCCTTCCGAATTGGTAATGCCGGGGTGGGAGAGAGCGGCTTCCTCAGCTTCCCCCGCCATACGGCTTAAGTCCTCAGCTTTTGGTTCATACGCATCATATAAATCGAGATTGGGAAATTCATGCGCCATTTGTGATGCATCCGGCAGACCGGAGTATTCATCATCCGGCACTACTGCTGCCATTTGTAAGGCCAGGTCGGCGGTTTTCTCAATGCTTTTATCGCTTAAATCCAGTGTTGAGGCTATGGCTACTTTGCGCCCTCTAAAAACCCTTATGCCCAGCCCTTTGGATTCTGAGCGTTCAACGTTTTCCAGCTTTCCCATGCGCCTGCTGACTGATATTTCTATGTTTTCTGATAATACTATATCAGCCGCATCAGCGCCTTTTTTCCGTATATCAAGCAGCAGAGATTCTAAGTTATCAATGTTCATAATGGTATTAAATTGACCTTACAGATTAGCAGCATACTATCCGGCATAATTTACTAAACACAACAATACAAAGAGGAATATTATGAAAAAGTTTTTAATGGCTATGTGGTGTCTGGCCACTATAGCGGCCGCGCCAGCCCATGCTGAGGATAAAAAAGCAGCCAAGCCGGATGAAGCGGCAATGAAGAAAATGATGGAACTAAGCACCCCCGGCGAGAAGCACAAAGTTCTTGAGGGGATGATAGGGGAGTGGGACTATACCATTACCTACAAAATGGCGGCTGATGCGCCTGAGCAGAAATCAACAGGCACAACCTCCAACAAATGGATTCTGGATGGCCGCTTTGTGGAAAGCACAGTCACCGGCTCAATGGATATGGGCGATCAGAGCAGGAAGTTTAATGGTATCGGCTTAATCGGTCATGACAATGTAAAAGGTGAGTATAGTAGCATTTGGATTGATGACATGAGTACAGGAATTATGACCACAAGCGGGAAGTATGATGCTGCCAGCAAAACAATAAAGGAAAGCGGTTATATGTCCTGCCCGATGAAAGGCCAGCACACAAAAATCAATGGTGAGCTTCGCTTTATTGATGACAAGCACTACAGCTACACTATGTATGATGCCAGTGCGAAAAAGCCATTCAAAACAATGGAAATACAGTATACCAAGAAGTAAATGGTCTTAAAGAGCGGCTGGGTTATCCAGCCGCTTTTTTGCATTCGGTCACAGGCTCTAAGGCACTAAATCATACTTTGTGGTATATCCGGTGTGGACTGAATTTATGCTGCCATTATCGTCAATCATAAATGTTTGCGGTACGCCCTGAATGCCCCAGGTGCTGCCCATGAATCCGTTTTGATCATGCAATACATGGCGGTAGGGATTGCCAGCCTCCGCCAGCATGGTGCTGGTATTCTCCGGTTTGTCCATATAAGCAACGCCGATAATAATAGTGCCGGAGCGGGAAAGCTGCATTAGTTCAGGCATTTCCATCCGGCATGGTTTGCACCAGCTGGCGAAGAAATTAACCATATATGGGCTGCGTCCTAGAGTTTCCGCCAGGCTTTGGTTATCACTGGCTATCTGGCTGATAAAACCATCGGGGATTTTGGATAACTCTAAATCCCCCGGTGTTGCCGCATTCGCACCCTGCAAGCAGAGCAGCAGGCTCAGAGCTAATATTATAGCTGCCTTAAAAATCACGCTCTTCATCTTACCCGCAACAATTTATTGAATTCTATAAAAACACAGATACCATCATGATTTTGAAACGTAACATATAAACCATATTATTTTAGCATATAGTTTTGAGTGATTTAATGAAAAATAATGCAGCTACAGCAATTATAGGCAGGGAGAGTGACATATCCAAGCCCATGGATTTTAAGGAATTATTGCGGGTGCTGGTTTATGCCTTAGTCTTTGCTGCGATAATAAGAAGCTTATTGTTTTCACCGTTTCATATTCCATCAGGATCAATGAAAAGCAGCCTGCTAGTGGGTGATTATCTTTTTGTATCCAAATACAGTTATGGCTATAGCCGCTATTCATTCCCTTTTGGTTTCCCCATATTCACTGGCAGGGTTTTTGAAAGCGCACCACAGCGTGGGGATGTGATAGTTTTTCGTAATGTTGACGCAGGACAGGATTATATAAAACGCCTTATTGGTCTGCCAGGTGACAGGATTAAAATGGTGGAAGGAACGCTTTATTTAAATGGCTCTCCAATCCTGAAAAGAAGGATAGAGGATTTTACAGATGATGATGAAGTAGGAAGAATGATTCCGCGTTATCTTGAAACTCTCCCCAACGGTGTTACATACGAGGTGCTGGATGAAACGCCTGAAGGCAGGCTGGACAATACCGGGGAATATACAGTGCCGGAGAATCATTATTTCATGATGGGCGATAACCGTGATAATTCGCAGGATAGCCGGGTACTAAACGCAGTTGGATATGTTCCGGCTGAAAATTTAATCGGCAAAGCCAGATTGGTGCTGTTCTCTGCGAATCCGGCGCAATTTAAATGGTGGAGGGTCTGGGCATGGCATAAAAGTCTGCGAAATGATCGCTTTGTCAAGAAGATACAATAATGCCCAGCATCGAAGATTTACAGGCCGCTCTGGGCTATGAATTCAATAAGTATGACCTGATGGTTGAGGCTATAACTCACCCGAGTCTGCTGAAGAAAAAGCGTGTTAATACTCTCAAGGCATACGAGCGGCTGGAGTTTCTGGGGGACTCCGTGCTTGGCCTGGTAGTGGCGGAAATGCTGCTGAAGGAATTTCCTACGGAATCTGAAGGCGAACTGGCGCGCAGACATGCTAATCTGGTTAATGGCGTCACCGTATCAACGGTAGCCCGGGATATCGGAATCAGTAAGTATATCCTGATGTCGGACGGTGAAGAGGCAGGCGGGGGACGCGATAACTCAGCCAATCTGGAGGATGTTCTGGAAGCTCTAATCGCCGCTATTTATCTTGATGGTGGGCTGGATGAGGCGAAAAAATTCATATCCAGACACTGGCTACCGGTATTGCAAAGGGTTGCAACCCCACCAAAGGATGCAAAATCAGCACTTCAGGAGTGGGCGCAGGGGCGCGGCTTGCCACTGCCGTTATATGCGGTGGTCTCTGAGGATGGGCCGGCACATGCGCCAACGTTCACCGTTAGCGTGAAGCTTAATTCGTATGGCGAGGCGTCAGCCATCGGCAAAAGTAAAAAGATAGCGGAACTTCTGGCGGCAGAAAAGCTGCTGGAATCTTTAGAAAAGACGGGTAATCTCGCAGTGAAAGGATAAAAAAATGGCATACGATTTTACAGGCATAAAGAAACGCATGGATGGAGCCTTAAATTCATATAAAACTGAACTTGGTGGACTTCGCACCGGCAGAGCCTCCACAGCGTTGCTTGATAGCGTTCAGGTTGACGCATACGGTGGGCGTGTTCCCCTAAGCCAGGTGGCAGGCGTCAGTGTGCCGGAGCCACGCCTTTTAATGGTTCAGGTCTGGGATGCGGGTGTCACCAAAGCGGTAGAAAAAGGCATAGCCAATGCCGGGCTTGGTCTTAACCCCATGGCTGAGGGGACATTAATCCGTGTACCACTGCCGGAATTATCCCAGGATCGGCGTAAGGAACTGGTTAAAGCTGCTGGTCAGTATGCTGAGAAATCAAAAGTGGCTGTCCGCAATGTCCGCCGCGATGGGATGGATGAATTTAAAAAACTGGAGAAAGACGGAAAAATCTCAAAGGATGAACACAAGAAAAATTCAGACGAACTGCAAAAAATCACCGATGATTTCGTGAAAAAAATTGATGACGCATTAGCAGTAAAAGAGAAAGAGATAATGCAGGTTTAGCCTGTCTCAGTTTTTTTGCGCTTAAAAATGATAGCTTAAGCCCAGGCGTAAATCGTTCGAGTCAGGGTCAACGCCGTGTTTACTGCCATACCATG
>CAYTOJ010000079.1:0-9213 GCA_964439415.1 uncultured Rickettsiales bacterium
AAGAAAGGTTCCCCCCCCTTAATCCCCCTATGCTCGCGGTGGGGGAGACAAGCAACGTACATTGTATGTTTGAAGACATAATTATTTTACAGTCATAATATGTAGTGTTTAAATCCTTATGATGCGATTGCCCCAAACCATCTGGTCTGGCTTTGCTCACGCATAAACTGCGGCAGGTAAAATGGCCCCATACCGCCCTTCCCGCCTGCCCCAGTACCTTTCCAGCCGGTAAAAGTCTGCACCCCCGGCCATGTGCCCGTGGTTGCACCACTGGCGCGGTTTATATATAGAACGCCCGATTGCTGATGCGTGCAGAAATATTCAACCTCGCGGCTGTTCTGGCTGTAGAACCCTGCGGTCAGGCCATATGCTACATCGTTACCATCTTTAATAGCATTCTCCAGAGATTTAAACTTCTGGACTGACAGTATCGGCACAAACAATTCAGTTTTGTTGATTTCATGACTGGCCGGAAGGTTAGTCACTATCAACGGTTCAACATATGCACCGCGATCAAAAATCCCCCCCCGCAGACGGCTGCCGCCTGAAATGATTTTACCGTCCTGCTTTGCTATTTCAGCATATTTCTCGTAACGCCGCGCTGAATCCTCAGCTACCAGTGGCCCCAGGTAAGTTTCTTTGCCACGGGGGTCACCAATTTTAATTTGTGAGGTTAGTTCCTTGAGCCTCTTCAGGAAGGCATCGTAAATTTCCTCCTGCACATACACCTTGGAATTGGCACTGCATTTCTGCGCACCCATGGCAAAGGCTGAACGCATAACCCCTTGCGCTGCCGCCTCCAAGTCAGCATGACTGGTAACATAGGATGGATTCTTGCCGCCCATCTCCACAATACATGGGCGCACATGCGCGCCGGATGACATTTTCCGGTATAATCCCATTCCTACATTATGTGAGCCGGTGAACACCACGCCATCAATGCCCGGATTATCCGCCAGAGCCGCCCCGGTTTCATCATGCCCGCAAACCAGATTAACCACACCTGCGGGAAGCCCGGCTTTCTCAAATGCCCTAACCAGATAATAGGCGGTAAGGCCGGAATTCGGGCTGGGTTTAAACACTGCCGTGTTACCGGTCAGCACCACGCCGCACAGCATATTGACAGCCATTGCTACCGGAAAATTGAACGGTGAAATTACCGCGAATACGCCGTAAGGCTTTAGCTCAAAGCGCGACCATTCATTGGGATAGGCGTAGCTGGTATCCCCCTGGAAGCCGTTGTTTCTGTCCATCTCATCGCAGTAATACTTTATGAAATCAACACATTCCTCAGTTTCCCCTATGGCTTCCATGCGTGATTTGCCTACCTCCAGTAGCGCCGCTAACCCTAAGTTATATTTCTCAACATCCAGTTCCTCCGCAACGCGGCGCAGCATAAACACCCGCTCCCGCCAGTTGAGTGAACCCCACTCAGCAAATGCCTGCTTTGCCGCTGCAACCGCACGATCCACCGCCGATGGAGAGGCTGAGATAAACTCACCTAAATTTATGTTATTATCTATCGGGCTGGAAACCTTATAGGCTTTGCCATCAGAATCATCTCTGCCGCCGATTATGTTAGGGAAACTCCTGCCTATTTTCTCCCGCTCAAACTCCGGGATGGTCTTATCCAGATAATCATGCAGAGGCGTAAAATCCACAAAGTAGTTGGTGTAGGTTACTCGCGGCAGATTCAGGCGCATGGTTTTTCCCTTTCACTATGATAATTCATGTGACTATAATGAAAACTGTATGAGTGAACAAGTATATAGAGAGCGGCTGCGAAGCTTGCGCAAGCAGTTAAGGGATAACGCCCTGCATGGCTATATCCAGCCTGTGCATGACAAGTTCCAGAATGAATATGTGCCGGAAGTCTGGCGGCGGGTGGAGTTTATTTCAGGCTTTACCGGTTCAAGCGGCTATGTGATAGCGGGGATGGAAAAAGCGGCGCTGTTTGTGGATGGCCGTTACACCCTGCAAGCCGCGATGGAGGTGGATGCCACGCAGTTCGAAATTATCAATATAGCCGATATGGAGCTTCAAGACTGGCTGGCAGAACTGCCGTGTGACTCTGAGAGCAAAATAATTATAGGATATGATCCGCTGCTGTTCACGAAGAAGCAACTGGAGCGGTTGCGCCATGAAAAGGTTGTGTTAAAGCCTTGCAAAAACCTGGTGGATGCGGTGTGGGATGAAAAACCAGAGGAGCCGAAAAGCCGGGTAGTGAATTATCCCATGCGCTACGCCGGAAAAAGTTATGCTGAGAAACTGGAGATTATCAAAGGCCAACCGGAGCGAAGCGACCTGCGCCAGCGCGTAGGGGGGAAGCCAAAGGCTGGGGGGTGCGCCCCCCTTAATATAGAAAAAGATATACCGCTGAAACTACTGCCTCAAAACAACTCTTCAGTTGCGGGCGGTATAGCTGGTTATTTTCTTGTGACAGCGCCGGATAGTTTCTGCTGGCTGTTCAACCTGCGCGGGGCTGATACGCCTAATACTCCATTCGTACTGGCCTATGCGCTTGTTAACATGAATAACGGGAAAAGCACAATATTCCTTGATGAGGACAGACTAAGCCAGGATGTAAAAAGCATGTTTGCTATGGATATTCAGTTCATGCCGGAATCCGCGCTGGAGGGGGAGTTAAAAAAAGTGTCCGCCAGTGGGGCTACGGTTTTGCTGGATGCAGAGAGTGCCCCGGTCTGGTTTTTCAATTTTATCAATAATAATGGCGGCAAGGCAATATCCGGCGTTGATCCATGCAAATTACCCAAGGCGTGCAAGAATACCATAGAAATTGATGCCATTCGTCATGCCCATGCAATTGATGGCGCGGCTTTAACAAAGTTTCTGCACTGGATAAAGTCCGAATCCCTTAAACGCCCTGTGGGGGAGATTGAAGCAAGCGAAAAATTACTGGAGTTTCGCAATAAAAGCCATGAGTTTAAAGGCGTCAGCTTCGATACCATATCCGCTTTTGGTGCTAACGGGGCGATAGTGCACTACCGCCCTGCTGCGGCAACTTCAGGGTTTATTCAGCCGGACGGGGTATATCTGCTGGATTCCGGCGGGCAGTATGAGTGTGGCACAACCGATGTTACCAGAACTATAGCCATAGGCAAACCAACGGCGGAGCAGAAGCGTAACTTCACGATGGTTTTAAAAGGGCATATCGCGCTGGCAAACGCGGCATTTCCTGAAGGCACTACGGGAAGCCAGCTTGATGCGCTGGCGCGGCAGTTTCTCTGGGCAGCAGGGCTGGATTACGACCACGGAACGGGGCATGGTGTGGGGTGTTATTTAAGCGTCCATGAAGGCCCGCAGCGCATTTCAAAAAGTCCATCCACGGTTCCACTGCTGCCCGGCATGGTGATTTCTAACGAGCCGGGATATTATAAAACAGGTGAGTACGGAATCAGGATAGAAAATCTGGTTTTAGTGGTGGAGGCTGGCTTTACTGAAACCGGGAAAAAACTGCTGAAATTTGACACTCTCACCCTCGCCCCGATTGATACTGATATGGTGGATTTTTGCCTGCTGAATGATACGGAAAAAGAATGGCTTTCAGGTTACAATCAGGCCGCACTCCTGAACGCTGAGAAGTTGGCATGATTTTAGCATAGCTCACTGGGAAACTAGCGGAACTTATAATGCTGCCTGCATATAAATTAACTGATTATGAAAAAACACGACCAGTAACCGCTCCGGATTTGCGTCTGGTTGCTGCTGTAGATGTGCAGAGGCGCAGTGTTTCTGTAATTACCCTGGTGCGGTTTTTCTATCTGCTGGTTGTGATGATGCTGGCGCTGCCAAATCAGGCGGTTCCGCAAACCAGAATCAAGGATATAGCTAATTTTGAAGGGGTGCGGGAAAATATTCTGGTGGGTTATGGCCTGGTGGTGGGGCTTAACGGCACGGGTGATAAGCTGAATAATACGGCGTTTACCGAACAAAGCCTGATGGCGTTTCTGGAGCGTCTGGGGGTTAATACCCGTGGTAAGTCCCTTAAAAGCAAGAATGTCGCTGCGGTTACGGTAACTGCTAATCTGCCCCCTTTTGCCCGGCAGGGTGCGAAGATTGATGTAACTATCAGCGCGCTGGGTGATGCAAAATCCCTGCAAGGCGGAACATTGCTGGCGACGCCGCTTTTAGCAGCAGACGGCGAAGTTTACGCGGTAGCGCAGGGTGAGATAGCAACGGGGGGATTCTCCGCTGGCGGTGCTTCCGGTTCTTCCATAACTAAAAACATCCCAACACGCGGGGCAATTGCAAGCGGCGCGATAGTGGAGCGCGAAACCAGTTTTGTGCTGAACGATATGAACTCGCTTAATATCAGCCTGAAGAATCCTGACCTGACCACCGCCACAAGCGTTGCGCAGGCTATTAATGCTAGAATCGGCGGTGGGAACGCCGCAGTGCTTGACCCTTCCACCGTTCGCTTAAATGTGCCGGATAACTTTCATGGCAACGTCGCCGGGCTGCTTGCCAGCATCGAACAGCTAAAAGTATCAACCGACCAGCCGGCGAAAATAGTAATTGATGAAGCTTCCGGCACGGTAGTGATGGGGGAGAATGTGAAAATAGATACCGTAGCGGTATCGCAGGGGAATTTAGTTGTGCGGGTGGATGAGAGCATTCAGATTTCCCAACCGAATCCATTCGCGCCTGATGGTGCGCAGACTGCCGCCGTTCCACAAACGGATCTGACTGTGGATGAAGGAGTGGGGCATGTGGCTATATTCAAGAAAAACTCCAGTCTGAAAGACCTGGTGGACGGCCTCAACAGCCTGGGCGTTGCGCCGCGTGACCTCATTACCATATTACACACCATAAAGGCAGCCGGAGCGTTGCAGGCGGAGATTGAAACAAGATGAACATGCAGGAAATAACAAGGGGTAATCAGGATATGCTTGCGGGCAATGTAAGTAACAAAGCCAAGCTGGATAGCCTGGCTTCTAAACTGAAGGCTGCCAAAGCTTCCGGGGATGATAAAATCACCCAGGCGGCTGAGCAGTTTGAATCGGTTTTCCTCTCCGAGATGTTTAATCACATGTTTTCCAACGTTGGAACTGATGCAACTTTTGGCGGTGGGCCTGGTGAGGATATGTGGAAATCGGTACTGGTGCAGGAGTATGCGAAAGTGGTTTCCCGTACCGGTGGCATTGGCGTAGCGGAACAGGTAAAGCGGGAGATGCTGAAAATTCAGGAGCAAGCCGGCGAGGATGCACATGTCTGATATTTCAAGCGCGCAGGTTCGCCCCTTTAATCTGGATGAAGTGATTGAGGATATATCCACCCTCACCGCGCTGCTGACCGTGGAGGCAGAGCGGCTTAAAAGTATGCGGATTAATGATCTGGAGCCTTTGCAATCACCCAAAGCAAAACTTCTGGCAAGGGTGGAGAGGTATCAAGCGGCTTTCAAGGATAATCCAAAACTTAAATTTGCTTTCTCAGAACGTGAAAAGCTGGAGCTTAGAAAAGTTCTGGATACCTTTGGCAAAGTGGCTGAAGAAAGTGAAATCAGGCTGTATGCAGCGCGGGAGGCTAACCGCCAGGTGATGGAAGTTTTCCGCCAGGCGGTAGAATCTGCCAGTTTTGTGCCGTTATATGATAATGATGGCGGCCGGGGCGGGCGCGATAACTCCCTGGTATTCAGCCTTAACGAGACGGTTTAATTATGAGTTTAGGTCTGGCACTGCAAAATGCGCTCTCTGGTCTTGCTGTCAGCCAGAAATCCCTGACTGTTCTAGGCCAGAATATATCCAACGTTAATACGGAAGGGTACACCAGGAAAGTAGTTGAACAAAGCCCGGTTACTATCAACGGCGAGCCTGCCGGTGTGCAACTGAGCGAGATAGTAAGAAAGGTGGATGAATATCTGGCGCGTTCCACCCGCACCTACAATTCACAAAGCCAGTACAGCGCCAAACTGAACGAGGTTTATAATCAGGTACAGTTAATTTTTGGGGATCCTAATTCTGATAATAACCTGCAGGGCTATGTTGATAATTTTTTCAGCAGCGTAAAGTATGTATCTGACAATCCTGAAAATGCCTCTGTCAGGCGCACGGCAATAGAGAGTGCCACTAACATGGCGAAGGAGATTAATAAAGTAACGCTGGATATGGAGGAGGCAAGATTCCGCGCCGACCAGGATATTAACCTTGCGGTGGGAGAAATAAACAACCTGATAGACAAGGTTTTTGATATTAATACCGTGATAGGTATAAGCAGCCCTACAGGCGCGCCTGATGCCAATATACTGGATCAGCGCGATAAGCACCTTAAGGATTTATCCGCATACCTTAATATATCCACATACCTCAGTGACGATAATACAATCAGTGTTTACACCGGCGATGGCGTACCGCTTATAGATAACGGCAGGTTCCATTTAAAATACACGCCCGCCGCTTCTGTTGATACGTTTAAGTATGATAATAATCTGAACGCATTAGAAGTTTATGCGGTGAACGATGCAGGGGAAACCACGGGAGCGCCCCTTACATTAATAGGTAGTGGCAAATCGTCAGCCGTGGTGGATACGCTGACCGGTGGTAGCCTTAAGGGCTTGCAGGAAATGCGGGATGTTAACATCCCCAAAATTATTGCCACTATGGATGAAATGGCGGCAAAGCTCCGCGATGCAGTTAATGCCATACATAACAATGGTTCCGGCTTCCCACCGGCCACTACGCTTACCGGAACTTATGAGATGGATGGTGGTGACCTGAGGGACTGGGAAGGCGTTGTAAGGTTCGGCGTGGTTAATAAAGGCGGTAAGGCTCCGCCAACTGGTTATACCTCTGAGGCGGGTGGATTTCGGCCACTGAACTTGAATCTTGGCAGCCTTAATGTTGGCAATGGCGCAGGGCGGCTTGATACAAAAACAATCATAGATGAATTCAATTCCCACTTCGGCAGCCAGCAGAAAAAGGTAACTATCGGTAATCTGAACGATGTACGGCTGGTTCATCTAGGTGATAACAACCCAGCAGCAAGTACCTTCAGTTTTGATCTCGACCTTGAGAATATATCAGGCAAGGACGCTGCGGTTACCATACTGGCGGTGACACCAAGCACAGGCACAGCTACTTTCACATCTACGGCCAATACAGTGGTAACAGGTGATAAAAGGCGCAGCGGAGTAGATCAGAAAATTGATGTAGCTTTCGGTTCCGCAGGGGCGAAGACTATAGATGTTCAGTTTCAGGTGGTGGATGAGGATGGTAATACATCAGTCGCCACGGTGACTTATTCTGTGAATACCGCCACTACTGAGGTGCGCAATAATCGCATAATCGGAACACTGGGGACAATTACATCAGGCTCCGCGCATGAAACCATTCCATCCACCAACTCAAGACTGGCCAGTATGCAACTGGTGGATTCTCTGGGGACTTCCATAGCCAGCACATCAACCGGATACATGAAAATCACGGTGGAAGACCCGGCTACATATGGGCTTTCCATAGATCAGCTGAACAGCAAGGAGAAAGGCCTGCTAACCGGCAGCCCGGCAGTTACGGCCAGCAACAAGGGTTTCTCCAGTTATTATGAGCTTAATGATCTTTTCGTGAATACGCATGAAAATGCTGACAATGTAAAAGGTGCGGCACTTGCGCTACAAGTGCGCGCTGACATTAAAACTAATCCGAATCTGTTATCTACCGGGAAAATGGTTCTGGTTAAACAACCAGCTAACCCAACATCCGCCCCGTATTATTCCTATGAGCTTGGATCTGGTGGTAACCAGGTTTCCGAGCAAATGGCCGCTTTGGCAAAAACATCGCTGACATTCTCAGCGGCTGGCAACCTGCCGCAATCATCCAAGCCTATATCCAACTATGTATCAGATATAGTCGGCAATACGGCTAGTAATGCCAAGCAGGCAGAGACCAACGCAAAGAAGGATGAATATCTGTATAACACGTTTAACGACCGTAATCAGGCGGTAAGCGGTGTGAATCTGGATCAGGAACTGGCTAATACCATTATATTCCAGAATGCATACACAGCAAATGCCAGGGTGATTTCAGTTGTGAATCAGATGTTCGATGCTCTTTTTAATGCTCTTTAATAATTAAAATCTAATAACTCAATAATATGACGCTTGTGACATCAAGAACCACCACACTAGGCCAGCATCTGAAAATGATGGAAACGATTGCCAGTACCCAGAACAATCTTTCCACATTACAGCAGCAGATTTCCAGCGGCAGAAAAGCGTCTGACTATCAGGGTATGGCCGGGCAGGTGGAATTTGTGGGTATTATGGATAATAAAATACGCCTAGCTGACCAATACCTGAACAGCAATGAAACAGTGCTGTCCCGCCTTAAAACCATGGGAGAGTCTGTAAAGAGCACTATATCAATAGTCACGGAAACCAGGCAGTTAATTACTATATCCCGTGGTTCTTCCATCAGTGAAAAGGGCGCATTGATGCAGCAGGCAAAAGCGCTGATGGCCAGGTTATCAGACCAACTTAATGCAAATCTAGGCGGAAGATACCTGTTTTCAGGAACAAAAACCGATACCAGACCGGTGCCGGATGCCATACCGGAAAATATCACTCTGGGCGTGCCGGATGATGCCTATTATAGTGGCGATAATGAAGTTCTATCCAGCCGTATCAGTGATTCATTCAATATGCAGTATGGCATAACCGCGAATGACCCGGCATTCCAGAAGCTGATCACCGCTATTAACCTCACCCATAATGCCATTAATAATCGTGATTTCGATAACCTGGGAAAAGCTATGGATATAGCAGGCACAGCACTGGATGGCATTAACGCCATACAATCCAACATAAATAATAATATTATTAATATTAATAACGCCAATGCTTCCCAGAAGCATTTGAAGATATATTGGCAAAATCTGTCTTCAGAAATAACGGAGACAGATATAGTATCCGCCACAGCAAGACTTCAGGTGGATAACGCCGTACTGCAGGCTACCTACCAGTCATTCGCCCGTATAAGTTCAATTAAACTATCGGATTACCTGCGGTAGATACCGGAGAGTGTATAATTATAGGTCGGCAGTTCGATTTCTCCACACGCATGGGCTAGCATTCCCTCAGCCGCCTCAATCAATTCCTGACCCAGAGGGATGATTCCGTTGTCATTTTTCTTCGGTCTACCCATGGCTGCCCACCTCTTTGATTCGATCAACTATTATCTTCAAGTGTGTACGCGGCCAAGT
>CAYTOJ010000080.1:0-9173 GCA_964439415.1 uncultured Rickettsiales bacterium
TATATGTGATTGTTCTGGAAAAAGTTTTCCACGCGATGCATCTCATTAAGTATGGCGTTCAGCATTTCCTTTTTTCCTGATTCATCATCCTCGAAATGTGATTCGGCGCGTTTGCAGAGGTGATGCAGCTTCATGGCTCCCAGATTGCCTGACGCTCCTTTAAAGCGGTGCGCGGCTGAACGCCAGGCATCTTTTGTTTCACTGTTTATGCTGCCTGACAGTATATTTATCATATCCCTGGCCTGTGCGGTGAACAGTTCTGCCAGCGCTTTTTCCTCCTCAGGGTCGCCGTCAGTAAAAACCCTTAGTTGCTCCATATCCACCGGCGCTTCCATTTGCTGCTCATATGTTATATTTCCTGCCAAGCTCGGTGCGGCTGTAATATTCTTATCAGCATCCATCTGAAACCAGCTTTCCAGAACTTTCTGCACATGCTGCGCACGCAGTGGTTTGCTCAGGTAATCATCCATGCCGACTTTCAGGCATTTCTCGCGATCACCCATCATGGCATTAGCTGTCATGGCCACTATTGGCGTATGGAGATTTGTGCCGTCCTCCAGCATTCTAATTTTCTGCGTTGTCTGGTAGCCATCCAGTTCCGGCATCTGGCAATCCATAAAAACTAAATCATAAGTCGCAGTCCTGTATTTCTGTAATGCCTGAACTCCGTTCTCCGCTATATCAATATTGCGCACACCGAACTTCTTCAGAAGCTTCTCAGCAAAAACCTGATTTACGGGATAATCCTCCACCAGTAGTATTTTCGCTTCACTTATCGGCTCCATATTCTCCCTGGCCTGGCAGGTGATTCTGCTGTTATCAGTTGTGTGATGGGCATCCTGTTGTAGGGCTGCTCTGCATGGCACACAGAACCAGAAAGTGGAGCCTTTCCGCTCTACGCTTTCAACACCAATATCACCACCCATAAGTTTAACCAGTTGCTTGGTGATAGCCAGACCCAGGCCAGTACCGCCATATTTGCGGGTGATTGAGGCATCCACCTGATTAAATTTGGTGAACATTCCACTGATTTTATGCGCCGGAATACCAATTCCGGTATCCTCAACACTGATATTAAGCATATTAAAATTGGCTTGCTCGCTAACGCCAACTCTCAAACGCACATGCCCTTTTTCAGTAAACTTAACCGCATTACCCGCCAGATTGGTTATAATCTGCCGCATCCTGCCGGGGTCGCCCCAGATATAATCCGGCACACCCACCTCATATTCTACCTTTAAATCCAGGCCTTTTTTACCCGTCATGGGTTTCAGCAGATTGACTGAACTGAATACTGTATCGCGCAGGTTGTAGGCGATATTCTCCAGAACTAATGCTCCGGCTTCAATTTTTGAGAAATCCAGAATGTCATTGAGCAGCATTAGCAGGTTCTCCGCCGAGCCGTTGATGGTGGAGACAAAACTTTTCTGCTCCTCCGATAGGCTGGTATCAGCGAGTAGATGCGCCATACCCAAAACGCCGTTCATTGGTGTGCGAAGCTCATGGCTCATGTTGGCGAGAAAATTACTTTTAGCTTTATTGGCTTCTTCAGCTTTTTGCAGGCTCTCCTGTAGTTCCTTGGTTATCGCCTGCATTTTAAGATTGGCTCTTTTCAGCTTTCGCAGCGTATTTTCCAACTCTGCTTCAGACGCTTTTTTTGCGGTAATATCACGCTCCAGCGCGGCGAAATGTGTGATGCGCCCTGCATCATCTTTTATCGGCACTATGCCTATGTCCAGCCAGTATGCTTCGCCTTTTTTGCTGTAATTCAGCAACTCCCCACGGAAGGATTCGCCATTACTGAGCGCTGATGATATAGCTTTCAGCGTTTTCATATCCGTGTTTTTTCCTTGCAGAATGCGCGGGGATTTACCAGTTACCTCATCAGGCGCATAACCGGTTATGGCGCTGAATGCTTTATTTACATATATAATCTCAGGGCCTGGCTTGCTTAAATCAGCTTTTGTGATGATTATGCCATCGTTGGCGCTTTCTATTACCGTCTCCAGCAGTGCTGCGTGTTCCTTAAAGCGAGTGCGCTCCACCACCTGGCCTACCTGCCTGCCAACGTTAGCCATAATGCTGAGAAAATTCTCATCCGGTATATGTGATTCGTATGAATAAAACTCCAGAACCGCCACTGCTCTGCGGCCAATTAAAACCGGGAAGGCAAATGCGGCCTTGATACCTGCTGCGATTGCAGCATCCCGCCTTTCATGAACCGATGATGCCGCTACATCCATCACCCACATGGGTGTGGAGTCGGCGTACACTTCACCTATGAAGCCTTCTCCTGGCTGTATTATTACATTTTCTGAATTATCCTTAAAAGCGGCGCAACGATCCGCATCGGATAAGTGCCAGATGCGGGTGCTGTTGAGTGCTTCCTTATCTTTGGAATATATATAAGCATGGCCAACCGGCCAGCCTGTGTATGCGCATATGGTATCCAGCACAACCTGGAGGCCATCTTCTATTGTCTCCGCCTCGTTAGAAGCGGCGGCTACGGTTTTAAGCAGTTGCACCTGATCCATTGATGTATGCATCAAGGCTATGCTGGAAGCAAATTTTGCCGCTTGAGGCCGGAATATCAATACACTGAGAGCAACCAGCACCGCAATCATTCCAATCAGAATAAAGTGCGATATTTTATCCTGCATCGTAATCGGCGGATCATATAGTGTATGCGCAACAGCGGCCAGCATTATCAGGCCAATAGAGAAATAGAACAGCCTGACAAACCTGTCTATTTTACGCGCCTCTTCACGAACCATGCTTCATTCCCTTAATATGAACAAGCCCCGTGAATCTTTTTTAAATTAACCTATAGTTGTTTAAAGTAAGCTAATTATATTAAGGATGGATTAATAACCCCTTTACTAGTGGGTTATCTATGATAACAACCCTGCAATTTAGACAAGATAACCCACTAGTTTTTATAGTTTATGGCGTGGTCTTTCATCTTATCCAACCCTACGGGTTAGATAAGATAGCCCACTAAGTAATTCCCTGTGCCCACTGGTTAACCGCCTGTGCTGCCAGAGCATGGAGGGTTGAGGATGGATGGATGCCGTCAGATGTTGCGTAATTGGCCGTGCCGTTGCTTATCCATTTGCCGGGGCTATTAGCGTCCTCCACATATGGGTTGGGGTTGATTACCCCATCCAGCAATCCCTGCCCAACCTGCGAGATAATCCAGGAATTAAGCTGATCCCGTACGCCGCCAACCGCAAAGGCTGTGACCGGGGTTTGATTAGCAGCAGTGGCAAATGAATCGGTGGATGTAGTGTAAGGTGTCAACAGGCACTGATATACTTTTTTGCCCCTGGTTTTGCAGGCTGTCCATAAAAATTGCAGCCGCGCCTGACAGGCGGATAAATCATTTCCTGCAGCGTCATTCACCCCTAATTGTACGATAACATGGGATACATAGCGAAGCAGCGCCAGCCTGCGCTGCCCTTTGCCCTGGAAGTAGGATAATGCTCCATCTCCCGCACGGGTAAGGCGCATGTAAGGAATGGCGCTGTTATCGCTGCCAACATTCCAGAGTCCTCGGCAGACCCAGCCATAGTTGCCGTTATTATCACCTGTTCCAGTCTCGCCCGCGCCATCTGCTATGCTGTCTCCAAGTATGGCAACTGAAGGTATAGGCTTATCAGGTATACCAATAAGCGCGGTGGCGCTATAGGTGTAACCAGCAGCACGGCTTGCGGCTGAGAATGCGCCAGGGGTTCCGACCTGGCTGGACGCTGCGGCCAGCGTGGATACATATTGCGCGGAATTACTGCCTGAGAGCTGGCTTGCAGGCCATGTCTCCCCACTGTTTACATAACTGCTTAACTGCACATACAGCGTCTCCCCCGCAGCGGTGCTTATTCCTAGGCTTTCGCTTAAGATATGGCCGATTCCTTTGCGCAGCAGAATATCAAAGGTTCCTGCATAATGTGTGCGCGGTGCTATAGCTGGCGATACCTGCTCTATTGCGGCGCGTATGTTTATATCAAAGGGGTTGTCGCTCTCGCCGCTGCCGTTGCTCAGCAGATAAAATCCGGTCAGCAGGAGCCTTAGATCAGCCACCTTGCAATTTGCCACTTTAACGGGGTATCTGCTTTCACCTAAAGTATAATTAGTGCCACCGCCGCCGGATAATACCAGGCCGGGCAGTATACCACGGCTGGCAACTACCTGTAATCCCGGATTCTGCAAGGGGCTGTAATCAGGGTTGAGTGTTGTGAGGAGTCCCATACTACACCGCCCTTAATATAAGTGAGAGATTCCTAACTGCGGCTTCCGCTGATGCGGATTTTATTTTTATGTATTGCAGGGATGCCAAATCCCCCGGCGCGAAAAGATAAGTGCGGGATGGCGTTACCGGAATGCTTACAAGGCTGCCGTTCACCCCGAAAACATCCTGATATGCGCCGTCCATGGCTGGCGCTTCCTGGAATGAAATGCTCCTTCCGGTGAAGGAGGCGGGAATCCTTATGCCAACTAATGCCATGCCTGAGGCATCCAGAGCGTTTGACACCTGCTGACCGGATTCAATGGTGATGGTTTGAGAATTATCCACAATACTTTGAAATTGATTTTTTAGAGCCATACTGTTGCCGCTTTTATGTTTATACTGTCCGCATATTTAATATGATGCTCAGGCAGCGCGGAAGTACTATACCTAAAACACTTGAAGAGTGTTTTAGGTATATCTCTTTATGTTTGCGCATGGCCGCCAAGCCAGCCCCATGCGCGTACATACTGCTCGCCACGTAACTGCAAAAAATTCGCACATCGGATACGCGAGCAGTATTCGTATTTATAGGTAAGGTGATTATGAGATTTAAAAATACCGATGTTTCTTACGGTGTAGTTTCCAAAGGATTCCACTGGACTATGGCGCTGCTTATACTGGCTATGCTTACTATGGGGTTCCTGATGGGCGATTTGCAGCAGCCACTGCGCCTTGAAGTATATGGAATACATAAAGCAACAGGGATTTTAGTGTTTTTCCTGGCCATATGCCGGATGTTATGGATAACTCATTCGCCGCCTCCATCTCTGCCGGGTGATATGCCGCGCTCCATAAAAAGGGCGGCTGAATTATCGCATGGAAGCCTTTATGCATTTATGGTTTTAATGCCGCTTAGTGGCTGGGCGATGTCCTCCGCAGCAGGGTATCCGGTAAGTTTTTATGGCCTGTTCTCTATACCGCCCATTCATGGCCGTAATAAGTTCATGGCTGAGATATTTCATGAAGCGCATGAGGTAATGGGTTTTATTCTAAGTGCTCTGATTATTCTGCATGTATCTGCCGCGCTCTATCACCATTTTAAACGGCGGGACATAATTTTAAAGCGCATGTTACCATACCGCTAACGTTTGAAAAGCCCAAATTTTCCATGTCACTTCGGCGGTATATCTTTTGTTTGTTGAGGGGGGCGCACCCCCCGGCTCATAGCCTCCCCCCTACGCGCCGGCGCAGGTCGCTTCGCTCCAGATAAGCCAACTCTTGAAATGCGAGAAATACCTTTTGAAAGCAAGCCAGAAATACCGGATAATGGGGATTGATCCTGGCTTGCAGCGTACTGGTTGGGGGATAATCGAAAAATCCGGTGCTAGTATAGGTTATGTTGATTGCGGGGTAATCCAGACTGATCCTGAGCAGTCGCTGGCACTTCGGCTGAAAACCATTCATGAAGGCATGGTTGAAATAATCAGGCAGTATCAGCCGCAAACCGTGGCGGTGGAGGAAACATTTGTAAGCATAAATGGTGCATCCACATTAAAACTGGGGCAGGCGAGGGGGGCTATAATGCTGACTCTGGCTATCTGTGGGCTGGATATATTTGAATATTCCGCAACCAATATAAAAAAAGCGGTAACGGGTGCAGGCCGGGCTGAGAAAAAGCAGGTGGAGGCGCTGGTGAGGATTTTATTGCCCCCAGTGAAATCATCCCGCGCTGATGCCTATGATGCACTTGCAGCGGCGATATGCCATGCCAACAGTGTTAGACTCTAACTGCCTGTGCTGGCTGTGTTTTTATGGTGAGATTGGCCGCCAGGGTTGAGGTGACGGAAAAAAGCCCGTTCACCAGTTCTGATGCATAGCCGTAACCAAGCTCGGACGCCAGTTTTGGATCAACATTGCGGGATAGGAAAAAATTATTCAAAATATTGCCAAGCGGTCTGGTGAAGTTTTTATCTACGCTGAGGCCAAGTACAGCACCAAGCCCGGTTGAGATAACCCGGCCAAAAATAGAATTTACAAAAGCTGTTTTCGCACCGCCTTCTTGGGTTCGCTCAGCGGCGGTAAGCTGCACAGCGGCATTAGCCAGGTTACCAAGGGAGGCAACACCACGGTAGACCATAAACTGAGCGGTATCGTGCGCGGCTTTCGCATCAACAAACCGCTCCCCTTTATTGAAGGCACTATTATGAACCTTCTGCGCCAGCTTGTCGGTGATTTCATCCATCTTATCACCAGCGAACAGGCGGCCAAGAGTCATTGACCCAATAGATATGAATGAGTCAAGAACCTGACCGAAAATTATAGCTGGCGCATTAAAAAATTCTAGCCTTGGCAAATCCTGCGTACCTTTCCCTATCAACCTTATGATTTTATTATAAGTATATTACAGTATTGTTGTTGGGGTGGAGATTTTCGCAGCTATACTGTTCGCAAAATCACTGGAAAGAAGGCACATTCTTGAAACGCGAGGGCTATGCATCATAAAGATTGGCTGATTTGCAGCAATAGAGCAAACTGCTCTTTTTTTAATGGTATAACTGAAAGGCGGGATTGTCTGATAAGTAGTAAATCACTCAACAGTGGTTCGGATTTTATACGGCTTAATGATACTGGGTGCTGCAATTGGCGGAGGAATTTTACCCTCACCATGCCAAAGCGCCCAGTTTCATCAGTTGGATCTGGCTGAAACTCTCCGCAGACTTCTACCAGACCCACCAGGCATTTTCCGGTAACTGAGTGATAGAAAAAAGCCTGATCACCAGATTTCATCTGTTTCATGAAGTTCTGCGCCTGATGATTGCGCACGCCGCTCCAGTCCGTAGTTATATCCCTCTCCATCTGTAGGATTGAATAACTTTCCGGTTCGCTTTTTAAAATCCAGTAAGCTGTCATTTTTTACATATACCCCTATCGTCTGGGGAGTGTGGTTGAAAGATAGCATTTCAGGGGTATATTTTTTTATACATTAAGGGGCTGCCGCCCCCGCGCTCTGCGCTTCCCCCGCCGCCCTTGCCGGAGGCAAGCTATATGTTTAATATAGCTGCTTCCAGCAGCGCGCGCTCCCTTACGGTCGCAAGAAAATGTCACTCTTGAAACGCGGGGAGTATAGTATATGTATTTAAAGAATGAGCATAGAGCTTAAAAATATCAATAAGAAATATGGTGAATTCAATGCCTTGAGTGGTATTAATTTATCAGTGGCGGAAGGCGAACTGCTGGCAATTTTAGGGCCTTCAGGTTCCGGCAAAACCACTCTGCTGAGAATCATCGCCGGGCTGGAGATGCCCGATTCAGGCGCAATTTTCTTAAGTGGTGAGGAATCATCAGGCATAAGTGCGCGGGATCGGCGGATTGGTTTTGTATTTCAGCACTACGCCATGTTCAAACACATGACGGTTGGGGAGAATGTAGCATTCGGGCTGAAAGTGAAGCCCCGCAACATGCGTCTTGCAGATAAGGCCATTAGTGAACGGGTTGATGAGCTTTTAAATCTGGTGCAACTGGGGCAGTATAAAAACAGATACCCGCACCAGCTTTCCGGCGGGCAGAGGCAAAGGGTGGCGCTGGCAAGGGTGCTGGCAATAAATCCCAAGGTTTTGCTGCTGGATGAACCATTCGGTGCGCTGGATGCTACAGTACGGAAGGACTTGCGCCGCTGGCTGGTAAAGCTGCATGATGAAATGAATGTCACATCAATCCTTGTCACTCATGATCAGGAGGAGGCTATGGAAGTTGCCGCCCGGGTGGTGGTGATGAATAAAGGGCGGATAGAGCAGTCCGGCGCGCCGGAGGAAATATACGCAAAACCTGCTAATCCCTTTGTTTTCAGTTTTCTTGGCAATGCCAACCGTTTTGATTGCATCATCAGCAAGGGGCAGGCTTTAGTGACCGGCGAGGATGGCGCATTACAACTTAAGTTTTCCCACCAGTTAATTGGTGATGAGCGCAAGTGCGTGGGTTTTATCCGCCCGCATCAGTTCCATCTGGCGCTGGAGCCTGATGAACATTCATTCAAAGCCGTGATTGTATCAGTAAACCCAGCCGGGTCATTCGTAAAATTTGATGCCAGAACAGAGCAGGGGGTAACCCTTTCTATAGAGACGCCGCATGAAAAAGCCATGGATATGAAAATATCCAAAGGCAGCGCATTATACCTTACTCCAACCGCTATAAAACTGTTTGATCTATGATAAGCACAACTAACGGGCGGGGTGGTATTGCCCCATATGCATGCAGGCCGGAGGATTCAAAAGGCCGCCTGCACAGGGAGGAGGAAAGTTCAACCCGTACCGTATTCCAGCGCGATCGCGACCGCATAATTCACTCTGCCGCTTTCCGCAGGCTTGAGTATAAAACCCAGGTTTTTGTTAATCACGAGGGGGATTATTACCGCACCCGTCTGACTCACTCCATAGAAGTAGCCCAGGTAGCCCGCGCTATCTGCCGGGAGTTGTTTCTTGACGATGATTTATCAGAAGCCCTGGCACTGGCGCATGACCTTGGGCACACACCGTTCGGCCATGCCGGAGAGGAAGCCCTGGCGGAGGCAATGAAAGATTACGGCGGTTTCAGCCATAACGCCCAGGTTCTGCGGATAGTTACGCATTTGGAAACCCGTTACGCGCATTTTAACGGCTTGAATCTCACCTGGGAAACGCTGGAGGGAATCGCCAAGCATAACGGGCCGTTGATAGGCGAAGGCAAGCCGCCACTGCATAAGGAGATTGAGGAAATCAACGCCGGGTTTGATTTGAGGCTGAATACCTGGCCGTCCGCCGAGGCTCAGGTAGCCGCGCTGGCTGATGATATTGCCTATAATAATCACGATATAGACGATGGCCTGCGGGCAGGGGCGTTCACTCTGGAGCAGTTGATGGAAGTACCGCTTGCAGGTTCAGTGTTCCGCAGTGTGATGGAGACGTATCCCGGC
>CAYTOJ010000081.1:0-8860 GCA_964439415.1 uncultured Rickettsiales bacterium
CAGAAAATCAGTCATTTTTTATTACCCCACTTACATCCTGCCGACCGAGTATATTCATAATTTCAACGGCATCTCCCGAGACACGGTAAAAGATGCTATCAACCCCACAAACACTACGTCTGTACCCATTGCGGATATGGTCGGCAGCCGGGTATAGATATGGCATATCTGCCAATTCCTCGAAGTGTCTTATAAAATTGTAATAGTATCTGTCTGCTTGTTCCTCACCGTATTCATGCAAACCACGCAACCAGATTCGATACAGGTCTGATTTTGCATCGCTAGATAGTTTATAAGTCCCCATTCTTGCGCACCTTAATCTTAAAGTCTTTAAGCATCTCATCCGGTGCTGTTTCGATAAAACCGCTTTGCTCTGCTTTAATCAGCTTAGCGCGGATCATTTTCATTTCTTCCTGCTCCGCCCGTGCTTTACGTATAAGGTCATTCACGATTTCACTTTTGCTGGAATATTCCTCGCTCTCAATTAGAGCATTCAACCAACTATCGTTCGGCGTGGTTATAGAAATACTTTGGCGTATCATTTTTTTATCTCCTTATAGAATGTATTTATGGTGCGATAATACACCAAACATACACCAATTTGAAGTATCAACTTTTACTATATGGCTCACCCGCACTCCAGTATAATCCCGGTTCATATGGGTGTTGCCTCAGCCAGTATGAAGTCTCTGATATGTTTATTGATTTTGCGGTCTGAGACTATATCCACTTTCGTATTCATAAGGTTTTCCAGTCTCCACAATAGACTTCTTTCGAAACTCGCTGCGGTGAGCAAAATGCGCGAAGCGAGCATCGCAGAAACGCAAGTGTACATCGAGGTACATGCGGATTTGAGAAGCACAGCGACAAGCAAATTTGCCAGCGCAGTAGAGTTTGGAGAGAAGTCTAATAATCCCCTCAGATCAACCAGGGTAGTGCCGGGGCGTATGCTGACAAGAAAATCAACATCGTTGTCCGGCTTTGCATCACCTCGCGCAGTTGATCTGAATACGCGGATATTCTCCACGCCAAACTGGTCAGCCAGAGCCATTATCTGCGGTTTATATCTGCTTCTGAGTTCTTCCAGATTCATACACTATACAATAAATTCTCTATTTTCAGGCTTCAGGCTTCCGGTTTCTGGATTCAGGCTTCAGTTCACGCTGCATCCGCTTCGCCTTCGCCGGCGGGGGCGGGGGGGACTTTAAAGCCTTCGGTAGTGTACTGCTTTAACTTGTTACGCAGGGTGCGGATGGAAATGCCAAGGATTCCGGCGGCGTGGGTACGGTTGCCTAAGCATTTATCCAGCGTGTTTAAGATTAAATCCCGCTCCACGCTCTCCAGCGTGCGGCCAACCAGCGGGTTGGTAGTATCATAGTTTGCAACGCCTGGTTTGGCCATTTCCGCCTCCTGATTTAATTGTTTGGATTTGCCGGATAGCAAAATAGCATCCGCGCTAATTTGTGAGCCACCTGCCAAAATCACGGCGCGGTGCATGGTGTTCTCAAGTTCCCGCACATTGCCAGGCCAGTTATGATTTTGTAGTTTTGCCATTGCATCCGCGGCGATTTCTTTCTGCGGCAGGCCGTTCAGTTTTTCATACTTGCGGGCGAAAAAGGTTGCCAGTGGTTCAATATCCTGTACCCTCTCCCGCAGGGGGGGTAGCTGGATGTTTATTACATTCAGGCGGAAGTATAAATCCTGCCGGAAGGTTCCCTTGGCTACTTCCTCCTCCAGGTCGCGGTTGGAGGTGGCGAGAATGCGGATATTGATTTTAACCGGAGCGCCCCCGCCGATGCGGTCAATCTCCCGCTCCTGCACGGCGCGCAACAGCTTGGCTTGCAGGCGTGAATCCATCTCGCTGATTTCATCCAGCAGCAGGGTTCCGCCGTCAGCTTCCTCAAACTTGCCTAATCTGCGCGCTACTGCGCCGGTGAATGCGCCTTTCTCGTAGCCGAAAAGTTCGGATTCCAGCAGGTTATCCGGTATTGCGGCGCAGTTGATGGATATATATGGCTTGTCCGCCCGCTTGCTTTTTTTATGGATATGCCTGGATATAACTTCCTTCCCGGTTCCTGATTCTCCGGTAATCAGTACGCTGGCATCAGATGCGGCAACCTGTTCTGCCATGCTGATAGCATCCCGCATATTTGGGGAAGCATAGATAACATCGTGGCTATCCTCAGTAATGGCTTCTAAAACGGCGGCGATCATTTCCTCATCCGGCGGCAGCGGCAGGTATTCCTTCGCCCCGGCGCGGATGCTGTTAGCAGCCTCCACACTGGTAGCATCCAGCCCGCAGGCAATCACCGGCACATTAATGCGCTCATTTTTCAGGCTATCCACCAGTTGCTTGATGCTCTGCTTGATATCGCACAGTACCACTTCTGCGCCTTGCCCACTGCGAAGGCTATTCAGTGCTGATTCAATATCCGGCGCGTTGCGAACTTTCGCCCCCCTGGCGTGGGCTATGCGGCTTGCCGCCGCCAACTGCCCACCTAAATTACCGATGATTAAAACTCTCATATCATACTCCCTGTGTAATACGCCTTACTTGATGGCGGCAGGATGGTGTTAAGCAGCGCCTCCAGCGTTCTGGGGCTTTCCAGAGCGGCTATGGAAAGCACACCCTTTATATATATATGATTAAGCATAATCTCCCGGCGGGAATTGCGCTCCAGCTTGGTTGCAAGCGGGGTGAACACCAGGAACGAGAGCACCGCGCCATAAAGGGTGGTAAGCAGCGCCACTGCCATAGCAGGGCCTATTGATGACGGATCGTTCAAACTTTTAAGCATCTGCACCAGGCCAAGCAGAGTGCCGATAAGCCCCATACCTGGCGCTACTTCCGCACATTTTTTCAAGATAGCCACGCTTTTTCTATGCCTCTCCGCCATGGATGCGGTTGCCTGAGTCATGATGCTTTCAATTCTGGCTGGCTCCATACCATCCATGGCATGGCTTAGACCTTTCTCCAGAAATGGTGATGCCGCGCTTAAAGTCGGGTGGTTCTGCAAACTCAAAATGCCGTTTTTGCGCGCCAGATCTGACAGATTAAGAAGTTTCTCGACCTCATCCCGCAGATCCGGCAGATTATGCAGAACGGTTTTGCCAACTGCTTCAAAGGTACTTAAGAATTCATCGAATGAATAACAGGCGATAACTATGGCTAGAGTACCACCAAGCACTATCAGGGCGGATGGAAAATCAATATACGCTGCCCCGCTGCCACTGAACAGAATAGCGGCCATAATCATGGCAAACGCCAGGCCGATTCCAAGCAGGGTGGAGAGATCCTGTCCGTCGCTGTCGACTATTTTTGCCAGTTTGAAAGCCAAGATTATCCCTTTTCGGCTGATTTTATAATTTCAGTCATGGTGACGCCGATGCGGTCTTCCACCACTACCACCTCGCCCCTGGCTACCAGGCGGTTGTTGACGAAAATATCTATCGGCTCGCCAACTTTTCTATCCAGTTCAATAACTGCCCCCCGCCCAAGTTTCAACAGGTTGCTGACAGGCATACTGGTTTTACCCAGCACGACAGATATCTGCACCGGAACATCGTAAACCGCTTCCAGTGTTATGCTATCCAGCTCCATTCCGTCGGACATTTCTACTCCCCAAGTATGTTATTTTTAAGTTTCATGATCGGTATTTTCCATCCGGCCAAAAGCCTTTTTCACGATCTCTTCTATCTCCTGTGCTATTTTCATACTGCTGCGCTCCAGTTTTCCTGTTGCCCATTGTAGTTTAATATCGCCCGGCTGCACGTTATCATCACCTTTTATAACTACTTCTCCGGTGAAACCGTTTTCATCTTTAAGCTGATTGAAACGGCTCTCCAGATCAGCGCAGAGGGATGGATGAGCGGAGATAAAAAGTTTCGGCACGCCGTTTAAATAACGTAGATAACCTGATAGTTCCTTTAAGGCGATGTCTTTCGCTTTTGCGCCTGCGGATTCATCAAGAATTTTGCCTATTGCCGAAGCTATGATTTTAGCGATTGCATATGTATCAAGTTGAATCAGTTTTTCGTACTCAGCGTAGTGCTGATTCAGGCGCTCCAGAATTGCCACTTGCGCGGCACTTGCGGCTTTAAGGTTTACTGTGTCTTCCTCCCTTGCTTCGCTATAGCCTATTTCCCGTCCCTCCTCAATGCCTTGCAGATATGCGGCGCTGGAACGCGCTTCAAGTTCACTCTCGGTATATGTAACCTCCTGCGGGAGTGGTTCAGCTTCAGGTGCTTGGATGGCTGGCGCGGCCAGCCAGTTCTGGCTGAAATCATTACCTGCTGAATCATGAGTGACTGCGAAATCACTGAACTGGAATTTTTTTATACGCATATTCTATACCCCTATCGTCTGGGGAGTGTGGTTGAATGATGGTATTTCAGGGGTATATTTTTTTGTATATAAGGGGCTGCCGCCCCCGCGCTTCGCGCTTCCCCCGCAGCGCCGGCGCGCTCCCTTCCGGTCGCAAGAAAATGCCACTCTTGAAACGTGGGAAGTATAATACACCATATCTAATACACCATCTGTTCTTCGCCGCCATTATCAGCAACCACCACTTCACCCTTATTGGCCAGATCCTTGGTTATGGTGACTATATACATCTGCGCCTCGTCTACATCCTTCAGGCGGACTGGCCCCATTGCTTCCATATCCTCCCGCATGATCTTGGCGGCGCGCTCCGACATGTTGGAGAAGAAAAGATCGCGGATTTTCTCAGATGCGCCTTTCAAGGCCGTACCAAGTTTGTCCTTATCAACATTGCGGACTATTACCTGCACGCCTGCCGCGTCTATCTTGAGGAGATCCTCAAAAGTGAACATCAGGGAGCGGATTTTCTCGGCTGAGTCCTTATCCTTATTCTCAAGCTGCGAGAAGAACTTGAATTCAGTGCTGCGGTCGAAGTTGTTGAATATCTCCGCCATAATCTCGAAGCTGTCACGGACTTGCGTTTTCGCCAGATTGTTCATGAATTCGGTGCGGAGCGTGCTTTCTATACCATCCATCACCTCCTTTTTAACTGAATCCATGGTGAGCATTCTCAGTATGGTTTCCATGGCGAATTCCTCCGGCAGGGATGTAAGCACCTTAGCAGCATGATCCGGCTTGATGCGGCTAAGTACCAGTGATACCGTCTGCGGGTATTCGTTTTTAAGGTAAGAAGCCAGTACTTCCTCGCTCACATTGCCAAGCTTGTCCCAGGTGGTGCGCCCCGCCGGGCCTCTGATTTCCTCCATTATCGAGGCGACTTTTTCCTTGCCCAGCGCCTTGGTGAGCAATCGCTCAGCCATATCGTATGAGCCTATGACATTGCCGGAGTCTCCCATGGTTTCCATGAATTCTGAGAAAAGGCGCTCTATAACGTCAGAATTTACCTGCCCAAGGGTGGATATTGCATGGGTTATATCCCGGATTTCGTCTTCCTGTAGCTGCGAGAAAATCTTGCCGGCGGTTTCCTCCCCCACACTCATAATGAATATGGCAGCTTTCTGCACGCCTGATAATTTCCTGTATTCATCCCTGGTAGCCGGTAATGCCATATCTTCAGGCCTCACTTTCCTGTTTAATCCAGCGCCTTAGTGTAGAGATGGTCTCGTCTGAGTTTTTATCCACTATATCCACCACCTTTTTCATGGTGGATGAGCGTATTTTACCCTTCACATTATCCATATCTATCAATGTATCCTCATTCTCGTGGAAGGCGTCATCGCCACCACCACCAGCCCCGATTCTTCCGCCGCCACCGAACTGGCTGGAGATATGCCCGGCGATATGCGGGCCTTCAAGTGCCAGTTGCTCAGGGGAGAACGGATCAAGCTTCGGCTTGGTTATCTCCAGTACCCGGCCAACCAGCGGCTTGATAACCACAAAAATAGCGAGTATGGCGACAAGGGCAATCACCAGGGTTTCGATTATATTCCCCATGTCCTGCTTGATCCAGTCAAGCTTGGATTCTCTCACCAGTTCCTCAGGCGCAAAGGTAAACTGCATGTTCACGATTTCCACCTTGTCGCCGCGTTTTTCATCATAGCCGATTGCGGTTTTAACCAGGCCTTCCAGTTTTTTCAGATCTTCATCGCTGCGCGGGGCGTAGGTCTGTTTTTCCTTATCCTTCTCGTCCGGTGTATAAACGCCGTCTACCAGCACCGCTACTGATAGCCTTTTAAGCCTTCCACCTTCCTGAACATGGCTGGTGGTGGTTTTTGATATTTCAAAATTCGTCACCTCATCGTTCTTCTGATTCGCAGTGGCGGATCCGGCCTGTTCTGCACCAGCACCTGCTTCCGGCAGGTTGTTCTGAACACTGACTTCGCCATCTTTGTTTTTCTCACTGGACTGGCCTTTTTCCTCAGTGGTCTGGACTGAACGCGCAACCTGCCCTTCCGGGTCATAAGTTTCAGAATTGGTAACTTTGCGGTCAAAATCTATATCAGCGGCTACCTGCGCTTTTACCCGCCCGAGCCCCACTGAACGCTCCAGAATATCCTCAACGGTATTACGCAGGCGGCTCTCCAGCGCTACTTTGTAATCATCCGCCACGGAATTTGCGTACTCCACTGAATCAGCGCCATCGGAACCACGGGCAAGCAGCCTGCCTTTGTTATCGGCAATGGTGACTTTACTGCTTTTCAGGCCGGGAACGGCTCCCGCCACCAGGCTGCGGATTGATTCAACCTCCTGCTTTGGAACCACGCCGCCACGTACTTTTAAAACTACCGAGGCGGATGGTTCCAACTGCTCCCGGCTGAACAGTTCCTTCTTAGGCATAACCAGGTGCACCCTGGCGGAATCCACATGAGCAAAGCTGGAGATGGTGCGCGCCAACTCGCCTTCAGTCGCCCGTAGTAGATTTACATTGTACACAAAATTGGATTGCCCCATGCCTTTTTCGTTATCGAAAATTTCATAGCCAACTGAATTGCCGTTTATGGAAATGCCCTCTCCCGCCATTTTCATTTTCAGCAGGGGAATCTGATCACTTGGCACATAAACCTGCGTGCCGTTAGCCCTGACGTCATACGGTACGTTCATGCCCTCCAGAGTCTGGATTATCTTGGCTCCATCAGTGGGGGAGAGGTTAACATACAGTGGTGCATAACCTTTATTGGCATTACTTCCGCTGCCGCCGCCGGAGCTAAGTGATATGATTATGCCAAATGCCAGCGCTGCTACGCCGCCTAAAGCGGCAAGCTTGGCCATTCCCATATTTTTAAATGATTCAGCTAGTGGCGACATGAATAGTTATTACCAATGGTTAAATATACTTATACCCAACATCGGTTAATAAGTTCTTAAATAGGGAAAAAATTGCCTAACTGCCGCCTGATTTCTTGAATATTTCATATATATCAGAATAATAACTCATTGTGAGTGGCTATTATGTAAGGACGAAGCGGATATGTCTTGCTCAATTATCAGTTATTCCCAGGAATTTTCTTGGGGAATTATGCACATTGCTGCAATTAGTATTTTGGGAAGTTTATTCTGTAGAATGCCAGTATGCCCGCCTGCATTGTTTGGTATTTGTCAGCCAGTGCTCTGCGAAGGCTGTCGCTGAACGTCAGGGAGAGAGACAGTGCGGCTCCTAGAATCAGGATATAGGAAAATACAAAGCCAAGTACAAAACATAAACCGCTGGCTGATCCGGCCACGGTTATATGATGGGACATGCCATATAAATAACCAATAGCTGCGTACATGGCAGGCAGTGCTTGCTGCCCGGCTTTTGCCTGAAGCGCCAGGTATACGCATATGCAAAGCAGAATGATGGTGCGGAAAAAGATGGGGCTGAACGGGGCAAGGCTGATGCTGAGGCTGAAAACCATAGCGGTGAAAAAAGTACTGACGAGCAATGCCTGCATGTGCATAGGTTTAAATGATAGTGTAAAGCCAACCAGTAGAAGCGGAATTATGGTAAGTTTCCTGGAGAAGGGAACGCCAAGGCCTTTCATGAAATTATGGCTACCCTCTGGTGCGAATGATACCAGCATAGCAGAGGAAACCAGCAAAGCGGCTGCTGAGATAAGATAAAAAAATATACTCTGGTTTTTAAACCGCATAATGCTCTAATACAGTGTTTAAGTAAGGCCACTTACTCTATAAATCACAAAATTAAAACACTTTGCTGTGCTAGGAATTAAATATTTTGCTGCAATATATATGTTGCTTGTGGCAGTGATGCCTATGGTCATGCCCCGTTATGCATATGGCATGAACGCTGATAATACAACGCCCGGAATGGTTGTTCTTACGGTTCCTGCGGTAAAATCCTACGTTTTAGACATGACAAGAAATTATAGCAGAGAGCGTGGCGTAAGGATATCGGTTTTCTTGGCCGAATCTGCTGATTTGATTAAGGATATTTCAGAAGGCGGAAGTGGCGATATAATAATCACGGACATTACCGCCGATATAGAAAAACTGAAGAATCAGGGGCTGATAGATGTCTATAGCCAGACAGAACTGGCGCGAAGCTTTTTAAGTTTTATCTGTAGCAAGCAGTATGAAGGCGCAAAACCGGAATTTCCTGGCCTGCCTGGTAATGCGAAGCTTGCTCTCTGCGCTGCACCTGGTTGCGGCCTCAGGATTCATGCGGTTGATTATCTGAAAGGGCAGGGGGGTGATTATGAATCCGCTGCACTGGAAGCAGAGAATGAGGATGAAATAAAATCCCTGGTCTACAATGGGGAGGCATGTGGTTTTGTTTATCCCTTCTCAAAAACTGATACGGCCAGGGCAATTACAGTGAAGCTTGAAAAAGCCCCTGAGGTAACAATCTCAGCCGCAGTTATAGCAGGTGGGGATATGGACGAGGCACGTAAATTTGTAAGCTTCTTAAAGGCGCGTCCT
>CAYTOJ010000082.1:0-8852 GCA_964439415.1 uncultured Rickettsiales bacterium
GCAATAGATACCGGGTTCAAATTCCCCCAGATTTTATATAAGTGGGAGGGTTTTATAAACATGACAGAATCCCGGCACTCACCGCTTTCAGTTCTTCATTTTTGCTGCTGACAAGGGCGTGGGCATTAGCGGTTAGAGTATCACGCCGGGCGGTATCTGAAAGTAATATTGTAACTGCTTCAACCAGTTCAGCTTCACTGCTCACCACAGTTGCAGCCTTGCGGGATGCAAAATCAGCATAAACTTCCGCGAAGTTATGGGTGTAACCGCCAGTAATAATGACTGACATTAAACTTGCTGGCTCTATCGGGTTATGCCCGCCGCGTGGAATCAGGGAGCCGCCGATAAAACTAACCGGAGAGAGGCGGTAGAAAATCCCCAGTTCGCCAATGGTATCAGCCAGATAAATTTCTGTATCCATCGTTAAATCCTGATGCTTTGAGCGAGTGCAGAGCTTTGGGTAATCAAGCTGTGTTAGCGTTTTTATTTCCTGCGCCCGTATGGGATGCCTCGGTGCAATTATGGTAAGCAGATCGGGAAACTTTTGCTTCAAGCAATGGTGGGCGCGCAGTATTATTTCCTCCTCCCCCTCATGGGTGCTGGCAGCCAGCCAGAGGGTTCTGCCACTGGTAGAATCATGCAGCCTGTTTAGCTCTGTAATATCGGCCTCCAGAGGGGCAGCGGCATATTTGATGTTTGCAGGATTCTCAAGTCTGGAGGCGGTTAGAAACTCCAGCCTGTCTTTATCAGTCTGGCTTTGCGGAATAATGGTTGAGAATTTCCCCAGTAGAAGCCGCGCTGAAGCAGGGATAAGTTTCCAGCGCCTGAATGAACGATCCGACATTCTGGCGTTAATCAAAATTAACCTACAACCTGAATTTTGTGCGGATGTTATCACATTCGGCCACAGTTCCGATTCCACAAATACGCCTGCATCAGGCCGGACTTTGCGCATGAATAACCTGGCCGCCCAGGGCAGATCAAGCGGTACAAACAAATTAATGACACGATCAGGAAATTTTGTTTCTATCAGCCGCATTGCAGTCACCGTGCCAGTGGTAATGACAATAGTGGCTTTTGTTGAAGCCAGAGCTTCAATAATGAGCGGCTGTACTGAAATAGCCTCCCCCACGCTTGCGGCATGGAACCATATCAGTTTGCCCTTCGGCCTCTGGAATTTTTGCATAGCCAGGCGTTCCCGCCATCTGGTTCTGCTTTCCTTGCCTGCCAGCAGCCGCGCAGTAAAATAAAGCAGAATTACAGGCGTAAGCAGTAAGCTGATATATTTGTAGATATTTAAGAACATGAATGCGCAATGGCATGTAAAGCAGTGAAATTCAAGCTGCCTTTCAAATGTGTTATCCTTGAAAAAATGTGAATCCAGCGGAAATATTATGCGTTGTATTAATTAAACGCAGACTTCAACGCGGCTGACGCCTTCTGGGAGCCTGACTAGGAGATACTCCTGTTATATCATATTCTTCTGCTGCATCTGGTAAAAGCCAATGTACATTACCTTTTACAGCCCAAGCCCGAACCCTATGACCACCGAAATGAGAATAATTCTCATTAATCTGTGTGCATTTTTCAGATAAAATAATATGTGATGGAGCTATCTGGCCTAGTAGAACCCATCTTTTATTTCCATCTCGTTTAATAGGAAGGAATATAGGTATGCGGCTCATTTTACTGGTATAACACCTTTGTTGTCTAATTTTACAGCCGCTTCATTAGCTGCAAAATATGATATACCTAAAGCCTTGGCTATCTCGTTGACCGAAACCTTAGTTTTTCCTAATGCTCGCATTGCCTGCATATAACCATATACGGCATCCTCTATACTACGGTTATTGCTTACAGGTGTCCGAAGCAAAGAATCATTAATCGTCACAATGGATGCTGCAGATACCGAGCCGCTACCAGTTACAATATCCATTGTGTTATTTGTTATTTCTGTATGTATCGTCATAAACTTCCTTCTGAGTTTGTAGTACCTTTATTAATCCATCTATGAGTTGAGCCGGAATCAGTAATTGCACTGTAGGTTCAATGTAAACTTTATGATTATTCTCAGCAGATTCAATCTGCTCGTTAGAAAGCTTAGCTGGCATACGTCCACAAGTTATTGCAAACTCAAAAGGCGACATATTCACCTCTATATGATTTACATAGTAGAAAGGCAAATCTGGCGGAACTACAATTACAGGATTCACCTGTATAGGAGCATCATTAGGTTTTGACACTTGCTTCGTATGTTTCTTGGACATCCTCGTACTACTCTCTGCCTTTAGTATAATTATTTATATTATACATGTGTAATAAGATTATAGAAGTAAGATTTTAGTTCCTATTTTACAGCATGTTGCTTCTCCAGTAATTTACTCAACCGGGTATTTGGCGAAGTATTTATCTATCGCCTCAATCAGGCCATCGGCGATTTTCTTGCGGTAGGCGGGGGACTGCAGCAAGGTGGAATCAAATTTGTTTGAAAGGAAACCAAGCTCTACCAGAACGGCGGGAACATTGGGGGATTTGAGAACCACAAATCCGGCGAAGCGGTGGGTATGGTTAAGCAGTTTTACTCTGCGCGCTGTCATGCTGCCGGACACCATACTGGCGAACTGGGCGGAGCGGCTTTTACTTTCCCTTTGCGCCAGATCAAATAAAATTCCCGCAACCTCGCGGCTTTTGCCGTTCAGGTCAACCCTGTCAATAAAGTCACCGGGGTTTTTGCTTTTCTTAACCTGCTCGCCCAGTTTTTCCGCCGCCTGTTCTGACAGGGTATAGATTGATAACCCCCTGGCGTAATCTTCCGGCGCGGCATCGGCATGGAGGGATATGAACAGGTCAGCCTCCAACTCCCGCGCCATGTTCTGGCGGTCGGCAAGTTTGGTGAAAACATCACTGCTGCGCGTCATCCGCACCCGGTAGCCGCCCTTCTGCTGCAAACCCTGACGCAGCGCATGGGCAGCCGCCAGAACTATGTTTTTCTCCTCCACACCATCCTCACCGATTGCCCCGGGGTCAATTCCGCCGTGGCCTGGGTCTATCACTATTATCGGTCTGTAATTGCGTTTTGGTTTCAGTATTGCTTCAGTCTCAGCAGCATCCTGCTTTACCGTGTGCTTTTTCTCCTGCCCGGCTTGCTCTTGCTTCTCGACTATTGAGTTTATATCCGGCGTTGCTTTTTTCTTCTGCTTCAATGGCGCGGCCTGCACTGCTGTAGTAACAGCAGGTTTCTTTTTCGCGGGTACTACCTGTTTTGCTGTATCGCTTTTATTAGCGGCAGGTACGAGATTAAAGGATACCTTGCCGCCCTTTATCTCCGCCGGGCTTACCCCTGCTGTGTTTTTCAGTTCAAGTACAAACCTGAACCAGTCACTGTTAAAGCGGGAATATCTGGCATTTCCCACTAGGGCGCAGGTATTGCTGATTTTGCCCTTGAAATCTTTATCTATCTTGAAATCAAAAACCATGCGGGGAGGGGAGCTTAAGTTCATCACCCTGTTCGGAGTCTCACCTGTGACTGTGAATTCGGCTTTGCAGCCACCCCCGGTGCTGATTATCTGAGCAGCTTTTATATCCGCTGCCTGTGCCGCATTGCTTGCGCCAAAGCTCAAACCCACGGCCAACGCCAGCACCTTCAAGTGCCCTAAAAACCTGCTCTTCTTATACATTGAACTAAATAAAAAATTTCAGAATCAAGCAGCGATATAAGAAAAGTGTTATTTAAAGGTAAACTATACCCCTATCGTCTGAAGAGTGTGGTTGAATGATGTCATTTCAGGGGTATTTTTTTGTATATAAGGGGCTGCCGCCCGTCACTGCTAAAAACAGACATGGGATACCCCATGTCTGTTCAAGCTGTGACCCTTCGGCCTTCCCCCGCAGCCCATGCCGGAGGCATGTTTTTTATATTTATTGCTGCCATTGGCAGCGCGCAGGTCGCTACGCTCCAAAAAGCTAAGTCTTGGAACGATAGTAATATATCCTCTCGCCAAATAATGGGTGGGTGTATATTCATATTTCATGCTTAAAACGGATGATAACGATACTAAGGTAGATAATGCCACGGCTGCGGTTGAGGAAGCGACGCCCTCAATGCGCCAGTACCACGAGATCAAGGCGCAGTACCCCAATGAAATCCTGTTCTTCCAGATGGGGGATTTTTACGAGATGTTTTTTGATGATGCGCTCAAGGCATCCGCGATTCTGGATATTGCCCTAACCCGCCGTGGCCGCCATAACGGTGAGCCTATCCCCATGTGCGGGGTTCCGGTGGCAACGGCTGATCTATACCTGGAGAAATTCATGCGCGCCGATGTGCGCGTGGCTATATGCAGCCAGTTGGAGACGCCGGAGGAGGCTAAGAAACGCGGCTATAAGGCCGTAATCCGCCGCGAGGTGGTGCGCATAGTCACCCCCGGCACTATCACTGAGGATAACATCCTGAAAAGTGGGGAGAGTAATTTTATCTGCGCGATAAGTCTGGAAAGGGCGGGAACGCAGCAAGCGCAAGTAAGCCTGGCCTACGCCGATATTACCACCGGTATCATGCGCTTTACCACCTGCCAGGCAGCTCAGATAAAATCGGAACTGGCGCGGATAAATCCGAAGGAAATCCTGCTGAGTAACAAGCTGGAGGCAAACGGGGATATAAAAAACCAGTTAGGTGATTTTTATGCCAGGCTGGCGTTTGTGCCAGCGCGAACATTCAGCGCAGCAAAAGCGGCGGCGGCAATTGGCGGGTTCTACGGTGTCTCCACCCCGCAAGGCTTAGGCCTGACTATAGAGGCTGAGATAACGGCAGTGGGTGCGCTGCTGGATTATATTCAGCTCACCCAGGTAAGCGCTAGACCAAGGCTGGATATCCCCGCGAGGGAGGATAACACCGGGCGGATGCAGATTGATGCAGCTACCCGCGCCAGCCTTGAGCTGACCAGAAACATGCGCGGTGAGAAAAAAGGCAGCCTGCTGGCGGAGATTGACCGTACCTTAAGTGCCCCCGGTACGCGGTTGCTGGCCTCACAGTTATCATCCCCCCTTGCTGAAGCGGGGGCGATAAATGAGCGGCTGGACGCGGTGGAGTTTTTTGCCCGGCATCATGATTTTCAGAAAAACCTTCGTGCCAGCCTTAAAAACTTTCCTGATCTTGAGCGTCTTACCGGCAGGGTTTGCCTGGATCGTGCTAATCCCCGGGATTTAGGGGCGGTGCGCACCTGCATGGAATCCATCCGCCTGGTGCGGGAAATTTTTATACATAAACAGAATCTGCCTGCCAGAATCACCCAGGCGCTGGAGGCTCTGGAAGGGCTGGAGGAGCTGAAAGCAAAGCTGAAAAACGCCCTGAGGGACGAACTGGCCTTAAGTGTGCGCGATGGTGATATCGTGCGGGAAGGCTATCTGGCAGCACTGGATGAGTTCAGGGTACTGAAAGAAGAAGGCCGCAGGCTTATCGCTGCTCTGCAACTGAAATATCAGCAGCAATCCGGCATCAATACGCTTAAAATAAAGCATAATAATATGCTGGGTTATTTTATTGAGATTACCGCAGGTAACAGCGGCAAGGCACTGCCGGAATTCATGCACCGCCAGACTATGTCCGGCGCGATGCGCTATACCACAATAGAACTGAAAGAACTGGAAGGAAAAATAGAATCAGCGGGGGTAAAGGCGCTGGAGCTGGAATGCGCGGTGTTTACTGAAATCTGCGCGGAGATAAAATCACTTGCCCATAAACTTGCCTTGGCGGCTTCAGGAATAGCGCGGCTGGATGCGTTCAGCGCCCTGGCTGAAGTTGCTGCGGATAGCGGCTACATCAGGCCGATTGTTGATAATTCCGATGAGTTTACCATCAAACAGGGGCGGCATCCGGTGGTAGAGAACTCCATGCGCGGCGCATCCGGCGGGCGTTTTCGCCCTAATGACTGTAACCTTGGGTCTGAGCGTTATGTACACCTGGTGACAGGGCCTAACATGGGCGGCAAAAGCACATATCTGCGCCAGAATGCCATAATCACAGTGCTGGCGCAGGCAGGCTCATTTGTTCCCGCAGAATATGCCCATATCGGCGTGGTGGATAAACTTTTCAGCCGCGTAGGCGCCAGTGATGACCTGGCCAGTGGCCGCTCCACCTTCATGGTGGAGATGGTGGAAACAGCGGCGATACTGAACCAGGCCACGGAGAAATCCCTGTTGATTCTGGATGAAATTGGCCGTGGTACTTCTACTTTCGATGGTCTATCAATCGCCTGGGCGGTGCTGGAGCATATTCATAATACCCTCAAATGCCGCGCGCTTTTCGCCACCCACTACCATGAACTCACGCAGCTAACCAACACCTGCCCAAACCTTGAATGTCACACTGCTAAAGTGAAAGAGTGGAAAGGTGGCATAGTGCTGCTGCACGAGATTGGCGCAGGCATGGCGGATAGAAGCTATGGCCTGCATGTGGCGACTTTGGCAGGGCTGCCAAAGCAGGTTGTAACCCGCGCCGGGGAAATTCTGCAAAAACTGGAAGCTGACAAGCCATTGATTCAAATGCAGCCAATAATGAGCCTGCCGCTGTTTTCTTATCAGAAAGCGGCTGAGCCTCAGGAACCACCCGCTATGCAGCAGTTAAAATCCTTAGATCCTGATTCCTTAAGCCCGAAAGAGGCTCTGGAAGCCTTATATGAATTGAAAAAGCTGCTGATATAATTAAATAAAGTATTGCAAGTGTTAACACTCATCATTTGTTATTGGAGCATATAAACATACTAATATAATTGGAAGTTTTTGTTCCAACCTCCATGAGTTCGGCACTAATTTGATTACTTGATAAAAGCGACTGTAACCTTACAGAAGCAAGCCTCTCCTTATATCCGTTGAATCTTATTTCTATTTTATTGTCGTCAGGACTATCTACTAAGTCAATTAAACCACCTAAGTATGTATCATTGAGCTTAAAATTTAGCAGGCGAACTTTTACTTTACCAGTGTTGCCATTATTTATAATTATACCTTCAATTTTGCGAGCTATTGACAGTGAAGAAACTTCTTTTTCTTCGCAAACAAAAATATCGATTTTATATGTGATGAAAGTAGATTCTGGATTATTTAAGCGTATCTTGTCGGCATCACCAGCATGCAAATTACGCAACCAAACCCAAACGTACTGATAAGCAGTACCATTATTTGATCCAGAAGAAGGAACAATAATTTTATCTATTGTAGCCGTCATTCCAGATTTAATAACCCCAACAGCAGGCATATTTTTCCAATCGGCCTGCAATTTACACTCTGGAAGCGGACATTTTATTACGTCGCTTCGTATATTAACGTCTGTATTCGCAATAATTTCATCCCCTATGGAAGGGTATGCATTATTAGCTTTACCTAAAATATTAAAGAATTTTTCTTTCCACTCACCGCCTTGTATATATCCATAATACGCTGCGCCAATAATCTGCTTTTCTTGTGTGTATTTATTAGGTTCTTCAGGTTTTGAATACTTTGTATATAAGTACAGAGTAATTGACACTAAAAGCCATAATATAATTAATCTTCTTCTATTATGTTTATATGGCGTTGAGTTTATGTTGAACTCTTCAACGCTAGCCTTAGGAGAGAAGTAATGGCTTACCTTGGAACATACGAATTTAAGAAACGGTGAAATTGCAATATAAGCCGCAATTAGGAAAGACCCCACGGTTGCTGCATTGGCAACATCTTGGCTGGTAAGAATCTTTTTTAATTTCATGAAAAGATGGTAACTGTCCATGTGCTCTGCTGTCGTAAACGTTCATTGCTTGTCTCCCTCCCGTACCTGGCTACGCCCTCGGCTCTGGTAAATGCTCTCCGGACTGCCAAAGGCTTCGCCAAGGCGAGAACGGGAGTGGAGGACGATAGTTCGCGCCAACACCTGGGTAGTTACAAAAGATGTTACTACATTTTTTGTATACTTGCTACCACTATGTGGCGTCAACTTACCACCCGACAAGTTTTTAAGTATCTGGTTTAGAGTGTTTTTGCCCCCTCCCTAACCCTCCCCCATAAACGGGAGATGGGACAACGGAGTAGGTTTTCTCTATGTTCTCCCTCCTATTTACGGTAGGGGGGTTAGGAGGGCAAATAGAACCTCTAACTTGTCGGGTGGTAAGGACACGCTATAACATTACTTGAAAAATTTTACACAGTGGATATTCTGCAAATATGCAGAGATTTTTGTACAGTTATAAACTGAGTTATATAGTCGCCCTGATTTTTGCGGCTCTGGTGCTGTCCTCCTGCAAATTTAACTATACCACCAGGCCGGAGGCTGAGTCTGTTGCGGCTGATTATTCAGCATATCCAGCCTATATGATGGATATTGCCACGCTGGAGTTCTCCAACGAATATCGCCCTAAAGTGGATTCAAAGAATAACGAGGGGCTGAAACCATCTACCTCTGAGGCGGTGAAGTCATGGGCGCAGGTAAGATTTAAACCCAAAGGTGCATCCAAGACCATGCGCGTAGTGGTTAATAAGGCGGAAACGTCAGATCATGAACTGATAAAAGATAAGGGAATAACCGCCTGGTTTAAAAAAGAACCAGTAGCAAAAGTTGAGGGAAAACTTGATGTAACCTTTAAGATTTTTAATGAAAAGGAAATTCTGCCTGAAGCGGAGATGCATATAGCCGTTACCGCGCATAAGAACGTTATGGATGAATCCGATAAGCAAACAGTTCTTGATGACTTGAACGCGCTCTTACTAAATGAGCTTAATCAGGAAACTGATAAGCAAATCAAAAACTACCTGGGAAAATACCTGATTTATTAGAACTGATGATATGGCTCACAGGAAAATGTATATACGGAGTTATGGGTTGA
>CAYTOJ010000083.1:0-8574 GCA_964439415.1 uncultured Rickettsiales bacterium
GCTGATATGGCGCACGAGCATGGTGGCGGTATCTTCCATAAGTTCAGGCTGGAGACTGATATTGGCCGCAATACCGAAGAAAAATCACTACAAAGCTGGGATTTTGACGGCTGGATAGGCACAGACGAAAACAAAATCTGGCTGAAAGGTGAGGGCGAGCGTGCGGGTAACAAGCTCGAGAGTGCCGAGTTCTGGGCGCTCTATAGCCGTAATGTTTCCACATTCTGGGATGCTCAAGCAGGTATTCGTGTGGATAGCAAGCCTGAGTCCACAACATATCTGACGCTTGGATTTAACGGACTTGCCCCCTACTGGTTTGAGACAGAGGCGCATTTGTTTATAAGTCAGCATGGGGATGCCACGGCCAGGGTCAGGCAGGAAAATGAATTACTGATTACGCAAAAGCTGATTGTAGAGCCATATCTTGAAGTAAACATCTCCATGCAGGATGTTCGCGAAAAGGACATTGGTGCAGGCGTGACTGATGGCACGGTAGGTTTACAAACGCGCTATGAATTCACTAAGAAATTCGCACCGTATGTGGATGTTCACTATGGCCGGAAATTCGGCGAGACCTCCTCAATCGCTGAAAGTCACGGTGAGGAAACGCAGGAACTGGCAGCCAGCGTAGGCCTGCGACTTATGTTTTAATCAATGTAACAAATAGGAAAAATCTTATGAAAAATTTTTCGCAATTATGTTTATGCTGGCCGCAATGCCTGCATTTGCAGTGGAAAATATCGCAGCTACAGGTAAGGTAGTGAATGTGAATGCTGAAAAACACAATATCAAAATCAAGCATGAACCAATCAAATCACTTGGCTGGCCAGTGATGACGATGACATTCACTGCTGACAGCGGCGTTGACCTATCCAGTTACAGGGAAGGTGACGTTGTATCCTTCACTCTCAAACCCAAAGGCAGTGATGATTACACCATATCTACCATCAAAAAGAACTAACCATTAATAAAGGAGAGTTACTATGCTTAAGAAGTTATTACCTGTTGTTATGCTCGCTTTTGTAACCGCGTGCGCTGATACGCAATCTACCACGCAATCTGGCATGGATATGAAAGCGCACTGCTGTAAATCTGATCAGTGCAAATGCTGTAAGGATGGCATGTGCAAAATATGCAAGGCTAAAATGAAAGAAGGCGGCATGACCTCTATGAAGCAGGGTGAAGAATGCGAAATCTGCGCCAAGGCTAATAAAGACGCGACGCAGAAACAGCATGAAGGCATGAAGCACTGAATCGTCTAGTCGCTATAAATCAGTTGGTTATGATTACACCTGTCTGAACTGGCGGCTGGCGAGGCGCGCATACAGCGGGGAGATTTGCAGCAGTTCATGATGTTTTCCTGTTGCCACTATTTTCCCATCATCCATAACTACTATAATATCGGCACGTATTATGGTGGACAGGCGGTGGGCAATGGCAAGGGTAGTGCGGCCTTGCATTAGGGTATCCAGGCTTTGCTGTATTATGTGTTCGTTTTCCGAATCCAGCGCGCTGGTGGCTTCATCCAGCAGTAATATGGCCGGATTTTTAAGTATTGCGCGGGCTATGGAAATGCGCTGCTTCTGCCCACCGGAAAGCCTCATACCCCGTTCACCTAAGTATGTGCTGTAGCCTTCAGGCAGGCGGGAGATAAACTCATCCGCCCCGGCCAGGCGCGCTGCGTCACGGACTTCCGTCAAACTGGCGTTACTTTTCCCGAATGCGATATTCTCATATGCGCTGGTGGCGAAAATGTATGGATCCTGCGGGACTATGCCGATAAGCGAGCGTAAATTGCTCAATTCCACATTTTTAATATCATGACTATTTATTTTTATAACTCCAGAGTCTGGGTCATAAAATCTGAGCAATAATTGAAATACTGTGCTTTTCCCGGCTCCCGAAGGCCCCACCAGTGCTACCATGGAGCCGGGATTTATGTTAAGGCTGAAATCCTCCAGAGCTTTAATTGTTTTATGTTGATCGGTTGAATAACTGAAAGTGACATCTGCAAAGTCAATTGTCACATCTTTTACAGTATTAATCCTTACAGGATTTGGTGATTGATTGATGAATTCATGAGTCCGCAGCAGTTCCATTATTCTCTCAGCCGCTCCTGCCGCCCTTTGCACGTCCCCCATCAATTCACTTAATGCGCCAACTGAGCTTGCCACTATTACCGAGTAAAAGAGAAATGATGATAACTCCCCGCCGCTGATCTCCCCGCGCAGTACATATCTGCTGCCTGCCCATAACACAGCGGCCACGGCACTGAAGACAAAAGTTATTACCAGACCTGTCAGCAGGGCGCGGCTTTTAAGCTTATCCCTGGCTGCCTCCAGGCTTTGTTTTACCAGGCCTTTAAATGTCTCACTCATTTTCAATTCCAGGCCAAAAGCCTGGACTGCTTTAATATGAGTGATGCTTTCTTCCATATGGCTGGCCAGGTCAGCCACTTTATCCTGCGTCTGGCGGGAGAGTTTTTTAACCCGCCGCCCGAAAATTATAATGGGAATTATTACTACCGGAATCATCAGCATAACATAAGCGGTGAGTCTGGGGCTGGTAATGCCAAGCATGATAAGGCCGCCAAACAATAACAGAACATTCCTGAGAGCCATAGCCACCGTGCTGGCGATGATGGATTGCAGCAGCGTGGTATCGGCGGCAAGCCTGGATACCAGTTCACCCGTGCGGGTACGCTCGAAAAAAGGCGCGGAGAGGTTTATTATATGCTCATATATATTCATCCGAAGTCTTGCGATAACCCTCTCCGCCGCCAGTGATGCCGTGTACACCCGGAAGTATGAGGACACACCGAAGATGCAGACAATGCCAAGCAGTATGAAAAAGTATTGATCCAGCAGGCCGGAATTGTTTTGGGCAAGGCCATTATCTATAATATGCCTCAAGCCCCAGCCGATGCCAAGCAGACAGGTTGAGGATACGCATATAGCAGCCAGGGCGGTTAAGATGCTGGCCTTTTCCGGCAGCAGGTAAGAGCGCAGAAACTTCAAACTTTTCAACTTGCCTTTGGCAGACTGCGCATTGGTTTCACTAGACGCTTTAGAAGCCATGCAGTTCACTCATCAGTAAACTTTCCAGCTCCATACCACTGGAATTTTTCCATTTCTGGCTGGCTGGCTCATAACTGAAACGGTGAGCGCCGGACACAGGCGATGAAAGCCATATCTGCTGTGACGCTGCATGTTTGTTCAAAACGTATTTTTTGCCGGCGGAGACGGCAAAGTTTATCACGCCTTCCTCTATGTCCAGTTCAATCTCGCCTTTCTCGTCCAGCTTCTCCAGTCTGGCCGTGATTTCAGACATAGTTCTGCTTGATAATGTATAAAAGCCAGACATTATTAGATTTATGCATAATTAATGAAGGCGCATCAATAAACCATGCTACGCACTATGCACTAAATTTATGCGCTATACCAAAAACACTCTACAAGTGTTTTGGGTAAACTTACTATTAGTGCATGTGGACTAACGACTATTGGATTAAAGAGAGATAATGATGTCTGAATTTAATCTCCCCGACGATAAAGGGCATTTTGGGATTTTCGGCGGCAGATATGTAGCGGAAACGCTGATGCCATTGATTCTGGAAATTGAGCAGGAATATAAAGCCGCCCGTGCAGATGCTTCCTTCAAGCAGCAGCTTGATTATTATTATACCCATTATATTGGCCGCCCATCGCCGCTTTATTATGCCAAGAGGCTCTCCCGGCATTTAGGAAAAGCGAAAATCTATTTCAAGCGGGATGAGCTTAACCACACCGGCGCGCATAAAATAAATAACTGCATCGGGCAGGCGTTGCTGGCAAAGCGCATGGGGCGCAAACGCATTATCGCGGAAACGGGCGCGGGGCAGCACGGGGTGGCCACTGCTACGGTTTGCGCCTTGTTTGATATGCAATGTGTAATCTTCATGGGTGCGAAAGACGTAGAACGCCAAAGCCCGAATGTATTCCGCATGAAGCTGCTGGGGGCGGAGGTTATACCAGTTCTGGCAGGTACGCAGACACTGAAAGAGGCCATGAATGAGGCCATGCGGGACTGGGTAAGCAATGTTGATTCCACGTATTATCTGATTGGCACGGCGGCGGGGCCGCATCCCTTTCCGGAAATGGTGCGTGATTTTCAGTCGGTTATCGGGCGGGAAGCAAGGGAGCAGATATTAAAAGCGGAAGGCCGTTTGCCGGATATGCTGGTGGCTGCTATCGGCGGCGGCTCTAATGCAATTGGCCTGTTCCATCCATTCCTGGGGGATGAGAAAGTGCGCATGGTTGGGGTTGAAGCGGCGGGGGAGGGGCTGAATACTGTGCATCATGCGGCATCCTTGAGTAAAGGTGAGGTTGGCGTTCTGCACGGCGCAAAATCATATATTCTACAAAATGAAGATGGCCAGGTGCAAGATACCCATTCCATCTCAGCCGGGCTGGATTATCCGGGTGTGGGGCCGGAACATGCGTATTTAAAGGATACTAAGCGTGCCGAGTATGTAGGCGTGACTGATGATGAGGCTCTGGAGGCGTTCAAACTGTGTAGTAGGATGGAGGGGATAATTCCAGCACTGGAGCCATCGCACGCGCTGGCCTACCTGACTAGAGAAGTTCCTAAAATGAAGGGTGAACCGCTTATAATAATGAATCTGTGTGGGCGTGGAGATAAGGATATTTTCAGCGTCGCTAAATACTTAAAACTAGAGATTTAAAATGAACAGGCTGGAGCAAACTTTTTTAAGGCTGCGCAGCAGTGGCGACAAAGCTTTGGCAGTTTATATAATGGCGAATGATCCTGACTATGCTACAACGCTTGAATTAATGCATACTCTGGCGGCGATGGGTGCTGATATAATAGAGCTTGGATTTCCATTTTCCGACCCTATGGCGGATGGTCCGGTGATACAGCAGGCAGCTATCAGATCCCTTGCAAGTGGTGGCTCACTGCGCGGCGCACTGGGTATTATGAAGGAATTCAGGGGAACTGACCAGTCAACCCCGGTTATACTTATGGGGTATTTGAATCCCGTTCTGCGTTATCCGGATTTTGCGCAGAATGCTAAAGTGGCAGGGGCGGACGGTGTGATTATAGTTGATCTGCCACCGGAAGAGCATGAACTGGATGCTGATTTTAAGGCCGCCAAATTGCCGCATATAAAGCTGATAGCACCAACAACATCAGAGGCAAGACTACAGGAAATTGCCTCAAGCGCGGAGGGTTTTGTTTATTATGTCAGTGTGGCGGGGGTTACCGGAGTAAAAGCGGCTGACGAGGAAATGGTTAAGCAAAGGGCGCAGCAAATAAGAAGTATAGCAAAAGTGCCAGTTATGGTTGGTTTTGGTATTAAAAGCCCTGAGCAGGCTAGTGTATTAGGGGCTTATGTTGATGGTGTGGTTATAGGCTCAGTTATTGTTGAGAAAATTAAAGGGCTGTCATCCATCACAGCGGCTAATAGGGGGAGACTTATAGCGGAACTATCTGATCTTACTAGAGATATAAAGAGTGCTTTAAGTGGTTCTTAGGAATTCTTAAATTAACCAGAATAGATACAGGGTCATTGAAGTATGTATAATACTAGATGGCCATGCGTTTTTTGCATAGCTGTGTTGTAGTAATTAATATTGTTTAATGGTGGTTATTTGTTAACTAGTGCGTGTCGGCTTTTGCCGATCGGCTTTTACAAGCCGTTCACGTTAAGTTTTAACGTGAAGCCTCCCTGTTATTAATTTGGCCGGCTAGCAATAGCCGGCTCTTTTTTTTAGCTGTAGTATTTATCTACATCCAGCTTGTTTTCGCTTTTATCTATAATCAGTGTAATCGCAGTGTCGCCAGTGATATTGATGGTGGTTCGGAGCATGTCAAGAACTCTATCAACACCTGCGATAATGGCTATTCCCTCCAGCGGCAGCCCCACGGCGGAAAGCACCATGCCCATCATAATCAGTGAGCCGCTTGGTATACCGGCAGCGCCAATGGAAGCCAGGGTGGAGAGCAGTATGATAACGCCATACTCATGCATACCAAGGGGTGTTCCGGTAGCCTGCGCCAGAAATACCGTGCAGATACCTAAATAAATGGCAGTACCATCCATATTGATTGCCGCGCCAAGTGGCAGTACGAAGGATGTGCTTTGCTCAGAGATACCGATTTTGCTGCGCGCAACATCCATAGTAGTTGGCAGTGTGGCCTTGCTGGAACTGGTTGAAAAAGCCAGCGCCTGGTATTCCAGAGATTTTCTGAAGAAGGGAAACGGCGATATCCTTCCGATAACCGCGATAAGTATACCAAAAAGGATATACTGAAATACACATGCTGCGACAACGGTTACAACCAGCATCGCCAGGTTCTTTAAAATATCTATCCCTTGCGTGCCAACAGCAACGGCGATCAGTGCGAATACAGCATACGGTGATAACTGCACAATCAGGCCGATCATTTTAAACACAAGTTTGGCCAGCAGTGAACAGCCGTTACTGATACGCTTTGAATCATCCCCCATCAGGTTGATGGTGATGCCTGTAAAAATTGCAAAGAACACTACCTGTAGCACATGCCCCTGAGCCATCGCGCCTATGGCGTTGGTTGGAACTATATCAAGCAGGGTATCCAGCGCTGAAGGCACTTTTGCATCAGGAACCGGCACTGCGCCCTTGGATGTGGTAAGCTTGCTTATTAAATCGTCCGATATGCCAAGGCCGGGATGCAAAAGATTCGCCGCCACCAGGCCAATCACCACAGCAAAAGCGGAAGTGGTTAAATACGCCATTACGGACTTACTGCCGATTCGCCCTAAACTGGATTTATCCTCAATACTGGTAATGCCGCTGATGATGGCAAGGAAGATCAAAGGCACGATTATCATTTTGATCAGATTGATAAAAATAGTGCCGACTGGTTTGATATATTTATTCAGAAATTCCAAAGGAATGCTTCCGGTATTGACTAAATACCCAAATATGATGCCAAGAACCAGGCCGATTACTACTTTCTTCCAGAGCTGCATTTCACCTCTCGTATAAAGCTTAAAGATATTGTTCGTGCATAAATGGAAATGTCTTAAGCTTCAAATGAAAAATGGATTGAAGCTTGTTTATGTAGTATGAACCTGGAAGATTATTGGGGGATTTTATGATAACTGCACGCGAGTTTTCTGAACTGGGAAACTTCAAAAATTCATGGCTGGATGCTCGGTATCACTTCAGTTTCTCAGGTTATTACGACCCTGCTTGGACTGGGCTGAACAACCTCAGGGTAATCAATGACGATATAGTAAAGGCGGGCGGCGGCTTTGATTTCCATTCCCATAAGGAAATGGAGATTATCACATATGTTCGCAGCGGTGCTATAACTCACCGTGATAATCTTGGTAATACAGGCAAAACGGGAGCCGGCGAAGTTCAGGTTATGAGTGCCGGAACAGGCGTAACCCATGCAGAACATAATGAAGAACTGGTGGATACAAACCTGTACCAGATATGGATATATCCCAATAAGCCTGAGGTGGCGCCCCGGTGGGAGCAGAAAGCTTTCCCGAAAATTCAGGAAATGAATATTCTGAAACCGCTGGCTTCCGGCCTGGCTGAACATGAAAAGTCAGATGCCTTATATATCCATGCCGATGCCGCTATATATGGCGGCGTGCTGGGGCAGGGTGGCACATATGGGAAGAAGCTGGGGAAACATGCCTATGTGCTGGTATCGGAAGGGACAATCCTGCTCAATAACATTGAATTGCACAAAGGTGATGGCGCAGCTTTGCTGGATGAGCCGGAAATCCATATAAAAGCCACTCAGACAAGCGAGATATTGCTCATAGATTTGCCATAATTACATATTTGGTGACGTGGAATCCTTTTTACCCAAAGCATCAATAATGCGGTCGTAAGTGTTGCGCCATAAGTCACCTGTGGCGATATAGCTCATGAAGCCTCCGCCTGTTGCCAGCACTTCCTGAAAGAACACAGCATCCACCAGTTTTGTGGGTGATGCTTTGATTACTTCATTAAGTTTCTGGCTGAGGCCAGGCATTTTCGCGGTTCCTTCCTTGAACAGAATTTTCCCGGTTGCCGGATCCGGATTTGCTTTATCAGGCGTGCCGATCATATCCATTATACGCATTTTTAAGTACTGGTGCGGTGCGAAGCCGATCATAATTGAAGGAACATAACTGAAGAGGACTTTGCCAAGTCCATCCTTATAGAAACTTAAACTATCTTTGGTTTCGTTGTTGAGGTTGGTTGAGGCTTTTTCCTGGGATGTATCGGTTTTTTCGATACTATCAGAAGAAGAAAGATGCCCCCCCCTAGCCCCCCCCGCAGGCGGTGGGGGAAGCTGAGAGGTAGTACCAATACCTGGGGAGTCGCTTTGTTTCTTCTTCCCCCAGTTTTCCCAGAATTTATCGTAAGCTTTGCGGTATTCCTGAGTGCCGGTGAAATATCCTACGAATCCTGTCGCGGCTGGCACGTACATGGCCAGATAACGCTTCATATCGTCACTCAAATTAGGATTGTCTTTAAGCTTGGGAGCCATATAGCTGCCCAGAAAGCTTGAGGACACTCCAAA
>CAYTOJ010000084.1:0-8467 GCA_964439415.1 uncultured Rickettsiales bacterium
AACCCGTCAGCCTGAGTGCTGAGTGCTGAGTGCTGAGTGCTGAGTGCTGAGTGCTAGTATTTGCATGTTATTATTCTTCTTATTTCACTAACTGCGCGGTGGTGATCTGGTGTTTCCACCAGCCTTGTTCGTTGATGGAAAATATCGGCTCGTAGTGCCTGATTGCTCCTGCCATCATAACTTCAGGAACCTGATTATCCAGCACATAAGTGGCTTTGCCGTATTTTACTACCAGCACAGCGTGGAGAATATCAAGGTTATGATCATTCAGCACTAAAATCCGCATGTTGGCTGTGGGGAATCCTAATGCTTTGAGCGCCATGTATTTGGCGATTGCGAAGTCCTCACAGTCACCGCCACGGGCGAACAATTCCTGCGGCGTAGCCCAGTAATCATCCATGCCGTAATTGTTGGCATCCTCAATATAAGGAAACTGATTAATAAACCTGTTGACGTTATTAAACACATTTTTCCAATCCTGTCCTGCCTGGTTATTTAAAAGCGTTTTCCATTTCTCGGAATTGCAGAGCATTACATTGTCGCCTGCACAGGTGGCCAGACTTAAGTGCTTCTGCACGTTATAGCCGCTTGCTACCCGTGTCCATTTAGGGAAGCCGGATAATTCCTGATTGGTTGCTATGCGGGGTGAGAAAACCGAATCAAGTATCCTGGCGCTGATGGAGTCAGCCCTCGCGCCTTGGGGATTTAAGGCGGCTAGAGTAAGCGCGGTTAAAAAAATCAGTTTAAAACCGCTGCAAAATTTTACACATAAATTTGCAAACATAATAACTGAAATTAACCCATCCGTCTTAATTAAAGGTGAATTTCACAGGCTGGTTATTAAACTTTGCTTTGAGCCGCAGAATGCCTAAATTTCAGTAAAATGGAATGCCATTTGCATTAATCGTTAATATGCGTTAATATATCTTTGGCGGAGTTTAGAAAATGAGAGCGATTGGCTTTTTAAATGCGTTAGATGCCCATGAAGCGCGGGGCAGGAAAGTGGATGGCGATGTAAAACCGCCGCATACACTTTATTTCGTAATCGCTGCTATGCTTTGTCTAGGCCTCGGGCTTGCCGCCTACTTCGCTAACATGAGAGTGGAGAAGGATTTTAACCGCGCAAAAGCCAGCATATTGGTAAACTCATCCACCAAAGCTTCGGTGCTTTCTCAGGCAATAGAATCAACGTTTAATGTGCTCAATCAGGTATCTGCTAATGCATCCGTGCAGGGGTACATGCAGGATCTGCTGGCTGATGGAGACCAGCCGCAAACACCTGAAGGGTTGAATCAAGCGGCATTTCTGCGGAATTATCTTGAGTCAGCATCAGAGAAAGGCGGGTTCAAAATTCTGCAGAGCATGGATGCCCGTACCATGACCAACAGCGCCGCGCCATCCGGCATAGCCCTGCTTACCATGGATGGTAAACAGGTGGCTTCTTCCGCTGGGATGAGTGCGATTGATAGTAATCTGGTGGAGATGGTAAAAACAGTTCCAGCAAATGCGCAGCATGCAACCAGGATAATAAGGAATATAAACGGTGACAGGTTCTTAGGGTTTTTAGTGCCGCTAACTCCGAGTGAAGAAGTAAGAACAACTGCAAATCAACTGGGCTGGGTTCTGGGGCTTAAGCTTCTGGACAGGCAGTTTATTTTCTCAGTCGGGCAGGATGGTCATCCGGCAATAACTTCATATATAGCTCAGAGGGTTAATGATAAGCTGGAGGTGTTCTCGCCCTCCAAAGCCGCAGGCGAGGCGGACGATTTATTAGACCTGCGTTCAGAGAGAAGCATTATAGAGCTTCTGGCTATTGATACGCCTTTTCAGATTGTGCAGGGCAAGGATAAAGCGGGAAATGAGTGGATAGCATCCTCAAGCCGTATTGATAAACTGCCAGAAGTTTATATAATTACCAAAGGCAATCTGGGAGAACTTCTGAAAATGGCCAGAAGCGAGCGGATAGACATTATGGCCTATTACGCGCTGGGCAGTCTGGCTCTGGTGTTCGGATTGTTCGGCTTGTGGAAGGCGGCAAGAGCACGCGCCGCAGAACACATGCTGGAGCGTAACGAGGCGGATGTTTCTAAAATCCGTGAAAAAAGCGACCTGCTGGATATTATCGGCAGCAGTGAACATGCGCCGGCATTTATCATAAATTCCCGTCACAAAGTAATCTATGCCAATTCCGCATTCGCGGCCAAGGCGAAACGGCATGTGGATGTAGTGGGTGGTAAAACACTGGAGTCTCTGCTGGAGCCTATGGACGCCGAATATTACATAAAACACACCGAGAAAGTTCTGGAAACCGGATTACCGCAGTTTGGCGTTTTCAGCAGGGGTGGATATCCCGCTAATACGGTAAAAAGTTCCTTCATGCCGCTTAAAAATAGTGATGGTTTAGTGCTGGTCTCCGACGAGGATGTAACCCTGGTAGTGCAGGAAAAAGAGCGGCGCGAGAGAACCTTAAAGCAGATGATCGACACTCTGGTGGCGATAATGGATAGCCGCGACCCTTACGCATCCACCCATTCAGAAAAAGTATCGCGCATTTCCCGCAGGATAGCCGAGAATATGCAGCTCAGTGATTTAGAGATAGAAACGGCGGAAATAGCCGGCAGGCTTATGAATATCGGAAAAATCCTGATTCCGGATTCCCTCCTGACTTCTGTAGGCGTGCTGAATATGAAAGAACTGAAGGATATACGATCTGCCATAACAGCCAGTGCTAACCTGCTGGACGGTGTGGAATTTAACGGCCCCGTGGTTGAATCCATCCGCCAGACGCAGGAGCGTATGGATGGAACAGGCCCCAGAGCCATGCAGGCCAGCCGCATATTGCCAACAGCCAAGATAATAGCCGCAGCTAACGCTTTCGTGGGCATGGTAAGCCACCGCGCCTACCGCCCTGCCATGACGGTTGATGAGGCTCTGGAATCATTGAAAAGGGATTCTGACAGCATATTTGATAGCGAGGTAATATCCGCGCTGGCTAAATACATTAACTCTCAAAGCGGTAGAATGGAATTCATGACAGGCCGCAGCAGCAGCATAATGGATAACAAGGAAAAAGCGCATTAATTAAGGAAATTAATCGGTACTATAACAATGCATTTACAACAAAATTTTGATATTGTTGATCGCATTAAAGACCAGCCGGCCAGCCGACCAGTCGACCAAAGAAAACAAGAGCTAAAAACTTTTGTTGATTTGTTTTGTGGCATTGGTGGTTTTCACTCAGCCGCTCATAGTTTAGGGTTAGAATGCGTTTTTGCTTCAGATATTGATGCTGAAGCCAGAAGGGCTTATGAACATAATTACAAAATTAGGCCGCACGGTGATATAACGGCTATCAAAGCAAGTGATATACCAGACCATGATTTGCTTTGTGCAGGTTTTCCATGCCAACCATTTAGTATTATTGGAAGCAGACAAGGGTTTGAAGATCCTCGCGGTACTTTGTTTTTTGAAATTGCTAGAATAATACGGGAAAAAAAACCAAAAGCTGTTTTATTAGAAAATGTGAAGCAACTAGCTACAATTAACAAGGGGAAAACGCTTCATAATATTATAGATTCAATAGAGCAGCTTGGCTATTATGTTAATTATAAGATTCTTAATGCTCTTGATTTTGGGGTTCCACAAAAACGTGAGCGAATACTTATTGTAGCAACTCTCAAAGATATTGGTACTTTCCCATGGCCTAGTGAAAAAGTGCCTATAACGCCACTAACGTCAATATTAGAAAAAAAACCAGACCCTAAGCATTATGTTTCGGGAAAAATAAAAAATTCCCGATTATCAGCACACACGCCAAAAGTAAGTCCGTCAATTTGGCACGAAAATAAGAGCGGTAACATCTCAAGTTACCCCTTTTCGTGTGCATTACGCGCAGGAGCTTCGTACAACTATTTGCTTGTTGATGGTGTGCGAAGATTAACCCCACGCGAAATGCTTAGATTGCAAGGCTTTCCAGATTCCTTTGAAGTAATTTGCCCTGACACACAAACTAGGAGACAAGCTGGTAACGCTGTTCCTGTGCCTATGGTAAAAGCTGTTATAGAGAGCTTACTGAATGTCTTCTGATGATACGCGCTTAAGAGGTCATAAAAACAGGCTACAAAGTTCCTGGCAGTTGGGAACTGTAATACTCCAATTAGGAAAGCAGTTTGTTCATAGGATGGCTATAGGTAATGGGGACATAACTGGTGATGATTTTGGCACTATATTTGCCAAAGCGATTGATGGAACACATTTATCAAGTCCCTTGGGAGTTGCCGATGTTTTGCTTGATGGGAATGCCTGGTCTGTCAAAACAGTTAAGTCAGCAAAACCATTCGCACAAAAAACTGTAAGGCTTATTTCTGGACGTAATTCACCAGATTATTCATTAGGCATAAAAAACCCACATGATGACGTTCAGGCAACTGGAAAAGCTATCTTATCTGTTTGGAACGCCAGAGTTAACGAATCTCTCGCTGAACATAATGATTTAAGAGTAGCAGTGTTAATACGCAACTTTGAAACGAAAGAGTTCGTTTTGTTTGAAGAAGGAGCCGGAAGATTCGCGGCAAATGATTTTAGGTGGGAAAAGAATAAGAATGGAAATTTTGAAGGATATGAAATCGCAACTCAAGCCCACAAATTCACATGGCAACCACATGGTTCGCAATTTACCATAATGAGGCACGTTCCAGGCTCAGCGGTAAAATTCATTATAAATCATAATGTTCCGCTCATAGAATCGGAGCATATATTGAGGCTTACAAAGTTCAATGAGAGCTGGGTTGAAATAGTTGGCTAATTAAAAATAAAATCTATTGGGGTGTTGTTGGCTGTTGCGCTGTGGTTTTTATCGTAGGAATTGCGCGCAAGTTTCTTTTCGCTGCCACTATTTGAACTGCTGCTTTTAATAATCATATCACCGCCCCGGGTAGGCTGCATACGCACTACTTTCACCCCGCGTTCATTTTTCTTCCTGACCTTTATGATGCTGGAGGTTTTGCGCACATTTATAATCTTCTGACCATCCCTTGGGGTATCATAAACATATCTGGCACGCGGTGGACTGGGTATTGGCGGCAGGGCAACCACTGCCGACATTGCCGCTTGCTGCTGGCCTTGCGGTGATAAATTATCAACCGAGGCTATCTCGTTGTTATTCATGGTGTTCTTAAACCAGCGATTGATAATCCTGGAAAGATACGCATTGCCGTATGATGGCGTCCGGGAATGGTAATATGAAATAGCTGTTTTCCAGGATTTTGTTTCATCGTAGTTCTTACGCAAAAATTTTGCTGCGTAATTGACATTATGATCCGGATTGAAGGCGTAGTCCAATGAAGGAAATGCCTGCGGATGCGCAGCCAGATTCACCTGCATACAACCAATATCAATATTCTTGTAGCCATGATTGACCAGCTTGATTAGAGCCTCCACCGCATCAGCCTCGGAGCGGAAATAAAAGCCGCGTCCTGCTACGCCGATAGTCCACGGCCAGGGCACGGTTTTACGGTCAGCATGATGCCAGATGCCGGATTCATTCTGTGATATAGAAAGCAATATGTTTTTAGGAATGCCGTAAGTTCGCTCGTATTCCGGCATTATCCCGGTGCAGAGTTTGGAGTCAGCCAGCTTCCCCTCCGCCACGGCGGATAGAGGAAAAAAGAGCACCAACACTGGCAGTAATGCTTTTCTAAGCAATGGCATATGATTTAGCTAAAACTGATTTAGTATCACTGCCTAGGATAATGATAAAATTTTAACAATTAATTACAGAAACAAGTTATAAACATGACGTTATTGATTAATAATTATTAATCATCTGTCACTAGCATTGAAGTTCCGGCTTCTGCATCGGATAATAACTGATACTGCCTGGAATTGAACATCTGGTAATGCCACCATTCTTTGCTGTAGAAGTCCCATCCTGCCGCGCTCATTATGCCAAGCAGCAGAAAGCGGCTCTGCTGCGCCGCAATGGATATTTCCGTATCACCATGCCAGGAACGGGGGGTGAATGCGTCAAAGGCGGTTCCCATGTCCAGATCAATCCCGCTTTCATCCGTCAATGTCAGGTCTATGGCCACACCCCGCGAATGTGGGGAGCCTTTAGCGGGATCAGCCAAGAATGTGGGATCAGGTGTGTGGCTCCATAATATCTGCTGGGCATCGGCTGGGCGGAAGGCATCGAATATTTTAAGCCCGAACCCTGCCTTTTGCGCCAGTATAAAAGCTTTATCCAGCAGCAGCGCAGCATCCCTGTGCAGGAAACATCTGGCATCTGGAGCATACACAGGCTTCCCGGTAAAATTATCCGGCGTGGCGTAAGCCAGGCTTATGCTAAGGCCGGGTTGTTCATAGATTTCTACTAATGTTTCATGCATTTTTATCAGTATCATCTGGAATTTTTAAAGTCGGGCGGGCAAAAAAGCTGGGAATGCCCCCCACGGTTTTAGGCTTATCCGCTTGTTTTTGCGTATTTTCAACTACTACGTCATTAGCTTTCGGATTTTCCGCCACGGTCTCAGTTTTTGCTATGGTTTCTTTAGTGTTTTTCGCATCTGTAGGTTTCTCAGTTACAACTATGCTTTTTTCGATAGTATTTTTAAAATCAACTTTCTTATCCATAGTGACGCTTTGCTGCGTCTCCTCACTTCCGGAGGTTTCCTCTACCGGGCTGGGGGGGAGGCTGGCGAAAGCATCGCCGCTATCTGCGTCCTCCTCAATATCATTATCGCTATCATCTTCGTCCTCAACCGGCTCCGGTGGTGGAGGCGGCAGATTGAAGGGGTTTAATGGCACACTGCTAACCTTCGCTGATTCGTCAGCTGTAGCCTGATCATTTTCATCATCGTCATCATCTTCCTCACTTTCTGCTACAGCCTCCGGCTTGGTGGGCAGTGGCAATGGAATATCAAACGGATTAATCACAGGTTTTGCTTTATCAAGCTTTTCAGTAACGCTTTGCTCAGGCTCTTTTTTATCTTCCAATTTAGCTGTTTTCTTCTCCAGCGGTTTCAGCATTTCATCGTCTATTTCGTCATCTTCAATGTCATCATATTCATCCATGAAGGGGTCATCGTCCCAGTTGAAGCTGAAAGGTTTGCGCTTGTCCTTCTTTACATCCAGCATTGCCACGCCGAAAGGATTAAACGGAGCTGCTGCCGCTGGTTTTTCAGGAGATTTAGGTGGTTTGACAGGCGTATCTGGCTTTGTGATCTCTGCCTGGGCGGCATCCTTGCCCGTACCTCCCGCCAGTGGTGGCAGCGGTGGAAGTGGTGGCAAGGGAGGTAACGGTGGAGTTTTTGCAGGTTCAGCCGTACTCACCGCCGCTTTATTCTCCACCACGGGCGCAGGCTCCGCGCTTTTAAGCGGTGGTAGAGGCGGCAGTGGCGGCATAACCGGGGCTGGCCTGGATTCAATCTTTGGTGGATCATTCTGCGGATTATCAGGGCGCGTTGTTGGTGCAGGCGGCGGCGGAGGTGGAGGTGGTGGAGACGCCTTTTTCTGCTCCTCCTGAACATCTGCTGATGGTTTTGCCACCTGCTTTTTGCGGGGGTCATACGGCTCCTGCACCGGCAGCGGTACGGTATCCAGCAAGCGGCGCTTGAAGAAATTATCCTGATAATAAAATATCTTTTTGGTTTTTATCGGCGGCAAGGCTTCGATAAGGATAATTTGCTCATCCCGTGGCAGACTTATAACCTCCTGCGGCAGCAATAGCGCCCTTGACACTTCTGACTCATGCACGGTACGGGATGATGGGCTGAAATCCAGGAATTTAGGCTTGTTGTAGGAATACTGCTTAACCGTTTTGTTGCCGATAAGCTGGGAGATCAGATTCGCAGTCTCCACGTTATTAGCGGCAAAAGTAATGCGGTAGGTAGCGTTGGAGAGGAAAGAATTCATCCCCGCTTCCTCATAGATGCCTTTAAGCTGCTGGGTATCCTGCACAATCAGGAACAGGCGTACCTTATAACCACGGAAATACGCAATGCCAGCCTCAAACTGCGGCATTTCGCCGAGTGTTGGAAACTCATCCATCATCATCAGTACGCCGTATTTCTCATCCTTCTGCGGCATTTTGCGGGTCATGAAGTCGGATGACTGCTGGTAAAACACCTGTAGCAGGGGTTTTAAACGCTGGAGGTTATCAGGGGTCACGCCTACGAATATTGAATGAGGCTCGCGGCGCAGGTTCTGCATGTTGAAATCACTGGTGGCGGTGGCGGCGTCAATCAGCGGGTTTGCCCATAACTCAAGGGATGAGTTCAAGGTGGAAGTAACGCCTGAGCGTTCTTTGTCGGCCTTCTGAAGGAACGCCGCGATATTCATGTAGGCAACGGGGTGGATTTTTTTGCCTATTGTATCCAGCACCACGGCCAGATTATACACCACATCGTCACTGCGCGTGGTGCGCACAACCTCGCCAAAGGTTTTTACCTTCTCCGGCACGGCAATTAGA
>CAYTOJ010000085.1:0-8456 GCA_964439415.1 uncultured Rickettsiales bacterium
TAAGTTAGTTGTTTCCTGTACTTTCCAGAACTTTGTATACTGCATAATTTTCCATAACCCTGTGAACATAATTACGGGTCTCCTCAAACGGGATCATCTCAATCCAGTTCAGTTCCGATACTTTTCCATCACGGGGGTCGCCATATTTTTTCAGCCAGCCCTCAACCCTGCCGGGACCTGCATTGTATGCCGCCAGTGAGAGCGGCAGTGAACCGCCGTAGTTATCCATTAGACGCTTCAGGTAATATGAACCAAGTGCCAGGTTATAACTGCCTTTAAATAAATCACTATCGCTATATTCAATGCCGATTTTAGCGGCGGTGCTGCGGGCAGTGGACGGCAGAAGCTGCATAAGTCCAACCGCTCCGGCAGGGCTTACTGCCATTTCATCAAACTCGCTTTCCTGCCTGGCAACGGCCATGGCCAGAGATTTATCAAATGCTTCATACGGTTCAAAAGCCTGCCTGGGATAGCCTTCTTCCAGCAGAATTATCCCCTGCTTCATGGAGTTTTTTGCCGCTTTCACTACCAGCCCCGGCTGGCCGATTTCAAAACCTATCCGCGCTGCCATGCGGTGCACAGCAAGGGATTTACTGCTGTTTTGTATCTGGAATATGAAAGTGCGCGCCAGTGCATATTCACCTATGCCGCCCAGCATTTTTACGGCTTTAAACAGCTCTGTTTCAGGAGCCGTAGCTGAATCACCAACGTGAGGGGTGAGGTCAATTTTTCCGCCCACTTCCTCCAGTGCCTTCTGACCAAAAAAAGTGGTGGGATAGCCGGATGCTATTTTAAACCATGATTCCGCTATATCCTTATTGCGGTTATCTCTTGCCGCTACGCCAGCCCAGTAAGCAGCACGGCTGAGACTTACCGGATAACTGACATTATGATGCAGTTTGTAGAAGTGCTTATAGGCCTTTTTGGGATCGTTCATAAAAGTCAAAGCCACCCAGCCAGACAGAAACTCAGCCCTGGCGAAGCTTTCACCTTTCTGCATGCCATGACGTGATAATATAGAATAAGCCATTTTATAATCGCGGGACAGGATAAGGTTTTGCGCCTGCTCAGCCCGGAAGCGCCATAACAATTCCGGCTTCATGCCAGAGTCTGACATGGATAAAAGCAGGCTTCGCACTGCTGTAGCATCCTTCTTATCATCAAGCTGCTTGATGCGGTCATACAGCAGGCCGCTATCCTTCTGTAGCTCCTGGGATAACTTCTTTATCAGCTTTTTTGCATTTTTATCACGGCGGATAACGGCTATTCTGGCTTTCAGCAGCTCCTGCATTTTAGCACTTACCAGTGGCAGCAGAATTTCCGCATCTTTTGTTTTCTCCTCCCATAATAGTCTGCTGGCTCTCTTTAAAATATCATCCTGACTTAAAAACTCAGAGTTAGTTTTGAAAATCTCGATAGCATCACGTTCATTCAGGGAGGCATTCACAAAACCGCTTTTGAAATAACTTTTCGTTCGCAGGTCTTTTATTCCGCTGGCAGCCAGAGCGCGGGCATAAAGCAGCATTCCATCCCCAGTTTCCGGCGGCTGATCAGTAAACCAGCGCATAGCCTTCTCGAAGTTCTGCTCAGCAGCGAGTGTCATTTCAGCATTTTTTTTAAGCTTATCCATCCACGGCCAGTCAGGATTTTTCGTTATGAATTCCTCCAGTCTCTCAAACGGAACGGACTGTTCGCCCTTGGCCAGCACATACCATTCAACAATTTTTCTGGATAAAACATCCTGGTCTTTCTGAACCTCAAGCAGTGCGCCCTCAAAATCCCCGCTTTCCACAAGCCTGAGCGACTCAGCGAAAGCCCCTGCGCCTGATACAGTTTCAGCCTGTACCGCCTCCACCAGGATAATGGGCAATACAATGAACATCAGTATTTTTATAATGCTACGCATGAAATTACTGATGCGGTATTTTTCTGCTTTATCAATCAGGAGATTTTAGTTTTCTGAATAAATATTGCCGTTAGTATACTGGTAAAACTAATGGAAAGTCATGTTCAAAGGCGTAATTACAGCACTTATCACCCCATTCAAAAATGGTGCTATTGACGAGGATGCATACAGAAATCTTATCGAATGGCAGATAACCGAGGGGGTGCATGGCCTGGTTCCCTGCGGTACAACCGGGGAATCACCAACACTTACGCATGATGAGCACAACCAGTTGGTGAAAATCTGTGTGGAGCAGGCCAGGGGGAGAGTGCCGGTTATAGCAGGCACAGGCTCTAACAGTACTGAGGAGGCTATTTACCTAACCAGCCACGCAAAAAAATATGGGGCGGATGCAGCGCTTGTAGTAACACCATATTATAACAAACCAACCCAGGAAGGGCTATACAGACATTTCAAAGCTATACACGATAGCTGCGGGCTGCCGATAATAATATATAACATTCCTGGCCGCTCCGTTATCAATATGACTGATGAAACTATAGCAAAACTGGCGGATCTGCCCAATATAGCAGGCATTAAGGATGCCACCGGAGACCTGGCCAGGCCGCTAAGCCTGAGCCGCAGGTTAGGAGCCAACGCCGGAAATTTCTGCATGTTATCGGGGGAGGATATTACTGCGTTGAGTTTCAATATATCAGGCGGTGTGGGTTGCATTTCCGTGACTTCCAATATCGCTCCCAGGCTGTGCGCTGAACTTCAGAACAAATGGTTCGCAGGTGATATAAAAGGGGCTATGGAGTTAAACCGGAAACTATACCCGCTTCACCAGGCAATGTTTGTGGAAACTAACCCTGCACCTGTAAAATACGCAGCATCCCTGCTGAAATTATGCACATCCAACATGCGCCTGCCTATGCTGGAGCCAAATCCGGACTCTCAGGAGCTTATACAGCAGGCTATGCACGAAATAGGCTTAATTTTTAATAAAAATTAACCAATAAAGCTTACTATGCGTTAATATCCTTAAAATTTCCACTCCTCTGGGGCGGCAAGGAATGGCATGGCGCATAGTTTATCATACAATTATCAAGGTTTAGAGCCTGGAAAAGCAGGTATAAAACTGCTGCTCAGCACCGAATCCGGCGTGGCGGCAATTGAGTTTGCGGCAGTGGCTCCGATACTGATCCTTATTATGATCGGCATCATGGAGGTCAGCATGATGAAATTCGGTAACGCGGCTCTGGAAAACACGCTGGCTCAATTCACCCGTGCAGCGAGAATCGGTTGCCGCGATGGAGAATACGCTTCAGGCGATACCAGCAAATGCGAAGAATCTTATGCAGTGGATTTCAACAGTTTAAAAGAAAGTATTCGCTCCAACTCAATGGGATTTATCAAGCCTGATGATAACTTGTGCATGAATATATATGTAAATGATACTCTGCTTAGCAACCCATCCCCCGGCACTATCGGCGAACCTGGCGATGTAGTGATTTTTGAAGCAAGATACCGCTGGCCGTTGCTATCCGGCTATCTTCAAAATATCGGGCTGATGCGGGAAACTGTAAATTTCAGCACCTGGAGCATAACCCGCAATGAAGCATTTGGTGTTAATGTTAAGCGTGAGACGGAAGGAATGATCCCGGTATGTCCATCCCAATAAGAAATAGTAAAAATGTGTACCGTTGCAATAATGGTGGAGCGCTAATAGAGTTCTCACTGGTTCTGCCGATAATCCTGCTGCCGATTTTTTTCGCAATGGTAGAAATAATGGATTATATCAATGCTAAAATCAGGCTGGACAAAGTCGCAAACCAGATAGCAGACGCAATGAGTAAAACTCCAAGTAGAAAAGTGGCTAAGGAAGATGCCGATAATATTATAAATACTGCCAAGCTGATTATGGGTGAAGAGTCAACCAATATAAAAGTTGTGTTATGCGAAGGCGATAATACTATAATGACTGCGCAAAGCGAAGCTCCCGGTAAATGCCATCCTTTTGATATTGAAGGCGTAGGCGGGGCAAATTCCACCGTGTCCTGTTCCACTGCCGGAGCCGCAGGTAGAGCAAACATGCAGTATGTAGTGGTTGGAGCCGCGTGTACCTATGTGCCGATAATAAATGTTTACCGCCACCTGCAATACGGCGGCAAATTCTTCTTCAGTGACCCGGCAACCATTGAGGCTGCATCGGTTGCCCCTATAAATGGTAATATCTGAATACGGAAACATGTATGAATAGCAGAAAAACGCTTCTCTACAAAAATGTACTTTCCGATGAAAACGGAGCCGTTGCCATTATAGTCGGGGCATCGGTTATTGTTCTGGCTCTGTTTGCTTTTCTTGCAATCAACTATGGTATCAGTTCTTCTGATCAGGCTAATCTTGATATAAAGCTCAGCACCTGCACCAAATACGCAGCAAAGGAACTGGGATGGTATAATGTCCGCAGGAGTGTAAAAGATAAAAAAGAAGACGAGCGGGCGATTCTGGCCAACGCCATGGAATATACGGAAGAGCAGGCTCTGGAGACGTTGAAAACCCAGTATATTGAGCCATGCCTGCTGGCGGGGCTGGGAAAAGGAAATTTTGTCAACCAGCCAAGAGTGGACAAACTGGAAATTGAAGAAAACAGCAAGGGCAACCTGCTGCTGGTTGCAACCGCTTCCGTGGCACAGTCCACCGTGTTGTACGGCGGCGATACCAGAACTAATCTTATATCCAAAACGCTGCTGCCATGGTGCAGGAAGGGAACGGATGACTGCCTGCCACCTGATTCCAAGCCCCCGGCATCAGCGCTGGAATTCATACATTCGTATGATCAGTTAAGCCTGCAGAATCTGGCAGGGCCAATGGATACAATCATGCAGCAGGTTAAAACTGCGCTGAATGACACCGTTTTCATGCAGCCGCAGAATGCCTATTTCGGGTTGCAGGTAGGAAATATTCCGGCCGCTGTGCCAAAGGAGCCTTTGTTATCCGGCATAAAAGCTGACCGTACCGAACTGACCGGCTGGAGCGGCGGCGCATACGATAACACTACTGATATAGCTGATTTTAATTTGGAAACGAATCCAAAAGCTGACTCCAGCCGTAAAAGCTGGCCGGTTGCAGGATTTGTTTACGGCCAGAAAACCCGCCGCTGTGAGGCCGATCCGGTATGGACATACGATACAAGCGTTGTAGGGTATTGTTATGTAAACACCAGCACCAGTTGTAGCGGTGAAAGTTCATGCTGCAATTCTGTGCCCGGCAGATTAACCGGAACTAGTCTGTCGCACACCATAATTGATTGCAGTGATGGCTGCATACAAAGCGGAAATTTATGCATTCCGATAGTGGTCAATGGCACTCCACAAGCTGCAAGCTGCACAGTGGAAAACAGCACAAATTACTGGACATGCTCTTACCAGGCGAATCAGCCAGTCGTTGAGGGTAACTGGTATGTCTCCTGCCCAAAAACGGCATTAACGCAGTCAAAAATGTACAAGGATGTCACAGAGTTTCTCGATTTACAGCTGAGATACAAGAAAACCATCTCGTACGGCGCCGGTGAAGAATCAAAGGAATATCCAGACAGTCTGAAACTGGTTATGCAGGTTCCAAGCAGCATCGGCGTGGCTAATCTGCTTCCCCAGCCGCATGCGCTGAACCCTGACCAAAGCGAATTGCAGCCGCTGAGGAAGAAAAATACCGAACGTTCATGGTACTATGCCTGCGAGAAACCTGCCGGCTATAACGGTAATGACGGCGCCTACGGCAGGCCTTTCGGTGGAACGGATGGCATTAGTCTGGTAAATAGCGATAATTCCGATACTGCCGTAGCTGCAGGGCTTAACTGTAGGATACCAGATCCGGGGGCTTCAAATGTGGAATACGCGCTTTCCTTCCTGCCTGATCCCGCACACTGCGACTGGGGGCAATTACAGAATTGCAACGTCCCGGAGGGAAAATACACGGCCTGGGCGAGAATAAAAAATCTGTTGCCTCAGCGGGGAGCGGGTTCGGTATCGGCTCCTGTCGGCCCTCCCGGCGGAAAATCGACTAACGTTACCTCTATCGACTCGAACGGCTGGGCCTGGGGCGGAATTCAGAACGTCACCAATTACCACAGTTACGGGTCATATACTTACAAGTGTCCCATCCATCTGAATAATAAAAACGTTAATTCCCTGCTCGCTTCTTATGTAGGTGGGCCTAACGGCGGCCAGAATATCATCGGCAGTATTCCCGCAGAAACTTTTGATATTGCGGTTATGAAGGTGGAGAAGGGCGGCAGGAACGCCGATTTAGGCTGTGGACCGAAGCTAAGCATACTGGAAGATTTTAATTTCTACGTTTCTGACATTCCCGATAACAGCCAATGGTATCTACGCTCCAAGGAGCATCCGGTGGATAAGAAAGCCTGCGGGACTTACCCTGATTTCTGCGAATGTTCAGGTTCAGGCTCTTTATGCGAGGATCCATTCTGGGATATGCCCTTGAAGGGAATCGGCAGATTCAGCGCTAATACCGGTGAAGACTTTCAAATGGGCTGGCTGGATTTGAATACTCATCCGGAATGCGGGGAGGAAGGAGAAAAATCCTACTGCAATTATGGCTCCAGAATCGTGAACGTCAATACTGTAAAGAAGCGGGACTCGATGGATGGGGCACAAAACGTTCCGATCACTAAAGGCCAGGCTACTCTGGATCAGATATGGAACAGGCTGAGGAGCGGCTATGGCGATCATAATATCTGCTCGGGTCATGCCAACAATCAAGGTGCACTGTTTAAGGCGGGAGCAAGAAAAGCGATCACCCTTGCAGATAACCTTAAAGGCAAATCAGGGGTAGTATGGATAGGTAGTTGCCCGTCCAACAATAATTATACTGGTGCGGAAGCGCAATACCCCTGGCCGTTTTCAACACCTAAGTGGAATATTTTCGCTAACAGCAATATCAGCACAGGCAGGCCTGGCGAGATTAGCGGTGCGGGCAATGTATACCTTGATGCTATGAACACACCGATTGGCATTTCAGTACGGCAGAAAACCATGGATGCATTCCAGAATGCTATCAACAAACTGGATTTCTCACTTATTATTACCGATGATAGCTGCCTTGATTTTGCCATGCTGTCGAAAGACGGGGCAAAACCTCCGGTAAACCCTGCACCGGATACACCTATACCTGCTGCTCCAGGTTCTTTCTGTGGTGGTGGCTGCGTTATTCCCCGCGATACCCCAGAACACTGCGCCGCCATGCTGCTTTGCGCCGCGTATCTGGAAGGGGCAACTTACCCGGAAGTGTTCGCCAAGTAGGGATTATAGCCCAGCAGACCTAGCGCGTTACAAATTTATAATTCTAGAACTGAACAACCCTGGGCGCGATACTTTCACACTTGATAATTTGGCTTAAAAACGTGAATGTTTATTTCCATTATTTTATGGGGAGGTATTACACTACCAGCAAAGGGGGCGTAGCTCAGCAGGATAGAGCGACAGATTCCTAATTTGAGAGTCCGGTGTAACATGTCACTATTTTGTTGATGTTTTATAATGAGTTAGCGGCAAGGTTGTTTTTATTTTTTCAAATGGGGTTACGTCTGGGGTTACTTGAGTCTCAATTCTTGCATAAAGAAAATTAATTAGGACTGACTACTGGATTATTATGACGCCAGAAATTCAAATGACCACAAGCACAGGGTTAATACCCTGTGCGCAAATCTCGGATTTTATGCTATGGCCAGAAAATTACTCCTTTTTTCTTAGATCTACCAGTTTCCGATGTCAGATTGTCATTAGCAGCTAGTGCTGCTGTCTTAAATCTTGTCCAATACGAAGGAGAATGCCCGTCATTATGATGTTGTGTATGGTCATTTTCCGTTAATTCAGAGAGTGGTCGTTGCCACGAATTACGCCAAGAATCTGAAGTTGTAGTATCAACAGCAAGACTTCTATTACAGAATGCGATAAACTGATCATTCGCATTAGGCTTATCACCAGCACCGAATACGGCATTGCCACCCCTTGCTGCAGCAAGCTTTACAATATTAGTCTTGGTGTTACCATCTACAAACACGCTTTCTGATACAGTTCCATCGGTTCCATACTGCGCTTCCGATCCCATAATATTCACATGGTTTTTGTCAATATTATAATTACTGGCTATTGCATCAAACACACCTCTCTGCAGATCGGTGATTGTAGCAGTGATGATAGCAAAATGCTCTCCTCTCCTGGTTACTTCTTCTATATATTTGAACGCAAGATCATTATGATGATTACTCTTCAGCATTTCATTTCCTATGGCATAGCCAATTTTATACATTACGTCCGCGTTCATAACCGTTCCCACGGGAACGCCACAAAACTCAGAAAGTTCTGGTGTAACTGTTTTTGACATTATGGAAAATCTCAACTTTCTTTCATCATCAGAAGATAAACTTCCAGATTGTGCTTTAAATGAATTTAGCAAATCAGAAGGAATTAAGCCTTTTTCTTCTGCAATACGTATAGTGCGCCCCTGTTCAAGGACCAAAACGCATTAGAAATAAGCGAGAGGTCCG
>CAYTOJ010000086.1:0-4849 GCA_964439415.1 uncultured Rickettsiales bacterium
TATTGTGCAGCCGCTAACTGTCAGAGCCGATGGCCTCGGTAATGCTGTTCACTATATTGCGGACTATGGCCTCGTCCTCACCTTCGGCCATTATCCGCACAACTGTTTCAGTGCCTGAATTTCGTACCAGCACACGGCCATTGCCGTTCAGCAGTTTTTCACCTTCTTCTATAGCGTTTTTAACTGTACTTTTGTTTAATGGGGAGGCGTTCTGATAGCGCACACTGGCGTTTATCTGCGGCATTGGGGTAAATACTCTGCCAACTTCGCTGAAGGGTTTTTTGCTGTCTATCAGCACCGCCAGCACCTGTAGCGCCGCCACAATGCCATCGCCCGTGCAGGAGAAATCACTTAAAATTATATGGCCGGATTGCTCACCGCCCAGGTTATACCCCCCCTCCCGCATTGCCTCTATCACATAACGATCACCTATTTTGGTGCGGATCATATTGAGATCCAGACTCTCCAGATATTTCTCCAACCCCAGATTGCTCATCTGTGTAGCAACTACAGCGCCGCCGCGCAGTATCCCTAAGTGCTGCCAGTACCCGGATATGATTGCCAGAATCTGATCACCATCCACCAGGTCGCCCTTCTCATCGCACATTACCACGCGATCGGCATCACCATCCAGTGCCAGGCCTAAATGTGCGCCGCTGATAACCACCTGTTCGCGCAGCAGGTTAGTGGATGTTGATCCGCAGTCCCGGTTTATATTAAATCCATCCGGCTTTACGCCAACCGGGATAACCTCCGCGCCAAGCTCCCACAATACTTTCGGCGCAATATTGTATGCCGCGCCGTTAGCGCAATCCACCACCACTTTCAACCCATCCAGCCTTTTGCCTTTGGGAAAAGTGTTTTTTACAAATTCAATGTATCTGCCCGGCGCATCGTCCAGACGTTTCGCCCGCCCCAGTTTATCCGGCGGTGCGCCATTATCTGACAAGTCAGGTGAGTTTATCAGAGACTCTATTTCCACTTCCGTCTCATCGGAAAGCTTGAAGCCATCCGGCCCGAAGAGTTTAATGCCATTATCCTGATACGGGTTATGGGATGCTGAAATCATCACCCCAAGGTCTGCCCGCAGGGAGCGCACAAGCATGGAAACCGCCGGAGTTGGCATAGGGCCTACCAGTACAACGTCCATCCCCACTGATACGAAACCGGCAGTTAGTGCAGGCTCTATCATATAACCCGACAGGCGCGTATCCTTGGCAATAACCACCTGATGCCTGTGCTGGCCACGGTTAAAATGCAGCCCGGCGGCCATACCTGCTTTCAAAGCAAGCTCTGGTGTCATGGGGTAGCTATTGGCTTTGCCCCTTATACCGTCAGTTCCAAAAAGCTTGCGCGGCATAGCATTATGCAGTTATACTCATGCGCCGCCTGCTGCGGCTTGTTTTGTGCGTGGGATTGAGGATTTGCGCTTAGGCGCCGCCCTCTCCTCCTGAGTTATACGCTCAATCTTCTCGCCGTTTATCAAGGCTTTGATTTCATCGCCACTTAAGGTTTCATACTCCAGCAAACCTTCAGCTATAATCTCAAGCCCCCTTTTTTCAGTTGTTATAACTTCACGCGCACGCTCAAAAGCGGTATCAATTATCAGCTTCACTTCAGCGTCAATCAGCTTTCTGGTTTCTGAGGAAACGTGCTGCGACATGCCCATGGAGTGCCCAAGATAAACTTCCTGCTGTTCATCACCAAAGAACTGCGGCCCCAGCTTATCGCTCATACCCCACTGCATCACCATTGCCCGAGCCATGCGCGTGGCGTATTGAATATCGGAAGATGCTCCGCTGGTAACTTTATCATGGCCGAATATAACTTCCTCCGCAACTCGCCCACCCATTGCCACCGCTAAATCAGCCAGAAGTTTTTCGCGGGTGACTGAGAGTTTATCAGCCTCCGGCAGGCGCATAACCATACCAAGCGCACGGCCACGCGGTATTATAGTAGCCTTGTGGATAGGGTCTGATGCAGGCGAATGCAGCGCCACTATCGCATGGCCGGCTTCATGATAGGCAGTCAGCTTCTTTTCCTGATCGCTCATCACCATTGATTTTCTCTCAGCACCCATCATCACTTTGTCTTTGGATGCTTCCAAATCGCCCTGAGTTACAACCTTCTTATTCTGCCGCGCCGCCATTAAAGCAGCCTCGTTCACCAGATTGGCAAGATCAGCACCTGAGAAACCAGGCGTACCACGCGCCAGAACTTTTACATCAACATCCGGCGCAGCGGGGACTTTTTTAATATGCACGCTTAGAATTTCCTCCCGCCCTTTTACGTCGGGGTTGGGAACGGTAATCTGCCTGTCAAAACGGCCGGGGCGCAGCAGTGCCGGATCAAGCACATCCGGCCTGTTTGTAGCGGCGATTATAATCACCCCTTCATTGGCTTCAAAACCGTCCATCTCCACCAGTAACTGATTTAAAGTCTGCTCACGCTCGTCATTGCCGCCACCAAGGCCAAAACCACGATGTCTGCCGACAGCGTCAATCTCATCAATGAACACGATGCATGGCGCATTCTTCTTGGCCTGCTCGAACATATCCCGCACCCTGCTTGCGCCCACACCCACAAACATTTCAACGAAATCAGAGCCTGATATTGTAAAGAATGGTACATTAGCCTCCCCCGCGATAGCGCGGGCAAGCAGGGTTTTACCTGTTCCAGGCGGCCCCACCAGAAGACAGCCCCTTGGGATTCGCCCACCAAGCTTCTGGAATTTCTGCGGGTCTTTCAAAAAGTCCACTATTTCAGACAGTTCATCCTTGGCTTCTTCAATTCCTGCTACATCCTGGAAGGTTACTTTCTCGTTCTTCTCAGTAAGCAGTTTTGCGCGGGAGCGGCCAAAACCCATGGCTTTTCCGGAACCGGACTGCATCTGCCGCAACGCGAATATCCAGACGGCAGCAAACAGCAGAATTGGGAACCAGGAAATTATCGCCCCCATCAGGCTTGTCCCTTCACCATCCCCCATGGAGTTCACGTTTATGCGGACATTTTTATCGCGCAGGGTTTTAACAAGGTCAGGGTAATCGGTTTTGGTTGTAGTAAAACCAACACTGCTGCTGGAGAGGCGGCCTGAAATGCTTGAGCCTTGAATCGTGACTTCCTGAACATCACCCTTATCCAACCTGTCCAGGAATTCAGAAAACGGGATTTTATTCAGCGCAACGTTGCTGACACCCCCCTGAAAAATATTAAACAACGCGGCAATGACCACAATAGCCACCAGCCAGATTAGCGCATTCTTACCTAAATTACCGTTCACTTCCTAACCTATATCCTATAATATACCTATCGCACTTCAAGAGTGTGATAGGTATATCTTTTATCTTTTGCGCATGGCCACCCCACCAGCCCCATGCGCTACTATTGCCGTAGAGATTACAAGTAGTACAAGTATACTATATTTTCTAGTCTTTTATGCTCTTATCACCTGCAAACTTGAAGAAAGTATATGATAAAGTGATTGTACGTAAGCTTTTTAACTCATAATCGCCTTCTATTTCCGGATCGATAAAGTAGGAAAGCGGGAGTTCCATTTTCTCACCTGGTTTTAGAGTCAATTCATTAAAGCAGAAACATTGCACTTTGTTAAAGTAACGCCCGGCGGCTTCTGGGGTTACGTTATAAGTTGCCATGCCAGTAATTGCTTGATCTGTCAGGTTTTCCACTTCGTAAAATGCCAGGGAATTCTCCCCCACCCTTGTTTTGCTGCTGATGGATTTTGGCGTAAATTTCCATGCCAGATCAGGCGCGGTATTGGCATCAAACCGTATTTCCAGAATTTTACTGCCGACCTTTGCAGGCGCAGATGATGCTTCACGCACTGTTCCTCCAAAGCCCGTCACCTGGCAGAATATACGGTATAATGGAACGGATGCATAAGCCAGCACAACCATGCCGGCGACAACGCCACAGAGCTTTAAAGCCAGCCTGTTATTATTGTTCGGTCTGCCAGTTTCCATCCTGCCTGACCGCCTGACCAGTTCTAATCATGCTTATACAAAAAAACGCCACGGCCAGAAAAAGCAGTACCGCCAGCAGTGCTAAATTTTTCCCCTTGCGGACTTTATGAATATTACTGAACGGCATTTTAATTCCAGAGTTTAAGTCTGAATTTAGAGCGTACAGTAATTATATCAAGGGCTGATTTATCCAGTATAGGAAAGCCCAAGTTTGATTGCTGCTTCATGTAAGCGTTTATCATGCGTCCATAAAATAGCACTACTTAATCTGGCGGAGGCAACAAGATGGGCATCAATATAACCGATACCCAACCCGAATAAGGCGTGCCTTTTTATAAAATCAAGCACCTCTGTCTCACTAGCCGTAATGGCTTGCGGTAAATCACTGAGCAGTTGCAATACTAAGTCACGATTGCGAAGACTTCCAAGTGCAAGCTCCCCAATAACAAAAGGATGCGCAAGCACTCGCCCCTCTATAAGCAAAGCTTTTAATTTTACGTCATCATGCCGGAGATGATTAACCCAAACAGAAGTATCCACCAGAATCATGATATGGGACGACGACGTGGCGCAGCGTTAATAACAGCCTCGCTGCCACCAAGAAGCGCAAGTCTGCGGCTGCTTTCACGCTCAATCAAAGCTTTTAACGCCTCATGAACTATCGAACTTTTCTCCTTAAGACCAGTAAATGCCTGAGCTTTTGTTAAAAGGTCATCATCAAGCGCAATTGTTGTTCGCATACATCTCTCTCATTACAGGCACGATAATATCATCATATAATGCCTGTTTCAATGCCATTTATTAATCGCCGTTATACAAATCCACATGTTGGTAACACTGCCATATAATAATCTGTAATATGTTATTAT
>CAYTOJ010000086.1:4949-8040 GCA_964439415.1 uncultured Rickettsiales bacterium
TATGTTATTATATAGAGCTTAATATCAGCTTTGTAGCACAATAAATCGCCAGCATGTGAATCATAAACCAGCAACAAAAAGTCTGACCAAAAAGTCATTTTACGGCTTTATACTGCTTATAATTCTTGTGGTTATCAGCGGTTGTGGAGGTATCGCGTTTATATATTTCAGCAGCAGGCATGATTATAACGTTGCACTGGAAAAATACCGGGAGGAATCACATCATAACTCCCTGATGCTGAAAGGTAATATAGAAAATATATTTAATACTGTCTACCACGGCATACGAACCATATCCAAACTTCCCAGCGTAAGGCGCATTGACCGCCATGCAACCAACCTCTCGCAGGACGATAAAATAGCCATACAGGAATTATATAATAATCTGGCAAGCAGCGTTTCCATGTCGGAGGTTTATATAGTGCATGGAGATTTTAATCCTGAAGCTTTTGACCCTGTCACGGGGGAGAATGAGGCTCCCTCAATAATGTTTGATGAGCTGATTGTCGGCAGAACGCTGGATGATTACCTGCCGAAAAAGGATACTGATCAAGGCCGCGCCATAAAATCAGAAGAAATTGAAGAAGTGGAGATTTTTGAGTACCACCTTATAAAATCCCAGATACAAACTCTGAAAGCATCTTACCCAACACTGGATAAAATAAGTGGGCTAAAATTCCCAGCTGTAAGCGGCAAGGAAGTACTTACATGCGATAATACCAGATATTCACCAGGTCTGCGTAATGATGAAGCCCGTTCCGGCCTGGTGTACTCCCTCCCGTTCTATGATATGGACGGTGGATTTAAAGGCGTAATCTCAGCTATCTTCCTGACCGATGTACTGCGTGATATTATCGGCGCACGCAACTATGCATTAGTAAACACGGCATATAATCAGGTTGTATTGCCGAATCAGCCATCCGTACATTTGCAGGATGAGGTAAAACAGATAACAGCCTCCTCCAGGCATCGTGGTGATGCGCTTTATTCAGAAATGTTTGATCTGAACATTATTGATGGTGATTCCAGATGGCAGTTATGGGCACTTCCACCTGATGCGGCATTTAAAAGCAGTACGGATGTACAGACAATATCACGTTACCAAATTATGGGTTACATAGCAGTATTTATTATCACCTTATCGGTAGTGATATTAATTTTGCTGGTGCGTAGAAATTTTATCCTTGAAAATATTGAATTTGCAGAAGCTAAGGAAAAAGCCGAGGCTTCCAATCAGGCGAAAACACTTTTCTTTTCTAATATCTCCCATGAGCTGCGCACACCGATGCACGCCATTCTTAACTACGCCAATCTTGGGCTTAAAAACGAGGATGCCTTAAAGAATGAGAAACTAACGAAGTACCTTTCCAATATTGTCAGTAGCGGGCAGCGTTTGCTTGGCCTTCTGGATAATCTGCTGGATTTATCGCGCATGGAAGCCGGAAAAATGGATTTCCGCATGAAAGCCAATTTTATCAGCAGCATCTGTGATGACAGTTTATCGGAAATTGAACCGCTGATGAGAAAAAAAGAAATTAAAATCAAGATTTTCGGCAAGGATAAAATAGCCGATATTCCAGTAATTTGTGATAAACTGAGAATGCAGCAGGTGTTTATAAATCTACTGTCTAACGCAGTTAAATTTTCTCCTGACAGGTCACATATTGAGATAAATTTCTCCACTGAATTTGATAAAACCTCGAATAAACAGGTGGTACGCTGCGGCATAGCTGATTCAGGCATTGGTATTCCAGCGCATGAGTTAGAGAGCATATTTGATAAATTTGTCCAGAGCAGCAAAACCAGAACCGGTGCTGGCGGCACTGGCCTTGGCCTTTCCATCTGCCGTGAAATAATAGAGGCTCATAAAGGCAGAATCTGGGCGGAGAGCCGCAGCAGCGGGGGGACTATTTTTTATATTACATTGCCATGCCAGCATGATAATACACGCCCCCCAATAAGAGGTTAGCATGAGTGATATAAAAGCGAAAATTCTGATTGCGGATGATGAGCCTTTCAACCTGGATATTCTTAGCGAGTATTTAGGTGATAAGTTTGATGTGACATGCGCGGATGATGGCGATACAGCACTGGCAGCATTACAGGCTGACAATAATTTTGATGTCATAGTGCTGGATCGCATGATGCCCCGCATGAACGGCATTGAAGTGCTGAAATCTATCAAGCAGCAACCAAGCCTGGCCAGCATACCGGTTATTATGCAAACAGCGGCGGCAAGCAGCACCCAGGTGCAGGAGGGGTTGAACGAGGGTGTTTATTATTACCTGGCCAAACCGTATAATGAGACTCTATTATTATCTATAATATATGCGGCACTGCGGGATGCTGAGGCACAAAAGCGTTTAAGCCGGAATCTGCCGCAGCAGAAACACGTACTAGGCATGATGAGTACAGGCTGTTTCCGCTTCCGCACGCTGGAAGACGTTACAATGCTCGCCCACCTTATAGCCGGGTGCTTTCCAGCCCCTGATCATGCCGTGTATGGGCTGTATGAACTTATGCTGAACGCCGTTGAACACGGCAATCTGGGAATCACTTATGATGAAAAACTGGATTATATCAATGCGCAAACCTGGCGGGATGAAGTAGACAAACGCTTACAAATGCCAGAGAATCAGAATAAATCCGCCACTTTAACGTATGAAGCAACGGATGACGGAATAGAAGTGCGGATAAAAGACTGTGGCATCGGCTTCAATTGGAAGGAATACATTGATTTCGCCCCATTGCGCTCAATGGATCCTAATGGCCGCGGTATAGCTTTAACCCGGGTTAGATCATTCCCTAACCTTCAATATATCGGCAATGGCAATGAGGTTGTCATCAGGCATTTAAATAAATATACCCCTATCGCTTGAAGAGCGTGGTTTAGTAATGTCATTTCAGGGGTATATTTTTTGTATATTAAGGGGCTGCCGCCCCCGCGCTATCGCGCTTCCCCCGCAGCGCCGGCGCGCTCCCTTACGGTCGCAAGAAAATGTCACTCTTGAAACGTGAGGAGTATAGCTCAATCTAGGCATAAAGGGAATTAGTGGGGGCTGTTATCCTGTTGTAAGCGTGGTATAGCGGT
>CAYTOJ010000087.1:0-8011 GCA_964439415.1 uncultured Rickettsiales bacterium
GCCTAGTATGAAGGAAATATTGCATAAAATCAACGCTATTCTGTTAGAAATCATAAGCAACTAGTAACTTGAAGGAGTTATCAGGCGCATGGTGTGAAATGCCATGCAGGTATCCCGCTGTTGCTTTTATATTATCGCTGACTTTAGCATAGAATATCGGCCCCATACGGTGGTCCTGGCGGGAGAAACTCTCCAGTTTATCCAAATCACCAGTATCGCCAAGGTAGTCCAGTGATACCTGAAACGTATCGCTCCATTTATAACGTATCCGGGAGCGGATATCACCGCTGATTCCGCCTGAACTGCCGCTTCCAACCTCCATGCCGCCGCCCAGATTCAGCAGCACATTCCATTTCTCATAACTGTGGCTGAGGAGAAACCTCGCGCTTATCTCATCAGCATCGCCCCCGTCATGTTCCTTGCCGTATTCCAGCAATAGCCCAGTAGATAAAGGTGCGCCCTGGCTTTGTTTGGTGAACTGAAAAACACTCTCAAACTCAGTGCCGGAATAATAAATTCCCTTGCCGGAACTGCGCTTCGCAACCGCCTCAATACCTATGCCAATATGATCCGTGGGGTTGTATTCCAGCTCCAGCGTGTGCTTGCGGGAATGGTCGCGTTTTTTATCAGGGGCTAACTCCAGCCCTATTCCAGCTTCAATATTGGCTTCACCCTTTTCAATCTCCGGCGAATCCACTGAATAAATACCGGCATAAGCGGAGGTGGACGGTAGAAACCAGAAACCAGAAGCCAGAAGCCAGAAGCCAGAAAGATGGCTTAAATATTTTAATGGGGTGGCAAACATAATAATCATCACTAAAGAATGGGGCGGTGGTTACCGCCCCAAAGTAATTATAACTTTATGCGGCTTTTTTATTCAAAAGCCCCTCAGCCTGCATTGCGGCCTGCACTGCCGGGCGTTCACTGATCTTTTTCTGGTAGTCGATTAAAACTGTCCACGGGGAGAGATCAATACCAACATATTTATGCCAGCTGATGACGGTAAAAGCATAGGCATCAGCCACTGTAAACTGCTCCCCCATCAGGTATGGTTTGCCCTTAAGCTGGTTGGATAGATAGTCATAAGCGGATTTGATTTTTCTGGTGTAAACATCAACCGCCGCCTGGCCGCATTCCGGATTAAACAGCGGGTAGTGCGCCTTGTGTAGTTCGGTTGCTATGTAGTTTAGCGTCTCCTGCAAACGCACCCGCTCAAAGGAGCCGTTTTTGGGAGCTAGCTCCATATCCGGTTTCAAATCAGCCAGATATTGAATGATAGCAGCGCCTTCGGTGAGTTGCTCCCCGTTATCCAGCACCAACAGGGGGACGGACGACTTAGCCGCAACCGTGTTATAATCCTTCCCGCTTTCTGTTTTTTTGGTTTTTAAGTCAACTTTTTCAGCTTCATATTTCATCCCCAGTTCATTGAGAATGATATGCGGGGAGAGTGAGCATGTTCCAGGTGAGTAATAGAGTTTCATGATTTACCTCAATCTATGAGTTAATATAATTGAGTACATACATTAAATCGATCAGATCATCAATTCATAATCCGTTGAGGTGAGGGCAGATGCACATGCAAAAAATATTGTTATCGCCCTTTTGGGGAGAGCTGTTATAAGTGGGGAAATATTCATGGGGGTGTTATGTCATTACTAGAACCAAGGGCAATTTATAAGCCGTTCCGATACCCATGGGCGTATGAGGCATGGCACAAGCAGCAGCAGATTCACTGGCTGCCGGAGGAAGTTCCCCTGGCCGATGATGTGCGGGACTGGAAGAAAAACATCACCGCTGAGGAAAAGCACCTGCTCACTCAGATATTCCGCTTTTTCACTCAGTCCGACATTGAAGTGAACAACTGCTACATGAAATATTACTCGCAAATTTTCATGCCCACCGAAGTGCAGATGATGCTATCGGCTTTTTCCAACATGGAAACGGTGCACATAGCCGCTTATTCCCACCTGCTTGATACTATAGGGATGCCGGAGACTGAATACTCAGCCTTCCTGAAATATAAGGAGATGAAAGATAAGTACGATTACATGCAGCAGTTCGGCACAAACACCAAAAACAAGGAGGATATAGCCACCACCCTGGCGGTATTCGGCGCGTTCACGGAAGGGCTGCAACTGTTCGCTTCTTTTGCTATACTGCTGAACTTCCCGCGCTGGGGGAAAATGAAAGGCATGGGGCAGATCGTCACCTGGTCCGTGCGGGATGAAACCCTGCATACAAATTCCATCGTCAGGCTTTTCCGCACATTTATTGATGAATTCCATGAGATATGGACGGAGGAATTAAAACGCCGCTTATACATGGCCTGCTCAACCATAGTGGATCATGAGGATGCGTTTGTTGATCTCGCCTTCGGCCTTGGGCCAATTCAGGGTCTCAGCGCTGATGAAGTGAAGGTATATATCAGATACATAGCTGATAGAAGGCTGGCGCAGCTTGGCCTGCACCCCATTTACCACATTGAGCGTAACCCGCTGCCGTGGCTGGATGAAATCCTCAACGGCGTGGAGCATACCAACTTCTTTGAAAACCGCGTTACCGAATACACCCGCGCCGCCACTCAAGGCACCTGGGATGAGGCTTTTGATTAGATGAGTTGAGCAGTGATTAATTATCACAGCCAGATTATTGCGCATTGAGGTGAAACACAAAATGTAGTAGTTATTCTGATGATCAGCTTGGTTTTGGCACAATATATTGTGTCTTGAATTTTAGTGTTATATGGTGTTTTACTCAATCTAAGAGATGGTGGTTTATGCAGGAAATGTTGGTGGACAGGGCTAGAGACTCTTACTTGAGCGATTTCGGCAAGGCGACATTGAACGACCGTTATCTGCTGCGCGGCGAGGGTTATCAGGATTTATTCATGCGCGTGGCGACTTATTATGGGGATGATGCCGCCCACACCGGGCGCATGTATGATTATATCAGCAAGCTCTGGTTCATGCCTGCAACACCAATCTTAAGCAATGGCGGCACTGACCGCGGGTTGCCGATATCCTGCTTTTTAAATGAGGCGACTGACAGTTTAAGCGGCATAGTTGACCTGTGGAATGAAAATGTCTGGCTGGCGGCAAGGGGCGGCGGCATAGGCAGTTACTGGGGTAATCTGCGCTCCATTGGTGAGAAAGTGAAGGATAACGGCAAAACTTCAGGCGTTGTGCCGTTCATCAAGGTGCAGGATTCTCTAACGCTGGCGATTTCTCAGGGCAGTCTGCGGCGCGGTAGTTCTGCGGTTTATCTGCATGTTGATCACCCGGAGATTGAGGAGTTTATTGATCTGCGCCGCCCCACCGGGGGGGATCCCAACCGCAAGGCGCTTAATATCCATCATGGTGTGGCCGTAACCGATGCATTCATGGAAGCGGTGGAGCGGGATGAAAAATGGTTCCTGCGAAGCCCCAAGGATAAAGCTGTGGTTGGCGAAGTGAGTGCGCGGGCTTTGTGGGCAAAACTGCTGACGGCGCGTATAGAAACCGGCGAGCCGTACCTGTTGTATATTGACACCGTAAACCGCAACATCCCGGAGCATCATAAGGAGCTTGGCCTGCTGGTGAAAACTTCCAATTTGTGCAGCGAGATTACCCTGGCGACTGGAACGGATCATTTAGGCAAGGAGCGCACGGCGGTGTGCTGCCTGTCATCGCTCAATCTGGAATATTACGATGCCTGGAAAAACGATGATGGCTTTATTGTGGACTGCATGAGATTCCTCGATAACGTTCTCACCGATTTTATCAATAAGGCTCCGACCAGTATGGAGCGCGCTAAATATTCAGCGCTGAGGGAGCGTAGCGTAGGCCTGGGCGTTATGGGCTTTCATTCATACCTTCAGGGAAAAAATATTCCGTTTGAGTCAGTCATGGCGAAGGTATGGAACAAGAAAATTTTCATGCACATCAAGCAGCAGGCTGATGCTGCATCTGTCAAATTGGCAGGGGAAAGGGGAGCTTGCCCTGATGCGCTGGACGTGGGAGTTAATGAGCGTTTCAGCAATAAAATAGCTATCGCGCCTACGGCTTCAATTTCAATTATTGCCGGAAATTCTTCGCCGGGGATTGAACCATATGCGGCAAATGTATTCGTGCAGAAAACTTTGAGTGGTTCTTTTACAGTAAGGAACAAACATTTAACGATTCTTTTAGAAAATCGTGGCATGAATAATGAGGACGTTTGGTCTACAATTGCGACCATGGAAGGATCAGTTCAGCATCTCGACTTTTTAGACGAGCATGAAAAGCTGGTTTTTAAAACCGCGCAGGAGATAGACCAGAGATGGGTTATTGAACATGCGGCGGATCGGCAGCCATTTATCTGCCAGGCGCAATCTATAAACCTGTTCCTTCCGGGGAATGTCCACAAGAAGGAATTACACAGGCTGCATTTTGATGCCTGGAAGAAGGGATTAAAAAGTCTCTACTACTGCCGTTCAACTTCGATCCAGCGAGCCGATAAGGTTTCGCACAAGATTGACGGTGCATTGCAGATGGAGATGTCGCTGATTGCCAGAAAAAGCAATCAGGCGGCGAACGATGAGTCGGCATTACCGGTTTATGATGAATGCCTGGCTTGTCAGTAAAGGAATGCTCTGGCTTATGCCGGGACATCCGCTTGTTTAAGGCATAACAATAACGCCTGAAGAAGCGGCGCTTAACAACAAAAAAGGAAACAAACGATGTTAACAAAAAAAGCGACTGCGGCGAAAAAGCCAGCAGCCAAAAAAGCGGCTCCTGCTAAGAAGCCAGCCGCGAAGAAAGCCGCTGCTCCTGCGAAAAAGGCAGTAGCTGCCAAGAAGCCAGTTGCAAAGGCTGCTCCAGCGAAGAAAGCCGCTGCTCCTGCGAAAAAGGCAGTAGCTGCCAAGAAGCCAGTTGCAAAGGCTGCTCCAGCGAAAAAAGCCGCTGCCCCTGCTAAAAAGGCAGTAGCTGCTAAGAAGCCGGTTGCTAAGAAGGCTGCTCCTGCGAAAAAGGCCGCTGCTCCTAAGAAAGCCGCTGCAAAGCCAGTTGTAAAAGCAGCCGCAAAGCCGGCAGCTAAAAAAGCCGCGCCTGCAAAGAAAGCTGTTGCCCCTAAGAAAGTGGCGGTAAAGGCAGTGGATGTAAAACCAATTGCAGCAATTGAAACATCCAAAGCTCCATCGATCTTCGATCGCAAGTGGTAGTTTCAGGTTAGTTTAAAGCTTTAAACTAGAAGGGGGCATTACTAGCCCCCTTTTTCATAATATTTTTATGCCCGCAAATGGGGTGCGTTGAGTACTGGCTTTTTTGGCATGGTATACCTATCGCACTTCAAGAGTGCGATAGGTATATTTTTTTTGTTTGCTGATAAGTGATGAGCAGCAACACATTAAGCTTTGGAAGCATCATATCACTCTACAGGAACTGTCAGATCCCTACAAAGGCAGACTTGATTTATCAGTTTAGTTTAACCTTCTGCCTTTTTCCTGCGCTTGCAACTGCTGATTTATACTTAATTCCTCTAGGAAGCTTACAGAAGTATGTTGTGTATTATCACCTCTAAAATCAAAGTCATCTGCACCACGCCTTTTCAAGACTACAGAGAATTTCGTTTTCCCCATCGCATCAATATCTAAATCAAATTCGTCATCAACTTTCTGCTTACGTGAATTTGAGTTATAGCGTGCTAAAAAAATTGGGGTGAAAAAAGCAGGTACGCACTCACAAAAACTTTCAAATGGAAGGCCTATATAGTTTTCCTTTAACTCGCGTATTCCGGCAATATCAGGCTCATTACTTTTGTTTAGGTGATCAAAAGTAATAAGAAAGTGCGTAAGAGATATTTGGTTATCTAAACTACCCCACCCCTTAAATCCCTCTTGCAATTCCTTATACTCTGATCCTGGAATTGGCGCGTATCCATTTTCCCACACATCTATAATACTCCGTCCTTGTAATGGATGTGCAGGTGGATAAACCAATTCTTTATATGCCTCCCTTACTTTAGCTACATGCTCAGTATTACTTTTGCGTGAACTGAGTTGAGAATCAGTTGCATAATCACGTATTGCAACATAGTCTGCTCCACTATTCCAGACCATATCCCAGAATCTTTTTTGCTCCTCTGGAGGCTGGTAATGCACCACCTCGTGAATTACAGAAGACAACACAAGCACACTTTTTCCGCTTGCGGTTCTATGATGCTCTATAGCCTTTATTGCCTCGTCAAGATTTGAAGTGAATATGATGCCTTCAGAATCGCTTGACCTGGCGTGTTGAATCATTTCATCCGATATATCATATCCAATATATACATTACCTTGAATGCCGGATTGACGATCTAAGTCGCGTTTGCTTTTTAATACCCCCCCCCCACAACACCCTACATCAAAGAAAATTCCAACGTCTTTTGGAATGTGATTGAATATTGCTAGTTTTGCATCAAGATTTTCACACATACCAGTTTCATATGCTGATACGTCTGTAACACTTCCTAGATTCCTGATTATTGTAGGATTGAATGCGCTAATACCTCTGGCTGTTTCTTCGCTAAGATAAACTTCGGACATTTATACAAGTAACCTAATAACATAGTTAAAATATTTTCCAGATACGTATCACTACGACCCATTTTTCCAAACTAATGATTAATTTGCAGACTTATGGTTTGCAGTCAAATGCGTTAAAAAACTGTAACATTCATCCGGCCTGATATCATTTTAAAAAGGCGCTATTATATCCAGCACCTGGGAGCCGATGCGCGGTTGCTGAACATCGCTGAGGGAACCCCGCCCGCCGTAGCTGATTCTGGCTTCTGCCACCTGAGAGGAAGAAATGGTATTATCGCTGGCTATATCCTCCGGCCTGATTACCCCGGCGATATAAACCTCCCTTACTTCAGCATTCACCCTGATTTCCTGCTTGCCCTGAATAGCCAGGTTGCCATTAGGCAGTACTTGAATCACTGTTGCCGCCAGTTCGGTTTCTATTTTCTCTTTACGGCCTATGGTTCCTTTGCCGTCATTATTATTCTTGCCGTCAATCTTAAGCAGGGAATCTAAAGTTGGCTTGTTCAGCACTTTCTCAAGATTTTTCTCAAAGCCGAGAGCATTCGGCACGCCAAGACTCTCGCTGGTGGTGCGTGAGCTGTTGGTCTGATTATCCAGTTCCGCTTTATCGTCTATTGTGATTCTTACTTTCAGAATATCACCAACACGGGAGGCTCGCTGATCCTTGAAAAATGCTTTTGAGCCTTTCTGCCAGAGCGAATTAGGGCTTTGCGGGGGTAAGCCTTGCTCTTTCGGCAGTGGCCAGGATTGCAGAGGCTTATATGCAGGGTCTTCCTGAGGATTCCTAACTTCCGCCAGTTCCGGCACTTTTCCCAGGCGTGACAGCCTCTCCGCTGTGGTTGTACAGGCCACTAGTGGTAATATTAGCAAAACCATCCCTAACCTGTAAGTCATCCGCCCTGCCCAATCTGCACTACTCCATCAGCACCAACTTTGCCGGTTACCTCTACACCGCTTTTAGAATTAAGCACTTTTGCGAAGCTGCCTACCCGGCCTTCCACCTGAGCGATACCGCTGGTTTTTATTTCTATTGCGCCCTTGCGGTAAAGCATTTGCACAATATCCCCCTTTTTAAACACGCCTGGATTCTGCAAGGCACTCAGCTTGATTGGTCGCATAGCCGCGACTGAGTATTTTAAGGTTTTACCAGACATATCACCATCTTTAACTACTGTATCTGCGCTGATACTGCGTGCAGGAATCTCCAGCCAGGTTATATCGCCGGGCTTTACAGTGCTGCCGCCACTCATGTGAGCCTTTAAAACCGGAACTCTTGCATACGATTCTGCGCGGCCTTTGAACACCCTGCTTCCAGCCAGCTTATCAGAATTCATATATTGCAGTGCTGCCGTGAAAGCGCTTGTGCGGGGATCGTACTTGATATTATCAATCGCCACATCAACAGGTTCACCGCTTAAAAACAGCTTATCCTGATTTATGCCAGTTATTACCGCTTTATATTTTCCACTC
>CAYTOJ010000088.1:0-2630 GCA_964439415.1 uncultured Rickettsiales bacterium
GATAAAATAGCCGCTGGTTTCACCAATTCAGGATCCCCCAACGGCGATAAACTCAGCACATTGTTTCAGTTATCCCTGTTTGCTGCGCAGCACGCCATGATCTGGGTGGGCATGGACGTTCTGCCCAACACAAAAAACGGTAGCGGCCTGGTCTTAAACCGCTTGGGGTGTTTCCTGGGCGCAACCGCGCAATCCGGCAATGAGCCAGCCAGCATAACCCCCGGCGCGGATGACCTTGCAACCGCAAAGCACCTGGGTATAAGAGTAGCAAATATTGCTAAAAGGATGCGTAGCGTATCATGAAAGGTTTAAAAGCACTCATCACGGGTTCCACCAGTGGAATTGGCCTTGGCATAGCTGAATGTTTCGCTGCAAGTGGTGCTGATGTTTTCCTGAATGGTTTTGGTAATGCTGACGAAATAACGAAAATTCAGAACACAATTAAAAGCCACGGGGTTAATACCGCTTATTCAAATGCGGATGTATCAAAACCGGAGCAGATAGAAATACTGATAGAACAAGCCTTGCAGACTTTCGGACGGATAGATGTTTTAGTCAATAACGCCGGAATCCAGTATGTCAGCCCCATTGAAGACTTCTCCGTTGACAAGTGGGATGAAGTTATAGCCGTGAACCTCTCCGCTGCTTTCCACACCATGCGTCTATTATTGCCAAAAATGAAACAACGCAACTTCGGGCGAATCATCAACATAGCATCCGCCCATGCATTGGTTGCATCCCCCAATAAATCCGCCTATGTTGCCGCAAAGCACGGCTTAGCAGGGCTTACTAAAACAGCCGCGCTGGAAACTGCGGATTATAACATTACTGTCAATGCCCTCTGTCCCGGCTGGGTGGATACCCCGCTGGTACGCAGACAAATTGAACAGCGAGCAGCAAAATCCGGCCTTAGCATAGAAAATGAAGCAACAAACTTACTGGCCGAAAAACAACCGAAAAAAATATTCACCACCCCGGCTAATGTCGGCGCATTCGCGGTTTTTCTATGCGGGGAGGACGCAAACACCATCACCGGATCATGCCTTGGCATGGATGGCGGCTGGACAGCCTGGTAGAACCATTGCAGCAGTCATCAACCATTATTGTTCTCACCCGGCCGTACTCAGATTCCTGCGCTTTATCTGAGGAACTGGAGCAGTTCGGCATCTGGTCTTTCATTGAGCCGATGCTGGAGATTGAATACGCAGCAGATGCCAGGGAAAAACTGCGTAAACTTGATTTATCGCAGTACAGCGGCATTATTCTTACCAGCCGCCACGCCCTGCATCTGTTGGAAGGCGTGGATGATTTGCGCGGCATTCCCATTTACGCCGTAGGAAGTGAGACTGCGCAAATGGCAGAATCAATGGGTTTCGATGTGGCATTGCACGCGCCTTCCGCAGCAGAACTGGCAGCTATGATGACTCTCAAACCTGCATCAGGACGCTTGCTATACCCTTCGGCTGAGGTGGTTGCCTTTGATTTTGCCAAAGTCTGGCCTGACCTTACCCGCATTATAACCTATATGAGCATTCCCGCGCCAGGGTTCAGCCCTGAGTTTGTTTCCGGCCTGATGCGGGGGGATTTTACCGCTGTTACATTCTTCTCGCGCCGCACCGCATCCACCTTTATGAAAATAATCCAGGAGCTTGGCATTGAGCGCCTCCTTATAAATGTGGACGCTCTAACCTTAAGCCCGGAGATAGCGGATACTCTCCCCAAAGGTTGCTTTCGGGGTGTCTACCACGCAACTGGTATTGACAGAATGGCCATATTAAAGCTTATATCTAACAAATATATACTTAAAAGCTAACCCGCATGGCCGCTGAAATTCAGGAAAAAAAGTCCACGGCTTTTATAAAAAGCTTCGTGATTTTTCTGCTTATAGCCGCTCTGATTGTTGTGGCCGGAATGCTGGTACTGCGCAATTATGACATTAAAAACCTGAAGCTTGTCACGCAAAACCCCGTGAACAATGATGCGGAGAATACGCAGGATTTAAATGATGATCTTGAGGATAACAAACGGGATGTCAGCGCCCTAAAAACCACCACTTCCGACCTGGAACACCGTTTGAAGGAATTGGAGAATAATCAGGGTGAACTGAAAGCAAAAGTGCTGGAGCATAATTATTACTCCCTCGCCGCCAGCGATGTTGAAGCAATGAAGGTTCGCTTTGATGATTTGTTTCAGCGCCAGAAAGCTCTGGAGGACAGAATCGCCAGTGCAGCCAGTGCCCTCAGTGATGCGCACTTCGCCATGCTTAATTCCCTGTGGCTTTTGCAATACCGCCTGGATTATGGCCTACCCTTCCGCAATGAGCTTAGGAACCTTAAAACCTTCAGCCGCCCGGTTGCTGATATAGCCAGCGAATTAGACAAACTTGCACCCTATGAGGATAGCGGCATAAGAACCACGCCTGATTTAATCGCCGATTTTGAAAATGTGGCCAGAGAGGTAAGAAAACTCTCCGGTGCTTACGCTCCAGGCAAAAACCCCCTTGAAGGTTTCCTGATCAACATAACGCAGATAGCGGAAATACGCAGAACTGATGCTGTAAATTCAAGCGGCAAACCTGATGATGTTTTAAAGCGGGCGGAAGGATTTATCCGCAACTATGATATTAATCC
>CAYTOJ010000088.1:2730-8006 GCA_964439415.1 uncultured Rickettsiales bacterium
CACACCCCGGCTTTCATGCCGGTGGGAACCTGCGGTACGGTAAAGGCACTTACCAATGAAATGGTGGAGAGAACCGGCGCGGAAATTATCCTGGGCAATACTTACCACCTTATGCTGCGGCCAGGGATTGAGCGTATGCGCCAACTAGGCGGCCTGCATGGACTTATGAACTGGCAGAAGCCAATCCTTACCGATTCCGGGGGATTTCAGGTAATGAGCCTGTCTAAACTTCGCAAGATAACCGAGGAAGGGGTGCGCTTTCGCTCCTTCATTGATGGCTCGCAGCATCACTTGACACCTGAATATGCAATGGAGCTTCAGCAAGCCTTCGGCAGTGATATAACCATGGTGCTGGATGAATGCACACCATACCCTGCCTCACACGCTCAGGCGGCAAGCTCAATGCAGCTTTCCATGCGCTGGGCGGATCGCTGTAAGCAGGCATTTATACAGCGCCCGGGCTACGGACTGTTCGGAATAGTCCAAGGCAGCGTCTATGAGGATTTACGCAAAATATCCGCGCAGGAACTGGTCAGAATTGACTTTGACGGCTATGCCATTGGTGGCCTGGCGGTGGGAGAGGGGCAGAGCGAGATGTTCAGAGTTCTAGATTTCACCGCGCCATTACTGCCTGAGAATAAACCGCGCTACCTGATGGGTGTAGGTAAGCCATCGGATATCATCGGCGCTGTTGCCAGAGGCGTGGATATGTTCGACTGTGTTATTCCCACCCGCGCCGGGCGCAACGCCCGCGCCTATACCTCCCTGGGGGAGATCAATATTCGCAACGCAAAATTTGCCGATCAAACCACAGCAATAGACCCTGAATGTAATTGTTACACATGTATCAATCATTCCAGCGCATACCTGCATCACCTGTTTAAGGCGGGGGAAATGCTGGGGGCAATGCTGCTTTCCTGGCACAATGTGCACTACTACCAGCACCTGATGCGGCAAATCCGCTCTGCAATAACAGATGGCAGCTTCAGTGAAAAATTCTCAGCCATACATTTGTAATGTTTACTGAATATCGTTTCCTATTGCACAGGAATTATATAAAATGATACTGTGGCGATCATGGTACGGGCAGATTACAGAAAGGCTATAGATAAAGCCAAAGAAGTTCTCAAGCAAAACAGCTTTGACACTCCACCTATTTCACCCCGTGAGATAGCCAATTCATGCGGAATAGAAGTTTCCAATGTTATTTTCAGGCTACATAAAGAGGTGGCTGGTTTCTTTGATTTCAAGAAAAATAAAATTTATGTGAACCATGAAGAACCATATAACAGACAAACATTTACAATAGCGCATGAATTAGGGCATTATTTTCTGCATAAAGAATTATTTGATAAGCATCCTGAGAAGTATCAGGTGCTGTTGCGCAAACCCATGGGTGCTGTAGTTGACCCATTAGAACAGGAAGCTAATGCTTTTGCTGCTGAGTTATTAGTCCCTAAGCATCTCCTTCAGGAATATAATAAATCTCCTGTTTCAGTTAAGTTGTTAGCTACCATTTTTGTCGTTTCAGAAGATGTCATTAGATACAGGCTTAAAACCATTGCACAGTCAGCTTGATAGTACTGCTGCGGAAAAAGATGTTCAGTCTGAAGTTCCGGATCAAAGAGTCATGGAAGCCGACGACGCAGCCAGACATAAGGCTGAAGTGGCATTGCGGCACTTGGAAGGTCTTGCAGATTTTTACAAACTCCGCCGCAAATGGTCATGGTTTATTATGGGTAGCATTTTTGCTCTCATAACATTTCACATGGTATTAACCACTCTCGTAGGTCTTAACGTCTTGGATTACCACAAATATCCATGGTTCCTCACTGTTGTAGTCACAGAGCATTTAATCCAGATTGTCGCACTGGCAGTCATTGTCGTTAAATTTCTATTCAGTGATTCTTTGAGAAATAGTAGTGAGCAATAATACTTTGAAACCACTACTTATTTGCGCAACTGACTTTGCCAATGTGCGGCTGATATATTTCTTTATAATCCGACTAATCCAAAGTTGTACTTTAGATTAGTCAAACTTCATATTGGAGTCAAGCGGGAGGCTTATATCGGAAACACAGATGATTTACCTCAGCACCGCTGCTGTTATCATATCCAGCACCATGAATCCTGTGGATGTGGCTTTTAAATTATTTGAAGTGAGTTCCAGGTAGCCTTGCCGGGTAAATTCGGCAATGGCATCCATATTCAAAACATTATCAAGTGTAGTGGCGCTGATTAATTCCAGCCGCTGCAAGTCCAGCCCTTGGCGGGTACGCAGGCTCATCAGCACCATTTCCATAACCTGTTCCTGGCGGGTCAGCGGCAGACATGATGCCGCTGGAATGGCTCCGGCTAGGGTACGCTCCAGCCACTTTTCCGGACTTTTCTCAGCCGCTGTGGCGGTTCTCTGGCCATCTATATTAATTCGCCCATGCGCGCCGGGACCAATGCCGATATAATCGCCATACTGCCAGTAATGCAGGTTATGGCGGCACTCATGCCCGGGCTTGGCGAAGTTTGATACTTCATAAGCCTCATAGCCATAGTGCCCCGCTATCTTCACGGTTGCCTCATAAAACCCGGCCAGAGTATCATTCTCCGGCAGGTTAAGTTTACCTGCCTGGTGCAGGTGATAAAAGCGCGTACCCTGTTCAATAGTTAGCTGATAGAGTGATATATGGCCGCCTGCGAGTTTTAAAGCCTGATTCAGTTCAGCCTGCCACTGTGCAATAGTCTGCCCCGGCAGCCCGAAGATCAGATCAAATGAATACCGCCCAAAAATCCTTGCCGCTTCCAGTGCGGCCAGGCCATCATCAGCACTATGTTCACGCCCCAGAAATTTCAGGCTGGCATTATTCAGTGATTGCAGGCCGATAGAAACGCGGTTGATTCCTGCCTCCCTGAACGCTCTGAATTTATCTACATCCACCGAGCCGGGATTAGCCTCCAGCGTAATTTCAGCATCCTGTGCAAGCCCATATAACTTCAATTCTGTAAGAATATTATGCACAATTTCAGGCGGCATGAGGGATGGTGTGCCACCACCAAAGAAAACCGTATAGACGGGCTTGTGCGGCGTAATATTAAGATAGTGCCTTAGTTCCGCCAGGAGTGCCTGATTCCAGAGTGTATAATTGACTGAATCTCTGACATGGCTATTAAAATCGCAGTATGGGCATTTGGAGGCGCAGAATGGCCAGTGTACATAAACAGATAAAGTAGACTCATCGCATTTCAAGAATTGACTTCTGGAGCGAAGCGACTTGCGCCAGCGCGCAGGGGGGAGGCCGTAAGCCGGGGGGTGCGCCCCCCTTAATAAATAAAGGTATACCGCCGGAGTGACATGGAAAATTTGGGGCTTTTCAGACGATAGCGGTATATCACTCATCCGCCGCTTGCTTGTTGAAGCGGCCAACGTTGCCCAGTAACTGCTTGGCCAGGCTTGGCTTCTGGCCGCCAGTTTCGGTTTTTTCCCGGGCGAAGTCAACTTCCTTTATATCCGCCTCGCTGTATGTCTTACTGCTTTTGAGTACGCCTGATGCGTCAAACTCCAGTTCCACGATTTTCTGATCCAGCAGTTTCGGGTTCAGTATGCCCTTGGTAGCTGTATGGCGGGAAATGTAATACCATTTCTCACCACCATATATTGAACTGGTGGAGGGTGATCCTAGCAGTTTCAATACCTGCTCCCGCGTTGTCACGCCATCCTGCAACTGCTCCAGGGAGGATTTAAGCAGCACGCTCCCTCCCCTGCTGTCCTCACCAATGCAGGAGGAAAGAAGGACAATAGCACAAATAACAGCTAATAATTGTATACGCATCCAGCCCGTGTAAAATTCTCAGGGATATAACTATCGCACTTCAAGAGTGCGATAGTTATATCTTTTATGTTTTGCGCATGGCCGCCAACCCAGCCGAATCCGCGTATATACTGCTCGCTACTTGCCTGCAATAAATCCACACTCTTCATACGCGAGCAGTATACATAATCCAATTAAAGTGATTTATGCAACTGATTCCAACAGCAGCCCTTTATCATCCTTCTCCAGATCATGAATCCTGTTATAGGCATTGCAGGCGCGGCGGGGCGCTTTTTTCTCATTATCCGGCTCTAGTGGCGCGAATATCCGGCAGTCCAGATGGTCAGAGGCGGCGTATTTCAGCTTGCCTAAGTTCAGATGAATAAGATAGTCTCCGGCTTCGCTGCAAGTGGTGATTTGCAGGCTGATTTGGGTTTGATGTCTGTCACCAGGCTGGTTTTGCTGGCCGCCTTTGAATAGCTGGCTACCAACAGATTCAGCCGCCTTTACCGGTGGCAGGATTTCAGAGGCGGTTTTACGCCGCAAGTATGTTCTGTCAGGGCTGGAGCCAAACAGTGCAGCGTGCATACTTTTGCTTATAAAACTCACCATCGTGCAATGATACTGCGTTATTATTACAACTATTCAGGGTCTTTTTATCTTTTTAACCAAATTTAAAGGAGTTTATGTCTCTGAAACATAAAAAAACAAAATCAGCCAACATGCTGAAAATTATACGATATATTGCGTTTCTGGGAATTGGCCTTATGGCTATTACCTTGACATATAAGGATATGTCATCAAGGGATTCGCAGAATACGGCAGTATCAGCCCCTTTCATCGGTGGCAGTTTTGATTTGACGGACTCTAAAGGCGGCAGAGTCAGCAATCAGGATTTCAATGGCAAGCTGATGCTGGTTTATTTCGGTTTTGCCTCCTGCCCTGATGTATGCCCTGTGGAGCTGGCAAAAATCAGTACAGTTCTTACAAAGCTGGATAAGGAAGCGCTAAAGGTTGCAACCGTTTTCATAACCGTAGACCCGGTTAACGATACCCCGGCCAAACTGGCGGACTTCGCCAAAGCTTTTGACCCGAGCATAGTTTACCTTACCGGCACAAATGATGAGATAACCAAAGCCCGGAAAAGTTATAAAGTATTCAGTGTGCAGATTCAGAAGGACGGGATGGATACCATTGAGCATTCATCAATAATCTACCTTATGGACAGGCAGGGCAATTACCTCACCCACTTTACCATTGAAGACAGTGCTGAGAAAATACTTGCGGCTATAAACAAGAATCTTTAGAGATTCATTTTATATTGGATTTGGGAAGTAAGCAGGCTTTCCTGTGATGGAAAGCGCAGCTTTTGCGAACTGAACTAAAACTGCCAGGCTGCCTGTTCGGTCTGGATTATATGTCGGGGAGTAGCGCAGCCCCGTGGGAGGTTCGGCAACGCCGAAACGACCAGAA
>CAYTOJ010000089.1:0-7970 GCA_964439415.1 uncultured Rickettsiales bacterium
CATATAGCGTTTCTATCGCAGGAGGTGAACTTCCTCTCCAGCGCCACCTTCGGGCTTATATCACTACGCCAGAACAGATTTTTCAAGATACTCTCAATTGCATCACTGGTTCTTATGCCCCCTACTTTAATCGCCGGGGTGTTCGGAATGAATTTCACCCGGATGCCGGAACTGGCATGGCTGTACGGCTACCCATACGCGCTGCTGCTTATGATAATTTCAGCATTAGCGCCATATCTATACTTTAAAAGAAAAGGCTGGTTTTCATGAAATGGTGTAGCCTGTTGAGTACTCTGGAGTGGACGAATGTTGCCTGTCTCCCCCACCGTTTACGGGGGGGGATTAAGGGGGGGGAATGTGTTGGTACTCCCAGAAAAAAGATGCCCCCCCCTAGCCCCCCCCGTAAACGGTGGGGGAAGCCGAAGCGCAGTTCCGATACTTTGAGAGTAACAAATTTTATTTTGTGCCATATAATTTTCATTTCTATACTGCTAACACTGCAACCTGCTTATGCAGCCGTGCCATATTCACCATATATTGAAGATTATACCTGGCCGGAAGTGGCGGATTTACTGAAGAAGGGCGTTGACACCATTATAATTCCCACCGGGGGAATTGAACAGAACGGGCCGCATATATCACTGAACAAACATAACCTGATTGTGCGCTATACCTCTGGAAGGATTGCCAGCAAAGCAGGCCACGCTTTAGCAGCCCCGGTTATCACCTATGTGCCGGAGGGAAGGATTAATCCGCCGGAAGGGCATATGCTTTTTCCGGGAACGGTATCGCTTACTGATAATACCTTCGCATCACTGCTGGAGGATATCACCAGCAGCTATAAGCAGCATGGATTTAAATACATCTGCTTCATTGGCGATCATGGGGGAAGTCAGAAAATGCAAAGCGAAGTGGCGGTAAGGCTCACAAAAGAGTGGCAAAAACATGGTATTAAAGTGCTGAACCTAAGTGATTATTATGATAACAACGGCTCGGAGAATTGGGTAAAATCAGCAATACCTGAAGTAAAAAATCCATCAGCACATGCTGGCTTTATGGATGCGGCGGAAATTATGGCGATAGACAAATCAGCACTACGCCGTGATAAATTCAAAGCTTACAGCGAAGAAGATTTTGCTCTCACAGGCAGTAAGGGCGACCCTGGCAGGGCAAGCGTGGAGCATGGGCAGAAGCTGCTTGCATTCAAAATAAATGCGGCAGTAGCGCAGTTGGAGAAGGTGAGAGGTAACAAACAAAATCCATAATGTTATTGCGTATAATAAAAAAAATTATTCCACGCGGCCTGTTCGCCCGTTCACTGCTTATAATTGTGCTGCCGGTGGCTATACTGCAAGCCATGATGGTGTATCTGTTTTATCAGCGCCATTGGGAGAGTGTCACCAGGCGCATGGCGGAAAGTCTGGCGGGGGATCTGGCGGTTATGGCCGTGGAGATGGAAATGCCCGGCTCACTTGTCCGCAAGAAAGCATACTTAAAAAGCTATGAGACATATCTTGACATGCGGGCAAGTATTCTGCCCAAGCGGGCATTTGCAAAAAACACGAAACTGTCGGAGGAGTACAAATATTTCCTGAAAGCCCTGCAGGCTAAAATCGAACACCCCTTTTCAGTGAGCGAGGGGGAGGAATATTTTACCGTTCATATTGCGCTGAATAATTCCCTGCTGGCGGTGGAAGTGTCGCGCAAAAGGCTCACCAGCCCCACCACATATATATTTGTATTATGGATGATCAGCGGCTCAATAGTGGTGATGACGGTTGCCGTTTTATTCCTGAAAAACCAGATACGCCCGATTGTAAACCTTGCCGAGTTCTCCGAAAAGTTTGGCCGTGGTCTTGATATGCCTAAGTTCAAGCCCACAGGTGCTAAGGAAGTTCGTAAAGCCGCAGTTGCGTTTCTGGTTATGAGCAAGCGCATACGCAGGCAAATCAGCCAGCGCACGGAGATGCTGGCGGCAATATCTCACGACCTGCGCTCACCGATTACCCGCATGAAGCTCCAGCTTGCCATGCTGCCGGAGGGCAGGGAAACGCAGTACCTGAGTGAGGATGTAACGCAGATGGAAAAAATGGTGGAGAGTTACCTGCGCTTTGCCAAAGGCGAAGGCGCGGAAGATGTTGCGGCAATCAGCCTTACCGATTTAACGCAGGAAATTGAGAGCAACTTTACCAGGCAGAACCGGAAGCTTTTTATCAGTGCTGTGCCGGATATTGTGTTTGAGGGCAGGAGAGGGGAGCTACTGAGGGCATTATCCAACCTCATCGAAAACGCCTTTTTCTACGGCAGTAAGGTCAGGCTTCTATTTGATGCTGATGAGACTCACCTCCATGCAGCGGTGGAGGATGACGGCCCCGGCATCCCCGAAGATAAGCAGAAAGAAGTATTCGGGGCTTTCTACCGCCTGGATAAAGCCAGAACCCCAAACAATGGCGGGGTAGGTCTGGGCTTAACCATAGCGCGGGATATAATTCTGGCGCACGGCGGAAATATCAGACTAAGCCGCGCTAAAATCGGCGGCCTCAGGGTGGAAGTGAAACTGCCCGTGTAGCGTGTAAAGGTTAAGATGAAATCATTTCCGATAATTTATGCTGGAGGTACATGCAGTGGGGGAATATGAATACGTGTACACCAAGCCATGCAATAGACACAACCCGCGCAGGCCAACTGACTATGGGTAGTTTTCTGGTGATGCAGGCTCCCAGCAACACTATCAACGGATCTGTTATCATGCGATTGCCCCAGAATTCCACACCCTGAAACCAGTAGGTGACGGCTGGAGTGGCATATCCGGCTTCCAGGTAATGTTCCAGTGCTTCCCACAGATATGACAGGCATAAAACATAACTAAAAAAAAGGGGGCGCTGCCCGTGTGTGATATTTGACCTATGCAATAACGCCAGTACCAGTCCGCCTATGCTCATTCCGCTAATAAAATGCTCGAATGACCATACATCAAACCAGCTTACAGTTTTATCACCCCAGAGCATTACGGTTTCTCAAACCTAAGCTGTCAGGTGTTTGATTTCAGCCACCAGATCGGTTTTTTCCCAACTGAATGCGCCGTTTGCCTCAGGCTCGCGGCCAAAATGCCCGTAAGACGCGGTTTTCTGATAAATTGCCTTGTTCAGCCCCAGATGCGTGCGGATACCACGGGGCGAGAGGTCAACAAGCTGTTGCAGGATTTCCTCCAGCTTTTCCTCAGCAACTCTGCCGGTTCCATGCGTGTTGACATACACGGCCAGAGGTTTTGCTACGCCTATGGCATAGGCTATCTGTATGGTGCAGCGGTTGGCAAGCCCTGCTGCAACGACATTTTTTGCCAGGTAACGTGCGGCATAGGCGGCTGACCTATCAACTTTTGTAGGGTCTTTCCCTGAGAATGCACCGCCCCCGTGCGGCGCTGCACCGCCGTAGGTATCAACTATTATCTTGCGGCCTGTCAGGCCTGCATCACCATCTGGCCCACCGATGACAAACTGCCCGGTCGGGTTGACGAAAAAGCGTTCCTCCGGACACATCCAGCCTTTGGGGAGTGCTTGCAGCACAAACGGGCGGATAATCTCGCGCACTTTTTCCTGATCCACGCCAGCTAAGTGTTGCGTTGAAACCAGAACAGTCGCGGCTTTAACCGGTTTGCCGTTTTCATAAAGAAGTGTAACCTGGCCTTTGGCATCAGGGCCCAGTTCAGGCACTTCGCCCCGGTGGCGCGCTTCAGAAATCAGGCGCAGAATTTTATGGGCATAATATATGGGTGCTGGCATTAAAATATCCGTCTCGTCACAGGCGTAGCCAAACATTATGCCCTGGTCGCCCGCGCCTTCATCCTTATCTAAAGCAGCGTCCACGCCGACTGCGATATCGGCTGACTGGCTATGGAGATAAACTTCCACCGCCAGCTTGCGCCAGTCGAAGCCTTCCTGCTCATAACCAATTTCGCGCACTACCTTGCGTACCAGCTCAACAATTTCTTCTTTTGCTATGCTAGGCCCCCGCACTTCTCCGGCTATCATCACCCGGTTGGTGGTTGCCATGGTCTCGCAAGCCACGCGAGCGTATGGATCACGGCTTAAGTATAAATCCAGCACGGCATCAGAGATTTGGTCGCAGATCTTATCAGGATGCCCCTCAGAAACCGATTCAGAGGTAAAAACATGCCTGCGCAGATTTTGGGGATATGTATTCACTTAAAATGCCCGAATTTCACCAGTTGATAAAACTTCAGGCGAACAAATATAGCACCTAGAGCCTGTTTATGAACTTTTATATACGGTCATTCTTGTCTATTTTGGCTGCAAATCCGACTATAATTTTCCAAATAGTCCCTGCTATGGGGAAAATTATACTCAAATTTTCGCTCAAAATATCCTAAAAACAACCGTATATAAAAGTTCATAAACAGGCTCTTAGCCGCAAAATAATAAGTGGCGGCAAGCACCGGAAATCCCACCCGATAGACCAGACTTATGCAGTAATGATTTTACCTAGTCAAGGATTGCTTATTTATCCGACCCTTCAAACACCTGCAAACAAAAAACTGTATAACACTTACGTGAACAGCAGGTATACTTCCTTTGATTCGCTTCTGCTGCTGGCGGGTTTGATAACCTGGATTTTCTGGAAATTGTGCTGGGCGGCTCGCCGAATATCCGCTGCCTGGCCGCCGTTGAACAGCTTGCAGAGCATTACTCCGCCTGCCGTCAGGAAATGCTCCGCAAAGTATATGGCTTCTTCCACCAGCGCCAGACTTCGCAGGTGGTCAACATCCCGGTGGCCGGTGGTGTTGGGCGCCATGTCGGATATTATTACATCAGCTTTGCCAGCCAGACTTTCGGCTATTTTGTTCTGAATATCCGCTTCCAGAAAGTCGCCCTGAATGAATTTAACCCCCTGAATGGGGCGCATATCCAGCAAATCAGCCGCTACAACTAAACCGCCACCATCAATGGATTTTACTTCGCGTGCGGCAACCTGGCTCCAGCCGCCGGGAGCCGCACCTAAATCCAGCACTTTTAAGCCTGGCCGCAGGATTTTATATTTCTCGTTAATTTCAATCAGTTTGAAAGCGGCGCGGCTGCGCATACCTTGATCCTTAGCCATCAGCACATAAGGATCATTCAATTGCCTCTCCAGCCAGCGACTGGAGGAGCCGCCGCGCTTCTCCCCCTTATGCAGTTTCCGTTTATTGAATCTGTATCCGCCAGTATTTACCATTCGATTAATATATATTTCTATCGTTTCAAAAATTGAAGCGGTATGAGTATAGCATAGCCCTAATCCAGATAAAGTGTGAGAAATATAAAGAATGCAGAAACGCACAGAGCAATCACCGGAAGGCAAATATAACACGGGCGTTCCGCAAATTATATGCCGGAAGCTGATAGCTGATCTGGAGACTCCTGTTTCCACATTTCTCAAGTTGAATCTGGAAAACAAACCTGCCGTGCTGCTGGAGTCGGTACAGGGGGGGGAGAGCAGGGGGCGTTATTCCATCATCGCGCTGGATCCGGATATTATTTTTGAAGCAAATGGAACTGAAGTAACTATCACCAGGGGGAAAGACAGGAAGGTTATAGAGGATAATCCGCTGGAAGTACTGCATGAACTGATCGAAGAAGTTTCATTTGAACTGCCGAAAAATCTACCCCCTATGGCATCCGGTCTGTTTGGCTATTTCGGCTTTGAAACTGTGGCATACATAGAAAAACTGCCGTGCAGAGCCGGTGCAGGGGAAATACCGGATATTGGCCTGATGCGGCCTTTAAGCGTGATAATTTTTGATAGCGTGGCTGATGAGATCATGCTGCTGCGGCTTATTACTTACAGCCAGGAATTAAGCTACAGCCAGGCTCTGGCTGAGGCGGAGGGTGAACTTGATAACCTGGAGAATAAAATATCCCGTCAGCTTGTAGGCCATCGCGCCGCCTACAATGGTGCAAGGGGTGAAATAAACTATACCGCCAAGCAAGGCAGAAACCGTTATATGAAACTGGTTGAGAAGGCCAAGGAGTATATTGTGGCGGGGGATATTTTCCAGGTTGTTCTGTCAGAGAGTTTTGAAGCTGATTTCTACCTGCCGCCATTTTCGCTTTACCGTGCGCTCAGGCATTTGAATCCTTCGCCATTTCTGGTATATTTAAGCTTTGCTGACTTCCAGCTAGTGGCATCAAGCCCTGAAATCATGGCACGTGTACGTGATAGCAAGCTTACCGTGCGCCCCATAGCCGGAACCAGAAAGCGTGGAGCTAGTGCGGAGGAGGATAAAAGCCAGGAGGAGGACTTGAAAGCGGACGAAAAAGAACTGGCGGAACACCTGATGCTGGTGGATCTGGGGCGCAATGATGCTGCAAGAGTCTGCAAACCTGGAACAGTCAAGGTAACTGAGATGATGAAGGTAGAGTATTATTCGCATGTTTTACATCTGGTTTCCAATGTTGAGGGTAGCATTTCTGATGGATGCACAGCGCTGGATGCGCTACTGGCGGCATTTCCGGCGGGTACACTCAGCGGTGCACCCAAAATACGGGCAATGGAGATAATATCAGAGCTGGAAGCTGATAACCGGGGCTTTTATGGCGGGTGCATGGGTTATATCGGCGCGGGTGGAGATATGGATACCTGCATAACTATCCGCACGGCACTGATTAAAAGAAACAAGCTTTTTACCAGGGCAGGGGCGGGAATAGTCACTGATTCCATTGCGGCAAATGAATATGAAGAGTGTTTGAACAAGGCCGGTGCAATATTCCGCGCTGCCTTTGAAGCTGATAAGTTCCGCTAAATATACTGGAATAAAAAAGGCCTCCAACCCTGCCCGGTAAACCGGGAGTTGGAGGCCAGTTGTTCTATGTCACCCCTGCTTCTTACTTACCGAAGCAGACGTACTTGCTGTATGTGGGGCCGTAGGCGTCCCACATCACTCCATACACCCTTTTGTAAGCCACCTCAGCCCCCGGGAGGGCGAGGGCTTCAGACTGGCTGGAAGCTTCACCGACCCACTTGCGATCCGTAACCCACATACAATACTTCTTCTGCATATGTGATTCAATCGGCAACATGAGCGCAGCTTGCACCTTTGGAGCGTTGACGAACAAAACGATGACGATCAATAGCAAAGTGATCAATTTTTTCATAAAACCCCCTTGGAAAAGGCGGCTTCAGCACACGCGCAGGTGTACATTTCTATGGCGCGTGGCCAAAGTCGCCTGACTTGATTTGATTAAAACACGAACAGGGGTGACATAAAACGGCTGGACACTGCCGCATTTAAGTTACTGTTTTTTTTTGTATTTTTTAAGGTTTTGTGAAACTTTACAATTTTAAGCCAATGGTCACGCTTGGTGATTGATTGATGTAATTATTTACTGAATGCTTACTTTATACTAAAATTTTTACGCGCTATTTACTTTTGTAAAGTATTTTGGTCGACATGACTGGGCAAATATTAGTTGTTGATGATAACGAAAGAAACCTGAAGCTCCTTGAAGCTTTGCTGGCGAATGAGTATTACGATGTTATAACGGCGGTGGATGGTTTTGATGCCTTAAGCAAGATAAGTGCCCGCCTGCCTGATATAATTCTGCTGGATGTTATGATGCCCGGCATGAATGGTTTTGAGGTCTGCATTAAACTGAAAGCAAATCCCCTAACCGCCCATATTCCCATTATAATGGTTACGGCTTTAAGCGAGAAGGAAGATCGGGTTAAGGGTCTGGAATGCGGGGCTGATGATTTTCTCACCAAGCCGGTGAGGGAGATTCATTTAATATCGCGGGTAAAGTCGTTACTTCGCATGAAGATTCTGCTGGATGAACTGAGACTGCGCGATAAAATAGGCAAGCAGATTGGCGGTAGTGCAGGAAGTGCCGTGGCGCGTTCAGAAGTGCCTGGCTCTAAAATATTGCTGCTGAACGATGACTCGGTGGAATCAAAGCATATTCTCGATAATATCG
>CAYTOJ010000090.1:0-7837 GCA_964439415.1 uncultured Rickettsiales bacterium
GGCGATAGCGGCAATGATACTATTATCGGCGGCGATGCCAACGATACCATATTTGGTGGCGACGGCGCTGATTCAATATCAGGCGATGCTGGCAACGATAGTTTAATTGGTAACGATGGTAACGATACCATTCTGGGCGGCACAGGCAATGACACCATCTACAGCGGCGCTGATAACGATAGCGTCAGCGGCGGTGACGGTAATGATTTCATATATTCATTCGCCGGAAATAACATTCTGCAAGGCAACGCAGGCAATGATACCATCATAGCCGTAGCAGGGGCTGACAGTCTGGTTGGCGGCACAGGCAACGACTTTATGGTAAGCGGTGACGGCAACGACACCATAATCGCTGATAGTGGCAATGATACAGTAATCGCAGGCCGTGGTGATGATTCAGTTGAACATGGAGTAGGTACAGGCCTGTTCTATCTTGGTGCGGGTAGTGATACTGTCGCCAGCGCATTCCAGAATTTAAGCAGTGCGGACACCATTCAGGGCGAAGGCGGGAATGATACTCTGCGCGTTCTGTTCAGCAATGTGCAGGTGAACCTGAACCTTGGCACATGGAACAATCTCAGGGGCTTTGAGAACCTGGTTATAACCAATAATACATCTAACATAGTTGTTACCAACACGTACTTTGATCACCCTGGATTTGACGGCAGCGTGTTTAGTGTGAATGCCGCAACATCCCAGTACAATTTCACGCTCAATGGCGCTACCGTCACCAATGGCAGCGATGCGGTAGCGGTTACCAGCGGCAGCGGAAATGATACCATAGTTGGCACTTCCGGCGGCGATACTATAAACGGCGGATCAGGCAACGATGCGATTCTCGGCGGTGCTGGTAATGATTCAATCCTGGGTGGAGCAGGGAATGATACGGTTACAGTGACTTCGCAGCAGTTTAATGCGCTGGACACTATACAGGGTGGATCAGGGCTTGATACCTTCACTTATGCCACAGGCACGGTAGTGGTGAATTTAAATACCGATACCCTCACAAACTTACGCGGCTTTGAAACCATAAATATCATGGGCAACACCAGCAATATCACTGTTGGTGCTTCTTACTTCGACCATGCAGACTTTGACGGCAGCGTACTGAATGTCACCAGCTCTGCCCCGTACAATCTAACATTCAATGCATCTTCTGTTATTAACGGGACTGATGCAGTATCGGCAACAGGCGGAACGGGTAATGATAATATAGTCGGCACTTCCGGCAGCGATACTATAAATGGCGGTGCGGGTAATGATTTACTAACTGGCGGCAATGGCTCTGACAGCTTGAGCAGCGGCACAGGCGTGGATAGATTTATATTTAATAATATAACTGAAAGCACACTGGCAAATCCTGATACCATAACGGATTTTGCCCAGGCTGATCTGGATAAGATTGACCTGAACCTGATTGATGCGGACTCAGTCACTGCAGGCAACCAGACCTTCACCTTCATTGGCAATGCTGATTTCAGTGGAGCCGTTGGGGAGCTTCGATTTGCATCATCCGGTGGTTCCACATTCATTACAGGAGTTGTAACTTCCGGCTCCGGCGGGGATTTTCAGATTAAACTTAATGGCACAATCACCTTAACCGAAGCGGATTTTATCCTGTAATCCCCATAGATGTCTGAATAGGCTAGCCTTTACTGTAATCAGGTGTTATCCCGTTACCTGATATTATGAGAGGCTTTAGTGTTTGATTTGAGTGGTAAGAAAGCCCTGATTACAGGGGCTGCCGGGGGAATAGGCGCGGCAATATGTGAGGCATTGGCAAAACAAGGGGCTGACTTGCTTCTCTGCGGCAGTAACCAGGAAAAGCTGCAAACATTTGCAAAAACTCTCACTACCGCTAATCCGCCCGAATGCATTGCCGCTGATTTAAGTGATGCTGCAGGAGTGGCCACGGTTGTCAGCCGCATTCAGGAGATTGGCGGGGTGGACATTTTAGTGTGCAATGCTGGCATAACCGCTGATACACTGGCCATGCGCATGAAGGATGAGGACTGGGACAGGGTTATAACTCTAAATCTCACCTCCACTTTTCAGCTTATAAGGGGTGCGCTGAAGGATATGGTCAAGAAACGCTGGGGGCGGGTTATCTGCATCAGTTCAGTTATCGCCAGTATGGGCAATCCCGGCCAGGCGAATTATGCGGCTTCCAAAGCTGGGATGGAAGGTATGGCGCGCTCAATGGCGATGGAAGTTGCACCACGGGGAATCACTATCAATTCCCTCGCCCCTGGTTTTGTGCAAACCCCAATGACTGATAAATTGAACGATGAACAGAAGAAACGCATAACCGCTAATATCCCGCTACAACGCTTAGGGAATCCCAAAGATATTGCCGGGGGCGTGGTTTTTCTGGCGAGTGACGAAGCTGCCTACATCACCGGGCAGACGCTGCATGTAAACGGCGGCCTATACATGGCATGAAACCCGGCAAGACGGAAAAAAAACAGGAAACACCTGAACCCATGTATGTGGGCATAAACGCCCGCATTTTCGCCGCCATGGTGGATGCCACGCTTATGCTTATAATCTTAAGCTTTATAATTCCAGTATTAAGCCCCGGAATATCCTGGTTATACAATTATTTTGGCATCAAGCCGGATGTAAACGCCTTTATCAGTGTGATTCAGGCAGGAAACACATCGTGGTCACGCGCACCTGAAATCATAAACGCCATGCTGAAATTTGGCCTCTTGAAGAAATACATAGCCGATATGCTTGTGATCATGACTGTATATGCGGTGATGATTCTACCCTTCTGGTTCAAAAAACAAGCCACACCGGGTAAGATGCTGATCCGCGCAAAAATAGCCGATGCGAAAACGCTTCTCGAGCCATCAAAAACGCAACTGGTCATGCGCTACCTGGGGTATCCTGTCTCTGTAGTGCCTTTATTCTTAGGGCTGTTCTATGGCTCGTTTCACCGTAAAAGGCAGTCCTGGCATGATTTGCTGGCTGGAACCGTGGTTATATATACCCGTAAACCCTGGCTTCCCCCATTATCCGCCGCACCAAACATGAACAAGGTGAAGGAGATGTACAAACAAGCCTGGGACGAGCTTAAAAACCGCAATAACAAAAAGAAGTAGCGGCATATGAACGATGCCGAAACAAAATCCTTTTTTGAGCAGCATCGCTACCGCGAAATTGTTGATGACTGGCAAAATAGAGAAGTTTCAGGCGATACCGCTAAGATTTTAGGCCTCAGCCTTATAGAGCTGGAGGAGTATCAGCATGGCGCAGAAGCCCTGCAAAGTGCCTGGCATTCTATCGCTCAGGATTGGCAGACGGTGAATACCCTGATCTTAAGCTGCGTAAAAATTGGTGATACAGAACGCGCATTAAAACTGTGCAACCAAGCTGTAGGCTTCCATGCCGGGTCAGATTTAGAAATCACCCGCGCTATCGTGATGCTGAAAACAGGTGATCTGGCGCAGGCGGCATCTATATTAAGTAGCCATCAGAATCAGAACAATCCCTACTGGCTATTCGCTTTATCGGCATTGGAAATATATCAGAAAAATCCCGCCGGTGCGCTTAAAACCCTGCAAAGAGCCGTTCACTTGAAGCCGGACTATATTGAGGCACACCTTAACCTTGCGCAAATCTTAAGTAAAACGGGGCATGTTGACGGTGCGTTACCGTCTTTAAATCAAGCACTGACTCTCAAGCCCTGGAGAATTTCCGCGCATGTCCTCAGAATCAAAATACTCAGCATTTCAGGCCGCCTTGAGGAAGCTCTGCAAGCGGGGGTTACAGGGCTTGAGAGTTGCACAGCAGCAGTAGCAATTGAGCGGGAATTCTCGCAAGTTTTAGTGCAGGCCGCTGCTAAAAGCGGCGATACAGAAGAATTTATCAGGCACTTTGTAGAGCATAATCCAGCGTGCATGGTGGCTGCAAGAGTACTGGCGGAAGTTTATATCCAGCTTGGAAAACCTGGGGAAGCTATTGCTACACTACGCCGCGTGCTTGAGCTTAATCCGGCTGATTACGCAGCACTTGGCGAGCTTTTAATTCTATATGCGCAAAATGGAGACAGTGAAAATTTCACCGCCATGGCGGCGGAACTGCCAGAGAACAGTAGGCATCAATCCACATTAATGCTGAACCTCAGCATAGCCTATATGCTACTGGGGCAGTTTAAGGAGAGTATTCAAGTGGCTGATATATGCCTTCAGGTAAGGGAAACACCGGAAGCACTGCTGCAAGCAGGGCTTGCACATTTAAAAACGGATAACTTCAAAACAGCGGAAGAATACTTCAAGCGCGCCCTGGGAATAAAACCTGACTACGCGAAAGCGCGCCTTAATTTATCTCTGGCACTGTTTGGCCGCGCCGCTCTGGTGGATGCACTAAAGGAAGCGGTAACGGCTTTGAAACTAGCCCCTAATATGGCCGAATGTTATGCGCAGGTGTTCAACTGTTATTCCTATCTTGCAACTTATGAAGATACCATAAGCTATAGTGATAAGGCGGTTGAACTATCGCCACGCCCGTTTGAACAAAGGCAGATGCGTCTGTACGCCTTCAGTTATCACCCCTATTTAACTGCACCGCGCATATTTGAAGAGTTCAGACTATGGGGGGAAAGCCAGAAACATCTATACACTGATTTTAAATTCACCAGCACGCGGGAACCTGACCGGAAAATCCGGGTTGGTTTTCTCTCGCCTGATTTTAGAAAGCATACCTCCCGCCTTTATTTTGAACCGCTATTCGCGCATTTCGATAGAGAGAATTTTGAGCTTATCGCCTATTCCAATGTTCTAACCCCGGATAAACACACCGATAATTTCAAGCAATACTTTAGTGGATGGCGGGATATTGCAGCAATGCCGGATAAAAAAGCGTCGGCTTTAATTGCTGAAGACAACATTGATATTCTGGTCGATGGCGTTAATCACATGGCGCACAACCGCCTGAGTTTATTCGCCATGAAACCAGCACCGGTGCAAGTTACCTGGCTAGGCTCGGTATGGACAAGCGGGCTGAATACCATGGATTACGCCATTCATGATACTTATACCGCGCCCTTTAATGAAGGGGTGGAGAGTGTTTTTACTGAAAAACTAATCCGCCTGCCGGATTCTCTCATATGCTACCGTCCGCCGGAGGATGCTGATATTCCCGCCATCTCCCCCCTTCCCGCCCGTACTAATGGCTATATCACATTCGGCTATTCAGGCCGCACTGAAAGGCTCAACAATGAAGTGTTCAAAACCTGGGGGGAGATTTTACGCGCCCTGCCTGATTCCCGCCTGATTCTGGATTTCAGACCATTTAATTATCAGGAGAACCGCGAATACTTTCAGCATAAAATGGCAGGCCTGGGCGTACCAGTTGAGCGCGTTACCATGCGTTACAGCCAGAAGTTCTGGCCTGCCATTGCCGAGTTTGACATAATGCTGGATAGCTTCCCGCACAGTGGCGGCACAATGATAATGGACGGCCTGTGGATGGGCATACCGCTGCTCACTTTAAAATCAAGGCCACCAGTCGGGCGGCTTGGCGCAAGTATGATGAGTAACCTGGGACTTCTTCAATGGATAGCCTCAAGCCGTCAAGAACTGGTGGAAAAAGCGATTACACTCACCCGTGATATGGACGCTCTGGAGAGCCTGAGGCTTGGTATGCGGGACAGAATGAAAGCATCTCCCCTGATGAATGAACAGTTATTCACAAACAATTTCTGCGCGGCACTGCGCGACATATGGCGTGAATATTGTAAGGTGCAACACGAGGTGGAAGGTATAGCCGCATGAAGTGCGTGATTCTGGCAGGGGGATTCGGCACAAGAATTTCGGAGGAATCCAAGCTGCGCCCCAAGCCGATGGTGGAAGTGGGCGGCAAGCCCGTTCTGTGGCATATAATGAAGATATACTCAAGCCACGGCGTGAATGATTTTGTCATCTGCCTGGGATTTAAAGGTTACGTCATTAAGGAATATTTTCTAAACTACAGTCTGCACTCCTCAGACCTTACCATAGACTATGCAAAAAAGACTCTGGAGTATCACAATGCCAGAGCAGAAAACTGGCGGGTAACACTGGTAGACACCGGCGAGAACACCATGACCGGGGGCAGATTGCTGCGCGCCAGAAAATACCTTGAGGATGAAACATTTTGCCTCACCTATGGCGACGGATTGGGTGATATTGATATAACCAGTGAAATCGCCTTTCATAACGCGCAGAACGTCACCGCCACAATGACAGTGGTAAGGCCGCCCGGTCGCTTCGGATCAGCCCTTATTGAGGGAAACAGGGTAAAACGTTTTGAGGAGAAACCGCTGCATGGTGAAAGCTCCATCAACGGTGGTTTTTTTGTATTGAACCCGGAAATATTCAGCTATCTTGAAAACGACCAGACTTTCCTTGAAAGTGATCCGCTATCCAGGTTGGCGAGGAAAGAAAAACTGGCCGCCTGGGTGCATAGCGGCTTCTGGCAACCGATGGACACCGTGCGGGATATGCAGTATCTGGAAAAACTCTGGCAAAGCGGCACACCACCCTGGAAGATATGGTAATAGATAAAAACTTCTGGCTTGGCAAAAGGGTCTTAGTGACCGGGCATACAGGCTTCAAGGGTAGCTGGCTGAGTTTATGGCTGCTGCGCCTGGGTAGCGTAGTTTCAGGTTTTTCACTGCCACCGCAAAATCCATCCGCTTTCATAGATTTGCAGATTGGGGATGAGATACAGAATTTTTATAATGATATAAGGGATGCATCAGCACTGCAAAACGCAGTGGAACAAGCCCGCCCTGAAATAATCTTCCACCTGGCCGCTCAAGCACTGGTGCTGGATGGATATGAAAATCCTGCCTACACATACGATGTCAACCTCATGGGCACGGTAAACCTGCTGGAGGCGGTGCGCAAAAGCCAAACAGCAAAAGCGGTGCTTATAATCACCAGCGATAAGGTATATCGCAACAATAGTAGTGGAGATGCCTTCACTGAGGCAAATACCCTCGGCGGGCTTGATCCCTACAGTAGCTCCAAAGCCTGCGCGGAACTGGCGGTGAATTGTTACCGGGAATCCTTCATGCGGGGTCTGGGTATAATGCTGGCTACAGCCAGGGCTGGCAACGTGGTAGGTGGCGGCGATTATGCGAAGAACCGTTTAGCGCCGGATTTTCTTCACGCGCTGGAGAGCAATCAGCCACTTAGCATCAGAACCCCTGAGGCGCGCCGCCCCTGGCAGTTTGTGCTTGATCCGCTCTATGGTTATCTTCTTTATATGCAACTGCTTTTCAGTGAAAATACAAACGCGCCACCTGCCCTTAATTTCTCAGGCTCATTGGCGCAATCCTGGATGGTCAGCGAAATTGCAGACTTATTATGCAACCTTACGGGGGCAAAACCCTGGCAGGCTATAAACAGCGATGCCCCGCCGGAGCATAAACTTCTATTGCTGGATTCCACCCTGGCTAATCAGACGCTGAAATGGTCTGCTAAGTTTAATACCAGTCAGGCATTTGAACAGGCGGTTTTATACTGGCAGGCCAGACAAAGTGGTGAAAATATGCGCCAGTTTGCGGAAAAAGTAATCGGGGACTGGCTTTGACACTTAAAACCATAAGCTGTTGCCGTTCCTGTGGTCATGCTGACTTTGCTGAAGTTATAAATTTAGGCGCAATGCCACCTGCCAATGCGCTTTATGATGCCTCTAAGGTAAAAGCCAGGCCGCAAGAATTCCCTCTTCAGGTTATGGTCTGCCGCAATTGCCAGCTTGTGCAGCTCGCGCACACCGTGCCGCCGGAGTTGCTGTTTTCGGATTATGTCTATTTCTCGTCCTATTCATCCACCTGGCTGAATCA
>CAYTOJ010000091.1:0-7826 GCA_964439415.1 uncultured Rickettsiales bacterium
AGTCTTACGCCGCCCTCGTCCAACACCTGTTCAAATTCGCGCTGCATGAACGGGTCTTTCATGTCCCTGATTGGGCGGATTCCCATTAATGGCGCCATGCGCTCAATAATACGGGCGGCTGCTGGCGCGGCTGTCCACCCGGCGGTGGCGTATCCGGCCGTTTCTTTTGTGCCTTTTGGTTCATCCAGTATCACCAGCAGCAGGTATTTAGGGTCATTTATCGGAAATGCGCAGATGAAGGAGGATATCAGCGCTTTACTGTCATATGCGCCTTTGCTGGATTTCTCCGCCGTGCCGGTTTTACCCCCCACATAATAACCATCAACATCACCTTTTGAGCCGGTTCCATGCGCCACCACCAGCCGCATCAGGCTGCGCAGTTCCCGTGATGTTTTCTCACTTACCACCCGCTCCCCCGCTAGAGCACCATTGCCTTCATGTACAAGAGTTATCGGTTTCAGCATTCCACCATTAAGCAGCGCCATCAGCGATTTCATCATATGCAGTGGACTAACCGCTATGCCATGCCCGTATGATACCGTCATCGCGGTAAGCTCACCCCAGGTTTTCGGAACTATCGGCATACCCTTCTCCGGCAGGCCAATATCTACAGGCTCGAAGAGGCCTAGCTTGCCCATAAATTCCTTCTGCTTTATGGGGCCTACCTCCAGCGCCATTTTGGCCGTGCCGATGTTGGATGAATACATAAAAACCTCCGGCACACTAAGCCAGCGCTTTTTAGCATGGTAATCAGTGATGGTGAAGTTAGCGAACTTTATGGGGTTGGTGGCATCAAAGCCGTCATTAATACTGACACGGTTGGAATCAAGCGCCATTGCCGCCGTTATCGCCTTGAAAGTAGAACCCATTTCATAAACACCCAGCGCAGCACGGTTGAATATCTTGTCTTTGCCCGCCTTACCCGCTTTGTGCGGGTCAAAATCCGGCAGGCTTACCATTGAAATCAGTTCACCCGTATTTATATCCAGCGCCAGTCCTACCGCGCCTATGGCGGAGAATGCATCCACCGCGCTTTGCAGTTCATCCCGCACTATACCCTGTACCCGCACATCCAGACTTAAACGCACCTGCCCGTTTTCCTGCTGCTTTATCAGCCCTGAATCCACGCTTTTCTCAATACCGGATAAACCATTGCCGTCTGGATCCACATATCCTAAAACATGAGAAAACAGTGACCCGTATGGATACACCCTGGTATTATCCTCATGAAAACCAATGGCAGGTTCACCCAGAGCGTTTATTTCCTTAGTCTCCAGGGGTGTTGCATCACGCTTTAGCCATACAAATGAATTTTTCGCCGCCAGTTTCTTTTTTATTGCTGTTTTATCGGTTTTTAAAATCACCGCTAGTTTGCCAGCCAGTTCATCAGGATTTTTCACCTGTTTCGGATTAACATAGAACGACCTGGTTTTAAGCGTAGCCGCCAGTGCCACGCCATTTCTATCAACTACATCCGGCCTTTTTGCATCGTGAGTTACAGATTTTGGCTGTGCTTTTGCATTTATTGTTTTTGCGGGACTAACCGCGCACTCAAAAAGCCGGAACATAATCAGGCAGAACACTGCCGAATATAAAACCATACCGATTCCTATCCTCATGCTTGATACCTTCAAAGCACACTGAATATTCTCCGCAATTTTGCCCCTTTGTCCCACCCCTTACCTGCCACCTATGGATGCTTTTACAAGGCCGCCGGTTTGTGCATCGTCCACGGCAACAGGCTTGTTCTTCATAGGCAGGGAATCAATCTGCACGATCTGGTAAGTTTTGATTGGCTCAAGTTTAAGATTCTTCTCCGCAAGAGTTTTCAAGCGCTTTGGTGAGGTAAGATACGCAAGCTCCGCACGTGCCACCTGAATAGCCTCCTGCTTCAGCACAATCTCCCGCTCCAGCTTTTTCAGCTCGCGCTCCTTCTCCACCGTTTCATTTTTTATCAGGTAAATCAGACCGGCAGCGCATATGGCCGTAAAAAACCAGACGAATGTTTTTAACATCATAACCTAACCTCTACTTGAGATTGTACTTTTTGAGCTAATATTTTAGTAGCTGCTCTAAGCCTTGCTGAGCGCGCCCTGGGGTTTGTCATGCACTCATCCTCCCCCGGCATCAACGCACCGCGGGTAAGTGTATGCAAATAGCATTCCTTTTTCTGCTCTAATGCCTCAAAAGGTGTGTGACGATTCGGAGTTGCTATACTTTCCAGTTGGGAACTGATAAAATTTTTTACCATGCGGTCTTCCAGCGAATGGAAGGAAACCACCACCATCCGCCCTTGATTTTGCAGCATATTGAAAGCTGCATTTAAACCCTGCTCAAGCTCCCCCAGTTCATCGTTCACCCAGATGCGTATTGCCTGAAAAGTTCTGGTAGCCGGGTGTATGGCCTGCTTCTTACGTGGCAGCACTAAGGTAATAATCTCCGCCAATTCTGCTGTATCCGTCACCGCTTTTATTTTTCGCGCATTGGTTATAGCCTTGGCTATGCGGCGGGAGTGCCTTTCTTCCCCGTACATATAGATAAAATCAGCCATGTCTTTTTCATCCAGATCGTTGACGAAATTGTACGCGGTGCGGCTCTGACTTTTATCCATCCGCATATCCAGCGGTGCGTTTTTGGAGAATGAAAAACCGCGCTCCCCTTGGTCAAGCTGCATGGAGGAGACACCTAAATCAAACACCACGCCATCAGCCTGGATTGGCAATGAATCCATTTTGCTGAATGGCAGATGGTGAAAATCAAAGCGGTTGCCGAATTTATCCTTCAGTACATTAGCAAAAGCTCCAACGCTTTCATCACGGTCAAAAGCAATAACGCGACAATCCGAATGCTTTAATATTGCCTCAGAATATCCGCCTGCGCCAAAAGTGGCATCAATATAGGTTTTTCCCTGGGCGGGGCTTAAAATCTCCAGCACCTCTTTCAGCATAACCGGGGTGTGTGCGGAAAATCCCATCAATTCCCACCCCCATTTTTCATGCTCAAAGTCAGGCGGTTCTGCAAAGCTATCTCACGCGCCCTGGACGCGTGCACCTTAAAGCGCTCTTCATTCCAGATTTCAAAGGTCTGACCTTTACCTACAAAAACCGCACTCTCAACAATCCCGGCGGTTTGCAGCAGCATCTCCGGCAGCACTACCCGGCCTTCGGAATCAAATGATAGTTGCAGGGATGCGCCTAAAATGGCGGTTGCGAAGGCGTCCCGCTCCTGCGAGTAAGGATCAAGACTGTCAATTTTATTGGATATAAGCTCAATGCGTTCATAACCGCAGGCTTCCACGCATTCATTAACGAAGGAGGGATAAGCGATAATCCCCTGAAATATCTGAGAGTTAAGCGAGTTTCTGAAGGAAGCCGGAACGGATACCCGCCCCTTTTTATCCACCTTGTTAATATAAGTTGAAAGGAAAAGCCCTGCCATATTGCCCTGTATGTCTCCTCCTCTTTAAAAAAAGTGGGTTGCGGATTTAGGCCGCAACCCAAGAATTAGGGAGGTTTGCGTCACCCAAGTAATCCAAAAAAACTACCCACCGATTCACTAAATCTGGGATATGATGGGACTATATGGGATAAACTGGAAAAATATAGTTAATTACCGCCAGGTCAAGGCTGAAACATAAACTTATCTGAAATTCACAAAAATGGGGATTAAACTGTGGGAATAAGTTATAGGTCGCTTAATAGGGAATTTTAGAAAGAATAAAATCCATGCAGTTTCTTGATGAAGCGAAAATATATTTAAAAGCCGGAAATGGCGGCAATGGCATTGCCAGTTTCCGCAGGGAGAAAAACGTTCCCTTCGGTGGCCCAAGCGGCGGGGATGGTGGCCGGGGCGGTGATATAATCTTTGAAAGCGCGGAGAATTTAAACACGCTGATTGATTTCCGCTACCAGCAGCACTTCAAGGCAAAATCAGGAAGACACGGCATGGGCAGCCAGATGAGCGGCGCTGACGGTGATGATATAGTTATAAAAGTTCCTGTCGGCACTCAAGTTTACGATGAGTCAGGGGAGAATCTCCTGATCGATTTTGACAAGCCAGGTATGCGTAAGATATTCATGCAAGGCGGTTATGGGGGACTGGGTAATGTGCATTTCAAAAGCTCAACCAACCGCGCACCCCGCACCTGCACCCCTGGTAAGGAAGGTTCAGAGACCTGGGTATGGTTGCGCCTGAAGCTGATATCCGATGCTGGCCTGGTGGGGCTGCCCAATGCTGGAAAATCCACTTTCCTTGCCGCTGTATCCCACGCCCGCCCTAAAATAGCGGATTACCCATTCACCACGTTAAAACCTCAGCTTGGCGTGGTTAGCGTAGGCGAGTCTGAATTCGTACTGGCGGATATTCCTGGCCTGATTGAGGGAGCGCATACGGGGCTTGGGCTGGGCGATAAGTTTTTAAAACATGTGGAGCGCGCTGGCGTGCTGCTGCACCTGGTGGATGCCACTCAGGATGATATTGTTCCAGCTTATAAAACCATAGTGAAGGAACTTAAGGAATACGGGGGAGAACTGCACAAAAAACCGCGTATAGTGGCACTTAGTAAATGTGATGCTCTGGAGCCTGAAATTATTGAAGAGAAAAAAGCTGAACTGAAAAAAGCAGCACGCCGTAAAATATATGCAATTTCAGCTATAAGTGGCGATGGCATCACTCAAGTTTTGCAAGCCCTGCATGAGAAAATAAATGACGGAAATCAATAATCAGAAACTTCTATCCACTCAGGCTTCTGGCTTCAGGCTTCTGGCTTCAGTCAGGCGCTTAGTTATCAAAATTGGCTCCAGCATTATCATAGATGAAGCCAGTGCAGGTGAGCGCAAAGAATGGCTGGAGAGCGTGGCGGAAGATTGCGCCGGACTGATTGCAGAGGGCAAGGAAGTAATAATAGTCACCTCCGGCGCAGTGGCAATGGGCTGCAGAAGTATGAATCTGAACCGGGCGAAACTGAAGCTGGAACAGAAACAGGCCAGCGCCGCCATAGGGCAGATATCCCTTGCCGTGGCCTACCGGAGTGCATTCTCCAAAGTGAATCTTCCTATTGCTCAGGTACTCCTCACACCAGACGATACTGAAAACCGCAGGCGTTACCTGAACGCCCGCAGCACCATGGAAACGCTGCTTGAGCATGGCGTTATCCCGGTAATTAATGAAAATGACACTGTTGCAACGGATGAACTGAAATTCGGGGATAACGACCGCCTGGCAGCAAGAGTCGCACAGATGACAGGAAGTGACCTGCTGATAATACTATCAGACATTGACGGGCTGTATAACGCAAACCCGAATACTAACCCAAAAGCCCGCAGGCTTGACCTGGTGGAGGAAATCACACCGGAGATAGAAATGATGGCGGGTGGAACCGGCTCCCAGCACGGCTCCGGCGGGATGCGCACTAAAATAATGGCCGCACGGATAGCCGCCGCCTGTGGCTGCGCCAGTATTATAACTTTAGGCAAAATCAATAATCCGCTGAGTGCATTGTTCTGCGGCGCGGGGCATACTATGTTTAAGGCTTCCTCTACTGCCGCTAATGCCCGTAAAGCATGGATCAGCGGCAGCATGAATCCATCCGGCTCATATACATTGGATAATGGGGCAGTCGCGGCGCTGCAATCAGGTAAAAGCCTGCTTCCATCCGGTGTATCGCGGGTAGATGGCAGTTTTGAACGTGGCGATACCGTGCGCCTGCTGGATGCAAATGGCGCTGAGATTGGCGTTGGCATTTCAGCTTACTCAGCGCAGGATGCAATAATGATCATCGGCAATAAAAGCTCAGCAATTGCCTCAATCCTCGGCTATGAAGGCCGTGATGAACTGGTACACAGGAATGATTTGGCTCTACGATAGCAAATCACACATCCCTCGGCTTTACCACAAAGCATGTACCGCTGGTGGAATGGAGAATCTGGCAGGCTTTCTGGGCTTGCTCCAGAGAGATATTAATAATGCGGGCGCGGTGAACAACATCGTTCCTGCCGCCGGAAACTACCTTTATTTTCGATCCGTTCAGCACATTAGCAGCAACAATAAAGGAATTGCGGGCGGCTTGCATGGCTGATTTAGCATCAGCAAATGTGCCTATCTGAATACTCCAGAGGTTCTTGGCATTTTTGCTCTTGCCTGCTGAGGCCTCTATAATCTTGTCCAGCTTTGCCCCGCCAATGGCTTTATCTGTAGCTGCTGAAGCCTGCGCCGTTTTTGCGGTATTCCTCTCCTGCGCGGGAGCTTTCGCCGCTTTTATAAAGGCTGCGGTTATATCATCCTCAGCATCGTCATTATGAGTAACAATAGTTTTGCTGGTCAAAATACCGCTGCTGCCGAATCCATCATCCAGCAATGCCATCATGCGCTTATCCCGCATACCGCCGGTAGGCCCACCCAGGACTACTGCAAACAGCCTTTTGCCGCTACGCTCAGCCGATGTCAGCAGGTTATAACCGGAATCGTTGACATATCCGGTTTTTATGCCATCCGCACCCTCATATAATAAATTCACACGGTTATGCGTGCTGAAACCACGCCCGTTCCACTGGAAGCTCTCCCGGCTGAAATAGCCGTAATATTCCGGAAAATCGCGCTTCAGCGCCATGCCAAGCTTCACCATATCCCGCGCTGTTGTCACCTGTTCATCATCCGGCAGGCCGGATGCGTTCATGAATACAGTGCTGCGCATACCAAGCTGCTGGGCTTTACGGGTCATTAGCCCGGCAAAGCGTTCTTCGCTGCCTGCTATAGCCTCGGCCAGAACCACGGCTGAATCATTGGCTGATCTCACTGCCAGGCTGGTGAGTGCCAGCTCAACTGTTATTTTATCGCCCTCCTGCAAGCCTATATTAAGTGCTGGCTGCGCTGCTGCCTTTGCCGATACATACAATGGCTGATCCAGCTTTAAAACGCCCTTCCTGAGCTTCTCAAAAGCAAGGTAAGCAGTCATGACTTTAGTAAGGGATGCCGGATGCCGGAGGCCATCAGGGTTTGCTGCGGTCAGGACTTTACCGCTTTTACCATCCACCACTATGGATGCGTACTTGGATGAATTCTCCCACCACTTCTCACCACTGGCAGAAGTTTTAGCCTTGGAAGCCCGCTTTTTAGAGAGTAACCGCTGCTGCTTCTGCACATACTTCTGATGTGCGCCCACCTTGGTGTAGCTGCTTTTCTTCTTCTGCTTAGCCTCCGCCTGATCACCGCCAAGAACTGTCAGTAAAAACAGCGCTAACAAAAAAACAAAGCCTATCCTGCCAAGCATATGTATCTTTACCCCTGCATTACCCATTTGTATCATAGGTCTATTGGTAATGCGTTAAAATTGAGTGAAAATTCACATAATTTTTTCTATAGCCGTCAGCGGTTGCGTGTAACATTTGTTTTTTGGAAAAATTGCTCCCTACCCTTTCACTAAACGCTACATCACAGCGCTTAGGCCATAACAGTGACAGGCTCTTAAAAAGGCTTGCCTTTCTGGTTAGCCTTTTCTGAAGCATTTGGTAATTCAAATGGAGGCAATGCCTCTTCTACGTTAGCAAGTACTTCTTGTATGGCTTCTATAGTTTTTCTATCGTTGGGTAGTATTGTGGTATTAGTAGCTGCACGGTTGAGTGTTATAGACATCATCAGATCTTGTATTAATTGCCCCTGTTCGTTAAAGCTCTCATATAACACATCCTCAGCTTCCTGTGATACCGATCTCCTAAGTATTGTTAAAAAGTATGGATTTTCCTTTTCATCAAATAGAAAAGCTCCCAATGAGTTTTGCGCAATCTCTCCCAGTACTATGTCTTAGGGCTGAGGCATAAATTACTAACAGG
>CAYTOJ010000092.1:0-7762 GCA_964439415.1 uncultured Rickettsiales bacterium
ATATTCTATTTCTTGATCAAGTTCTTGAAAGGCTTCTGCAGTGATCTCATAACGGTAGCTCACTCACCAAGTCCATACTTCACTGCCAGTTTTGTGAAGGCTTCTTCTCCATCAATCAGCTCCACATTACCTGAAAGAACTTTGCTACGGCGGCGCTGCATTTCCCCGCGCAACTCTGATATATCACGTAACTGTTGCCATGAAACAGAGTCGTTAAAAAAATTATTTAGTGCCTCCCATACAACTTCACTGACACTGTTATACATGCCGGATGATACTTCGCGGTGTACCATAGCCTCCAATTCTTGTGGTAAGGATACATGCAAAGTCATAAAAGTAGCTTCCTCCATTATCTACATTCATTATATTATATACTTACAACCTCTGGCAATCGCCAGCACCATATACCCAAACTAAATTGACAAAAAATTAACCAATCAGGTGTTAATATATTTTTGGGATTTTTGCATTCCCTGAAAATTCAATTGGTTGGTATGTAAGTGGCAGTAGCGCAGAGAATTGAAGTCCGGCAGTCGCAATCGCTTGTGATGACGCAGGCGCTGCGGCAGTCGATTGAGATATTGCAGATGTCCTCACAGGAGCTTACGGAATTCGTCAACCAGGAGGCGGAGAGTAATCCCTTAATCCAGGTGGAATATAGCGGCGGTGATACTGAAGAGCCTGCAAGCCCGGCAATTAAACACCAGGAGCAGGAATCAAGAGAAATGGACGAGGACGGACAGAGGTGGGAGGAGCGTTTATCATCCCTCACCAGTTCCCGTTATGATTCATCCGGCTCAAATGATGACGATAATAATCTGGAGAAATACGCCGCCCGTGAGAAAACCCTGAAAGATCATCTGGAAGAGCAGTTATATATGGATATAGCCGACCCTGTGCAGCGCATCATCGGCCTGCACCTGATCGACCTGGTGGATGATTCAGGATACCTGAAGGAAGAGGCGGCGGAATTGCATAAACAGCTGGGCTGTAGTCAGGCGCAGGTGGAGGAAGTGATACAGCTTTTGCAGCGCTTCGACCCCGCAGGGGTGTTCGCCCGTAGCCTGGCTGAATGCCTGGAACTGCAACTACGTGAGCGCAACCGTTTTGACCCGGCAATGGAGCTTCTGCTCCAGAATCTTGATCTTCTGGCGCGCAAAGACCTGAAAAACTTGCAGAGAATCTGCGGGGTGGATGCTGATGATATAGCAGATATGGTAGCGGAAATTAAAGCCCTCAGCCCTAAGCCGGGCCTCAAATTCTCCGGTGCTGATTCGGCGGTTGTAGTGCCGGATGTACTGGTTACCAAACGTCATGATAAATGGCATGTGGAACTCAACATTGAAGCCATGCCAAGGGTGTTAGTCAATAACGGCTACTTCAATGATGTCCGGGCAAAGGTAATTGATAAAAACGGGAAGAAATATTTAAGCGATACCTTAAGCAACGCCAGTTGGCTGGTTAAGGCGGTTGAGCAACGCGCCACCAACATTTTAAAAATCGCCACAGAAATTGTTAACCGCCAGCAGGACTTTTTAAAATACGGGGTTACATATTTAAAGCCCATGGTGCTGAAGGATGTAGCTCAGGCGGTAGGTGTGCATGAAAGCACGGTCAGCCGGGTGACTTCCAATAAATATCTGCTTTGCCCGCTTGGCATGTATGAAATGAAATATTTTTTCACCAGCGGTATCGGCAGCGCCTTTGGTGGAGATAATCACTCCAGCGCGGCAGTTAAGCATAAAATCAAGCGCCTGGTTGAAGCGGAAGACCCGGCCAGTATATTATCCGACGATGAAATAGCGGAGATTCTGCATAAGGATGGCATGGATATAGCCCGCAGAACGGTGGCGAAATACCGCGAGGCTGTCGGCATCGGCTCCTCAGTGCAGCGCCGCAGGGAAAAAGGGATTTTGAAGTTAACTGAAGTCAAGGCAAAAGGGATCAATGGATAATAGTTTTATTGAAGCATTCGAGCGTTACAGCGAACTGCTTAATGAGCGCAGCAACCAGATTGAGCAGGCACTCAGTTACCTGCGTTCCGCCAACTCCACAGGCAAACCAGTCACGCCTGCTGCTGCGGCGGCAGCATCTACCGGATTTCAGACTATTACATCCGCTAACAGCCTTGCCAGTAAACGCATAGACTACGGCCCCATTCAAAACCTCGTAGATGATGATAATGTCAACGATATTCTCATCAACGGTTATAAGCAGATTTATATCGAGCGCGCTGGCAAGCTGGAGATTACTGATCTTAAATTCGCATCCGAGAATGAAGTTCTGAAACTGGCGGTGGAGATTGCGGAAAGCTGTGGTCGTAAGCTTAATCCAGGCCGCCCGCTGGTGGATGCCCGCTTGCCTGATGGCAGCCGCGTAAATATTATCGCCATGCCACTCACCGTGGATGGCACGGTGCTATCCATCAGAAAATTCGCCAAAAGGCCATATACGCTGGATTCCATAGTCGGCGGAGGCGGGCTTTCCCAATCAATGGCGGACTTTTTGAAAGTTTGCGCGAAAAGCCGCCTTAACATGATAATTTCAGGCGGAACCGGCGCGGGTAAAACCACCCTGCTTAATGCCATTTCCGAGAGCATAGAGCATAGCGAGCGTATAGTAACCATTGAAGACGCGGCGGAACTGCGCCTGCAACAGCCGCATGTGGTGCGCATGGAAACCAAGCCGTTTGATATGCAGATGGCGCGGGAGGATGAAGTAACAATCCGTGATCTGGTGAAGAACTCGCTGCGTATGCGCCCTGACAGAATAATCGTGGGTGAGGTACGCGGCCCCGAAGCGTTTGATATGATGCAGGCCATGAACACCGGGCATGAGGGCTCAATGTGTACCGTGCACGCAAATCACCCGCGTGATGCCATGAGCAGGCTGGAGAATATGATAACCATGGCTAATTTGCAGATTCCGCTTAAATCCATCCGCTACCAGTTAGCCTCGGCGGTGAATCTGTTTATCCAGATCAGCCGTATGCGGGATGGCAAGCGTAGAATTTCCGAAATTTCCGAAGTCACCGGCATGGAAGGCGATGTAGTGGTGATGCAGGATATTTTCCTCTTCAAGCCAGAAAAAGAAGAAGCCAATGGCAATGTGGTTGGAAGTTTCCGCTGGACTGGTATCATGCCGCGCTTTGTCCGCCGCGCCGCATACTATAAACAGCTTGGCACATTGGAGAAGGCACTGGGCGTTAAAATCCCCATCAACACCCCTGGCAGTGCGCTGTAACACTAATCAACAGTTCAGATAAGGTGTCTGCGCTCTGGACAGCTTATCTGTTAGCTGATAGGTGTGTAGAAGATTAATAAATTCGCATGGATACAGAGCAAAACTCACAGCAGATATTTCATACCATTTGCATAGGGGCGGGGTCGGCCGGGCTTACTGCCGGGTATCTGCTCTCTAAAAAAAAATTATCTGTAATGGTGCTGGAAAAAGACTCTGAATATGTCGGCGGGATTTCCAGAACCGTTCGATATAAGGGTTTCGGTTTCGATATTGGCGGGCATCGGTTTTTCTCCAAATCCCGCCAGGTGGTGGATTTGTGGGAAGAAGTTCTGGGTGGGGATTTTTTGGAGCGGCCGCGTAAATCCCGCATTTTTTATGGCCGCAAATTGTACCCATATCCGCTGGAGCCATTCACTACATTGCGTAACCTTGGCATATTTGAATCAATGCGCTGCGTATTATCCTACATAATTGCCAAGCTGCAGCCACGGGTGAATCCCAAATCGTTCGAGGATTGGGTTATCAACCACTTCGGCGCGAGATTATATAATATATTCTTCAAAACCTATACCGAGAAAGTATGGGGCATGAGCTGCCGGGAAATATCGGCGGACTGGGCAGCGCAGCGAATCAAGGGATTATCATTATACTCAGCCGTGCGTGCGGCGCTTTTTCCACCACGGGGCGAGAAGGACCCGAGCAAAATCATAAAAACGCTGATTGCTACTTTCCGCTACCCGCGTCAGGGTCCCGGCATGATGTGGGAGAAAATGGCCAGATTGATTCAGGAAAATAAAGGCCAGGTGCAGTTAGGCCGTGGGGTGCGCGCTCTGGAGTACAACCAGGCAACCGGGTTATGGAAAGTTGAAGCTGAAGCGGCGGATGGCGCAACTTCCACTTATTACGCACAACATGTTATCAGTTCGATGCCGCTGCGTGAACTTGTGAATATCATCAGCCCTAAATTGCCGGAAGCGGCGGTTAAAGCGGCTAACTGCCTGAAGTATCGTGATTTTCTGGTGGTGGCCTTGATACTGAAGGATAAAGGGCTGTTTGATGACAACTGGATTTATATCCACGAGCCTGATGTAAAAGTGGGGCGGATACAGAATTTCAAGTCCTGGTCGCCGGAGTTAGTGCCTGACCCGGCACTTAATTGTTATGGGATGGAGTATTTCTGCTTCGAGGGGGACGGGCTATGGAACAGTGCGGATAGTGACCTTAGCAAACTGGCGGTAAGTGAACTGGTGAAGCTTGGCCTTGCCGATGCTGCTGATGTTCAGGATGCCTGCGTGGTGCGCCAGCCAAAGGCTTATCCGGTTTACGACCAGGAATACCATATTCACGTTGATGTAATCAGGCAGGCTCTGGCTGAGCACTGCCCCGGCCTGCACCTGGTGGGGCGCGCCGGAATGCACAAGTATAATAATCAAGATCATGCCATGATGACTGCCATGCTGACCGTGGAGAATATCCTGACTGGCAGAGACGAATACGATGTCTGGCGGGTAAACCAGGATGCCCAGTATCATGAAGAAGCGCACGGTAATGATGGCGCAAGCGGCGAGCGCCTGGTTCCATCACAGGCGGCATAACTCATGTGCAGGCCAGCGGGATTTGCCATAACCGCGTTTCTTTCATTCTTTGGTTGCTGGACTGTTTTCTGCAACCTGGCGGTACTGCTGGAGTTTTCATTATACGGTCTGTTTTATACCCTGCCGTTATTGGCACTGGCGGTGTTTGTGGTTTTCCGGCACTCCGGAAGGGACTCTCAGTTCTCCACGCCGCATTTGGCTGCGCCAAAGGAGTTAACCGGATTCATTCTGGCGGTAGTGTTGGCTGTGGCTATCACGTATCTTGCTCACCGGCCTGATCTGGACGATTCTCATTACATCAACATGGCGGTGGGGGTGCTGGACTTTAAGCACCAGCCGATGCTTAAATTTGATACCATGCACGGCATAGCCGGGCTGCCAATCCACCTCAGCAATTACCGTTTCCAGAGCTATGAACTGCTGGCCGCTTTAATCTCATGGCTCACTAAATTGCCGGTGATAGTGGTGATGCACGCGGTTCTTCCGGTTGTATTCGCCGGGCTTACTGTATCGGCATATGTTCTGCTGTATACACGGCTACTGCCGGAAAGCCGGATAGCGGCGGTATTTATCAATATAGCAGTTCTGCTGATATTATGCGGCTTTCACAGGGATTATGGCAACTTCGGATTTCTGCGGTTGTTTCAGGGCAAGGCGATTCTTGTCACACTGATGATGCCGCTTATCTGGTGGGCGGTGATTAATTTTTACGATAATCCCGGCAAACATTCGTGGTTTATACTGCTGCTTACGCAAATCTGCGGCGTGGGGCTTAGCACCAATGGTCTGTTTGTGGCTCCCCTGATGCTGGGAATCACCTCAACCGCAGAAATGCTCAGCCGCAGGGGAGATTTTAAGATAAATCGTAACTCCCCAGGTCTGCTTGCCTGGATGTACGTTGCTTGTCTCCCCCACCGCGAGCATAGGGGGATTAAGGGGGGGGAATGTGTTGGTACTATGGAAAGAAGAAAGGTTCCCCCCCCTAGCCCCCTTTGCCTGCGGTGGGGGAAGCCGAGAGTTCGTGCCAACACCTGGGTAGTTACGATTATTCTTAAAAATTGGCTCGCCACACTCTCCGCATGTTTCTACCCGGTGATGTGCGCTATTATAATTCTGGCCTTTATGCCATCCCCTAAATCCGCGCTGATGGGGATGCATCACACAGCATCCCAGACTACTGAATTATTCGGGGAAGGCTGGCTGGCCGCGCTGCACTGGCTGGCGCTGCTGCTGGGCTGGGTATGTGTGCCGGGCAGCCGGGACAGGCTGTTTTTCGTATCATTTTTAAGTATAATATTTCTGATTAATCCGCTACTCGCGCCGTACTGGTCAAAATATATAACCATAAACCATAACTGGCGGCTGCTGTGGGCTGTGCCAATCCCCGCCATTATGACTCTGGCACTGGCAGCATTGCTGCATATACCTATCGCACTTCAAGAGTGCGATAGGTATATCTTTTATGTTTTGCGCATGGCCGCCAAGCCAGCCCCATGCGCGTCTATACTGCTCGCGAAGTTACTGCATAAAACCGCATTCTTCATACGCGAGCAGTATAAATCAAAATGCTTTTTCCGGCTTCCGGCTTCCGGCTTCCGGCTTCAGTTATTATTTATACTGGCTCTATTTACAGCGGGAATGTTCATAGCCCTGCGGGATAGCAATAACACCAGCATAAGTTTTAGCCCTATCAAAGCCCCGGCTGCTGATTATAATGCGGCCAGAGTATTACGGGCAAAAGCAGGGGCGCATAGAAAGGTTATAGCGCCAGAGGCTGTTTCCGGCTGGCTGGTGACTATGCACAACCACCCATATCCAATAGTGGCGCGGGGAATTTATTTTAACCTGTTACGCTCACTTCTGCCACCGGATACCTGGAATGAACTACACAAAGCAGAGCAGTTGATTGATGGAACAGCCAGCATTCCCGGCTCTTCCCATGCGCTGCATAATATAATGACCAGTGAGTCTATCTGCTGGGTGATGATAGCACAGGCCAACCAGTTCATGCCGGATATACAAAAAATCCTGGGCGAGGATGGTTTTAAGGAGGATTCAACCACAGGCGGTTACATTCTGTACCATAAAAAAGCCTGCTTATAAATTTCTGCATAATTGACATCAAACATTCATGCGCGTCTATACCTATCGCACTTCAAGAGTGCGATAGGTATATCTTTTATATTTTGCGCATGGCCGCCAATCCAACCCCATGCGCGTATATACCCTGAAGCGGTTGCGCGAAGCGCAGAGCGGTGGGCAAAATAAACAACTGCTCACGGATAACTGCAAAGAATCCGCGCATCGGATACGCGAGCAGCATTGAACAACCCTGTAGCAGTAAATTGTGTTATTGAATATTTATAAAAAAAATGAGTAAGCTTAAGAATAACATTTTGGGGAAATTATGACAACGGTAGCGACAGAAGGAAATGATGTATTAACAGGCGGCTCAGGGGCTGATGCGTTAAGTGGCCTGGGCGGAGCCGATACAGTATACGGCATGTTGGGCAGTGATAATCTGAATGGCGGCAGCGGAAGTGATGTTCTGTTTGGCGGTACAGGCGCAGCTTCGCCGGATGATGCAGCGGATATAATAGCAGGCGGTGCAGATGCTGATGCGATATATGGCAACGGCGGGGCTGATACTATATATGGCGGCGCAGGTTCAGCAGACGCTAATGATGGGAATGACTCCATTTACGGCGGGGCAGGGGCTGATGCTCTGTATGGCAATTCAGGGAATGACCTTATCCTGGGTGGAGCGGACAGGGATACCGTATATGGTGGCTCCGGCAATGATACTCTCTATGGCGGTGTTCACGCTGCTGATCCAACAGATACTGGTGATGCGATTTATGCAGGTGGTGGCGATGATATTATTTTCGGCAACGGCGGGGATGATTTTATTTATGCTGATTCCG
>CAYTOJ010000093.1:0-7756 GCA_964439415.1 uncultured Rickettsiales bacterium
ACCCGTGTTACCACCGTGAAAGGGTGGTGTCCTAACCGCTAGACGAAGGAGTCTCAAGGCATTTAAAGCGCAATCTATTTATTGATTTCAAAAAGGCAAATGTTTCCATCAATTTTAGAAAAGATTTTTTGTAACTCCCCAGGTCTGCTGGTCTAGATGTACGTTGCTTGTCTCCCCCACCGCGAGCATAGGGGCATTAAGGTGGAGAATGTGTTGATACTATGGAAAGAAGAAAGTCCCCCGCACCTGGCTGCGCTGTCGGCTCTGGCAACTAGTTCCCAAACTGCCCAATGCTTCGCCAAGGCGAGGGCGGTGGGGGAAGCCCAGAGCTCGTGCCAACACCTGGGGAGTTACTATTTTTTGACTATACCTATCGCACTCTTGAAGTGCGATAGGTATGTGTATGATATATGGAAGTTATAAATTATTCAGCAATCTGAAACTCCAGAAATACGGGCTTCCTTCCTTCAGCTATGGCTTTGCGGTAATATGGTGTTGTAGTGAAATCAGGCGGGGGAAGGCGGAAGTCATCCGCTGTTCCGGCTGTCCACTTCAGGTTTTTGTTCTGAAGCGCTGCGAGCATTATATGCTCTGCGTAATCAACGCTGTCTGTAGCTATGCGCAGAAGTCCGCCGGGTGCGAGGGATGCTGCCAGTAAGGCAAGCATTTCCTTACTTAGAAAGCGGCGTTTATGATGGCGCTTCTTTGGCCATGGGTCAGGAAATAATACAAAACACCGGGAAAAGAAGCTGGGATGCTGCAGTAAATCGCCAGATTCCTCTTTTATTACAAGTAATTCCCGGCCATCACCAGGATAAAGACGCAGGTTGTCAAGGCCAAGTCTGGATATTTTTTTCGCAGTAACGGCAATACCATTATAATAAGGCTCACATGCTATGATACCAATGCCGGGATTATTCGCGGCCTGATGCACTGCATGTTCGCCGTTGCCGGAGCCTATCTCCAGCCAGTATTCATTTATTGAGGTTGGAAATAATCTAGGCACATTCAGTTTATCGTTACCTGATATTGAGAAGGTGATTCCTGGGATGCCTTCGTGAAGTTTTTCTACATCCCGGCTTGAAATTCCCCTGCCTTTGCGGCGGCCAAAGGTGCGAAGCATCATGGTAGCCTTGCAAGGCCTTGCGTTATATCCTCCCGTAAATCATCCGCATCCTCTAAGCCTATAGACAGGCGGAGCATTGAGCCGTTGTGCGGCCATGGGGTGCTGCGTATAGCGCGTGGGCAGAATGGTATGATTAAACTTTCAAAACCGCCCCATGAGTACCCCATTTTCAGAAAGCGCATCCCATCAAGCATTTTCGCCAGTTCTGTCTCATTATATAGTTTCTTCAAAACAATTGAGAAAAGTCCACTGGAGCCGCAATAGTCCCGCTTCCATATGTCATGACCAGGGCAGTCAGGGAACGCCGGGTGCAGCACTTTCTCCACCAGGGGATGCTCCCTTAATTTGCCTGCGAGATACAGTGCTGATTTCTGATGCACCTGCATCCGTACACCAAGGCTTCTAAGGCCGCGCTGCATCAGGAAACAATTCTCAGGGCTGGCAGCTATGCCGATTGTTTTGGCAAAACGCGAAACGCTTGTATATGAGTCCTCATTACAGGTTATTATGCCCCCCACCACATCAGAATGGCCGTTGATGTATTTAGTGGCAGAGTGAACAACTATATCCACGCCCTTATTAAATGCCTTATAGAACAAAGGCGTTGCCCAGCTATTATCCATAATCACGATTATGCCTGCATCGTGCGCTGCGTTGGATATAGCCGGAATATCCTGAACTTCAAAGGTGAGTGAGCCGGGGCTTTCTGTATACACAACCCTGGTGTTGGGCTGAAAAAGCTCTTTTATACCTGCGCCTATCAACGGATCATAAAAGGTTGTGTCTATGCCAAAGCGTTTCAGTTCAATGGCGGCAAGCCTACGGCTGGGGCCATAGGCTGAATCTGTCATCAGCAGATGATCCCCGGCTGATAACTGGCTGAGGAGGGATGCCGCAACAGCCGTTATGCCGGATGATAAAGCCAGCGTTCGCCCGCCTTCAATCTCCCCTAGGGCTTCCTCCAGGCAGCGGGAAGTCGGATTTCCCTCCCGCGCATAGCGGTAGCCATTATAGGCTTCCTTCTGGGATTCATAATATTCCCGAATGGTAGGGAACAGTACGGTTGAGCCGTGATAAACCGGGGGATTGACAAATCCATGCCAGTCTTCCGGCTTTCTTCCAGCATGAGTTATAAGAGTGTCTATTTTCATAACGGCCGTAAAATTGAGGTTTTTGTATACCTAATTGTTTTTCAGGGGTATATTATTTTGTATATATACCTATCGCACTCTTGAAGTGCGATAGGTATAGATGCACACAAAAGTTTATAAACAGGCTTTTAGCAGTATAAATGTTCATTCGGGTTAAAATTTACAGCCTGTTTACACGTTTCAGCATGGCTCTGGAGCATAGCCTGCATTTCCTGCTTATCCCCCTTATACTGACCCTTCTGTTATGCAACCTGCTGATTTTTAGCATTCTGGATGGTAATAACGGTTTTATATTACCGCTGCTGCTAGCTATAGCACTGGCGGGAATGGGGTTGTTTATAAGAAAACTGATTACTGAGTTTAGAATACTCTCCCCTAAATCAGCCCGTTTGCAACTGGAGCGGCACAGCGGGATAGCAGTAGGCACACTTGATTTTCTGAAGGATAGCCCAACCCATACACTAGAAAAACACGGCAAAGTTCTCTGGCATAAACAGCAGCAATGGGCGCGGGAGCAACTACGGAGCTTGAAATTAAAGTTCCCGAATTTCAATAACTTGCTTAAAGGGGATGCTTATGCGCTGTTAAGTCTGGTGCTGCTTGGTCTGTTGGCCGGATTTTTTATAGAAGGCAAACCGGGGCTTAAGAATATTACTGCGGTTTTAAAACCGATTGGCCTGAGTGGTGCTGATGATGTGATCATTTCAGCCTGGCTGACTTTACCTGATTATATGGGTGGTAAGAGGTTCAGGTTATTTACTGAAAAAGAAGCTGTAATTACAAAGGTTCCGTCCGGGAGTAATCTCAGTCTGGAAACACAAGGCTTCAGTTTCGCGCCACGCCTGTATGCCAATAATAGTAGTTATTCCCTGAATAATCTGGAAAATAACAGGCATAATGCCAGTGTTTGGCTGACATCCGGCGCAAAGGTGCAGGTCAGGGGTTTCTGGAGAAATACCTACGCCAGCACTGATTTGAGTGTGATTCCCGATGCGCCGCCACAGGTTAAAATAACCGCCACCCCGGTATTGCTTAAAAATGGGCAGATAAAAATCACTTATCAGGCTAGTGATGATTTCGGCCTTAAGAAGCTGAAACTGGTTGGCTTTGTAAAAGACAATACAGGCAATGAAAAGTTCACCCGCGAGCATGAAATAAGCGTGCCAGCTTCCAGCACAGTGGATGATAGTGCCAGCATACAGGTTTCATCAGCCCGCTGGTGGGGGCAGTTGGTGCATCTCAAACTGATGACTTATGACGTTAAAGGGCAAAGCGCATCCAGCGGCAATGTTACTCTGCAATTGCCGGAACTACAGCTTAAGCACCCGTTTGCCATCAAGCTTGCCTGGCAGAAAAAATTATTAATGGCGGAAGGCGCTGATTTGCTGGCTGGTGCGGAGAATATCAGCGGACTTTCCACCCTTGTCAATGAGTATAATGCAGATAAGAAAGTTTTTCTCGCGCTGCGGGCAAACGCCTACCGCCTGGCGCGTGCGCGGGATAATACCGATAAGCAGCAATCGCTTGATTTGCTGACCGATATTATCGCCTATGTAGAGAATGCCGGAAAAGGTGATAAAGGCGATTATGCCAGAACTTTGAGCCGCCTGCTGGAGGCGATGAAGAACGGCGATAAACTGCGTGATGTGGCAATGCTGGCGGCGCGGCTGAATGCACAAATCAGCCAGAGTCTCATGGATGCAGGCGTTAAGGTGATAGATACAAAAGATATTCCGCCACAGTTGCTGAATAAGGTGGAAACTGTGCAGGGTGCTTTGCAGCGTATACTTAATCTATATGCCACCGGAGCGCGGGAAGAGGCTATGAGAATGCTGGAGCAGATGCGCAAATCCCTGGATAAAGCCGCGAGTGAGCCGGATAATCCAGTTCTGGAACAGCAGATGATGGAGGCTTTGCAGGCACTATCTGGCATTAAAGAGCTTGCGACAGAGCAAAAGCAACTATCCGACACACTTTTTTCCAGCAGAGACGATAAGGCTAAGCTAATGAGCCTAGCGGAGAATCAGAAATGGCTGGAGACAAAACTGGATAAAATAGCCAGTCAGATAGAGCAGGGTGGGCTTAAAAAATGCAGTGGCTTGTCAGCTTCCAAATCTGATATGAAAAATGCAGGCAATGCAGCATCAACAGGCAGGGGGAAACAGGCTTCCACCAGTGCTTTGAGTGCATATGAAGAGTTGCAGAAAATGCTGAAGCAGGCAGAGCAGGATTTCGCGGAAAAATACGGGAGCCAGTTTATACTAAATGGAATGGGCGAGCAACAGGGTGGTCAGGGGACAAATCCTTCAGGTCATGTTGATATGCCGGATAAGTTCAAGGTGGAGAGAAGCAGGGAAATTCTGGAAGAACTATACCGCCGCGCAAACGATCAATCCCGCCCCCGCCCTGAACTGGAATATCTGGAACGGCTGCTTGAGGGGTATTAAGTACCTGATGCCACTTTATATTGTTGAACAGAAAGTATTTTTTTCTATCACCGCTTATGGCTGTACAAATACTCAGGTGTTAGGTATGCAGTTTTAAAAAGAAGCATGGGGCTGCGTTAGTGGATTCTTTGAGATTGCTGCGGGATATACGCGATATCATGGCGCAGAGCGGAGATGCCCAGAAGAAGCTTGATCTGGTGGTGGAGTCAATAGCCTCCGGCATTGAATCCAGCGTATGTTCGGTATACCTGCTACGGGCTGGCGATGTGCTGGAATTATTCGCAAATGTTGGATTCAAGCGTTCATCAATCCATACGGTCAAACTTGGAATCGGTCAGGGGCTTATAGGCCTGGTAGCCTCCACGCAGGTTCCGCTTAATTTAAAGGATGCGAAAAGCCACCCGGAATTTGTTTATGTCGCTGCAACGGGGGAGGAGGAATATAATTCATTCCTTGGCGTGCCGCTTATCCGCAGCGGTGAGCTTGTAGGCGTACTGGCGATTCAGGATAAAACCAGCCGCGAATATGGCGATATGATGGTGGAGATACTTCAGATTATCTCCATGGTGGTTGCTGAACTGGTATTTTCAAGCGGACTGATTAATCAGGAGGAGTTGGAGAAAGGGCGTGGCTCCAGCCTGTTTCCGCAGCACATTATGGGTTCGCGCCTGGCTGATGGTATAGCTAAAGGCTTTGCCCACGTCCACGAGCCTGCAATTGAGATAACTAAATATGTGGCTGATGATCCTGCTAAAGAGCAGGTCAGGTTTGAAGATGCGCTGAGGTCGCTCAGGGAGTCAATTGATAGTCTGGTAGCCAGCCATGGAATGAGCGGCGGCGAGGAACTGGCGGAGATCATGGAAGTGTACCGCCTGTTCGCATACGATAAAGGCTGGGCGCAGCGCATAAGGGATGGCATAGCCAGCGGACTCACGGCGGAAGCGGCAGTGCGCATGGCGCAGGAGCAGATGCGCGCAAAGATGGAAAAAACAGCGAATGAATACCTGCGTGAGCGAATGCATGATATTGAGAACATCGGCAACCGCCTGCTGCAGATTCTCTCAGGCAATATACGAATCAGCCAGCCGGTTTTCCAGAACCGTGATTTTGTATTAGTGGCGCGCCACATGGGACCCGCTGAACTTTTCGAGTATGACAGAAAATACCTGAAGGGCATTGTGCTGGAGAGCGGTTCACCAACATCCCACATAGTTATAATCGCCAGGGCGCTGGATATTCCCGTGGTGGGCAGGCTGCGCGGACTTATAAATCAGCTTAAAAGCGGTGAGCCGCTAATTATCAATGGCAATGCCGGGGAAGTTTATCTTAATCCGACCAATGAAATTGAGCGGGTTTTTGATACATATATATCTGAGGCGAAAATCCGCAAATCACTTTTCGCAAAAGTGAAGGACATGCCAGCAGTAACGCTGGACGGCCAGCTGGTGCGGATAAACATGAACGCCGGATTATTCATTGATTTAAGCCACCTGCATGAAGTGGGTGCTGATGGTATCGGCCTTTACCGCACTGAACTGCCGTTTATGATGGCCAAAACTTTTCCCGATGCGGCCGCTCAAGGGGAGGTATACAGCGAGGCTTACCGCCAGTGTGGTGACAAGCCGATAATATTCAGAACCTTTGACATAGGCGGCGATAAGAACGTTGACTATATTTATAGCCCGCCTGAGGAGAACCCGGCAATGGGCTGGCGCGCCGCTAGAATCGCCATTGACCGCCCCTCAATTTTCAGAACCCAGGCCAGGGGGCTGATAATAGCTGCGGCGGATAAACAGCTTAAGGTGATGTTTCCCTTCATTGCCACTGCGGAAGAGGTTAAAGTCTTAAAGCGCATATTCATGGAAGAACTGGAAGTAGTCAACCGCATGGGCTATACACTGCCACGGCAGATTCTATATGGCGCAATGATTGAAATACCAGCCGTTCTGTTTGATCTGGATGGATTGTTCAGACAGGTGGATTTTGTCTCTGTCGGCAGTAACGATTTAATGCAGTTTCTGTTTGCCTGCGACCGCAACAGCCAGGTGCTGGCTGACCGCTACAGTATGCTCTGCCCGGCTATGTTTGAAGTGCTAAGCTCAATTCCGGCCAAGGCGGCACAATATGGGCGGGAAGTTGGCTTCTGTGGGGAGATGGCAAGCCGCCCGGCGCAGGCCATGTGTCTGCTGGCAATGGGTTTTCATTCCCTTTCCATGCCGGCATCGGCGATTGGGGCGATTAAGGCGATGATACGTTCCCTGGATTTAAATAAATTCACCGAGTTTTTCCAGGACATATCAAAAAGATATGAAAAGGATTTTGATGGCATTATCTTAAATTATGCACGCGATAATAATGTGATAATATGATTGGCATTACAGGTGGGGTAGGGGAAATTCTTCAGCAGGCCAGGGAGCAGCGTGGCCTGAGTATTGAAAGCATTGCCGAATACTTAAAAATCAGAAGCTTTTATTTGAAAGCTCTTGAGGCAGGTTCCTATGAAGATCTGCCGGGTACTGTATATGCAACGGGTTTTTTGAAAAGTTACGCCGATTTTCTGCAATTAAATGCTGAAGAGCTTATAAGTATGTATAAGCTGGAAGCAAGGGGCATCACGAAACGGCAGGAATTTCCCGTACCGGTGCAGATGCATTCAACGCACGCCCCCAAAATGGCGATTGTGATAGGGTCATTAGTGTTAGCCTTAGGCGCGTTTATGGTGGTAAATTTTCAGCGTGCCGATGAATTATCCGCCCCCATTATACAGCCGCCCCCCCCGCAGATGCTGGTGGAGGCGCAGGCAACAGCATGGGAAAAATTCCAGACTTGTGAGGCAGGTGCTGGGTCATGCATTCCGGTCTGCCCGGATATTCAGCTTTCAAACGTTGAGATATCCAGGATATACTGCGACCTTTCATTTAAAGAGTATGTGGAAATTGTGCTGAGTAGTGAGTAAGATGAAGCCTGTGAGATGTAATAGTAACTCACCAGGCGTGCTGGTCTGGATGTACATTGCTTGTCTCCCCCACCGC
>CAYTOJ010000094.1:0-7708 GCA_964439415.1 uncultured Rickettsiales bacterium
GTTTATTGAGACGCTTTTAGCAGCAGTAATTAGATTCGAGCAATATTTTTACTGGAAACTTTAAAAACGGTTTGCTATAGCAGCATTTCTTTAGCGTTCCGCGGTAGCTCAGCGGTAGAGCAATCGGCTGTTAACCGATCGGTCGCTGGTTCGAGCCCAGCCCGCGGAGCCAGTTTTCAGAAACTGGTAATTCAACACTTTGCGTTCCAGATTTACCAATCACCATTTCAATATTTTCCGCTATCATATCAAATGGTTGCATGAATTCTACTTGCAGGTTCTTTCCATCCCATATTGAATTCGATACGATAAAATTTAGCAGCTTGCGTATCCGATGCGGGGATTCTTTGCGGTTAAATTGCGAGCGGTATATAAGCGCATGGGGCTGGATTGTTTGGCGCGCCGAAGCTTTAGCGAAGGTGGGGCGGCCATGCGCAAACATATAAAAGCTATGCCTATCGCACTGTTAAAGTGCGATAGGTATAGCTTGCGTTTTTCTTCTCGTGGATAACGAACCACTGTTTCCTATAGCGACTAACGAAAAGGCAGTCGCTATATATAGTCCTAACTATGCGTTAGCGACTATAGCATCTCATATGCAGGCAGGGTAAGGAACTCCACATATTCCTTTGAGGATATGAGCCTGGAGAGCAGCCCGGCGGCTTTATCGAACTGTGATTCTGCGAGTTTCCCGCCGCCCATTTCAAGCCTGATTTTATCCATCTCCTGATTGATTATGCCGCTTAAGTATTCAATGGTGATTTTCTGGCCGTTATCCTGCTTGCTGGAATACCTTGCCCACTGCCAGAGCTGCGAGCGGGATATTTCCGCCGTTGCTGCATCCTCCATCAGGTTGAATATCGGCACGCAGCCAAGTCCGCGCAGCCAGGATTCAATATACCTGAGAGACACACTGATATTGTTCCGCACACCCGCTTCAGTGATTGCCCCTTCCGGGATTTTCAAAAGATCAGCCGCCTGGATGTTATCATCCCGCATTTTATCAAGCTGATTCATGCCCTTTAAATGCTTGTCAAAAATCTCCAGAGCCACAGGAACCAGCCCGGGGTGCGCTACCCATGTGCCATCGTGCCCGTTAGTTGCCTCACGTTCTTTATCCGCCCGCACCGCAGCTAAAGCTTTTTCATTCTGTTCAGAATCGCCCTTGATTGGAATAAAGGCACTCATGCCGCCCATTGCGAAGGCACCGCGGCGGTGGCAGGTTTGTATCAGCAGTTTTGAATAGCTGGAGAGAAAATGCGTAGCCATGGTAACCTGGGAGCGATCGGGCAGAACCGCCGCAGCATCGTTATGGAATTTCTTGATGAAACTGTAGATATAATCCCACCTGCCGCAGTTAAGCCCGGCTATATGATCTTTAAGCTCCCAGAGGATTTCATCCATCTCAAACGCGGAAGTTATAACCTCAATCAGCACGGTTGCCTTGATTGTTCCCACAGGCAGGCCAAGCTTCTTCTGGGCATGGACAAAAATCTCATTCCAGAGCCTCGCTTCCAGGTGGCTCTCCAGCTTGGGCAGGTAAAAATATGGCCCGGAACCTTTTTTAAGCAACTCCTGCGCATTGTGGAAAAAATAGAGGCCAAAATCCAGCAGGCAGCCTGGAATTGCCTTGCCTGCCATTGTCACATGCTTTTCCTTCAAATGCAGCCCCCGTGGACGGACTATTAAAACGGCCGTTTTATCATTAAGCTTATAGTGTTTGCCTTCCTCGCTGGTAAATTCGATGGTGCGCCTGACGGCATCCTTCAAGTTCAACTGCCCATCCACCACATTCTCCCAGGTTGGGGTGAGGGAATCCTCAAAATCCGCCATGAATACTTTCGCGCCGCTGTTGAGAGCGTTAATAATCATTTTCCGCTCTACAGGCCCCGTTATCTCCACCCTTCTATCAAGCAGATCAGAAGGGATTGAGGCTACCTTCCAATTCTCCACCCGCACTTTTTTAGTCTCGCTCAAAAAGTCAGGCTTGTTTCCTGCATCAAACCATTTCTGGCGCTCTATACGTGCCTTTAGTAACTGCTCCAGCCGCTCAGAGAATTTCTCCGCCAGTTCCGCGACAAAACTCAAAGCTTCCTGGGTTAGAATCTCCCCCGCCCTTTTGTTTTGCGATAGAGCCACTTCAAGGCTTGCATCTATTTTCTTCCTGGCTGGAAACAGCATAAATCCTCCGTATCTCTTATGTATATATACCTATCGCACTTCAAGAGTGCGATAGGTATATTTTTTATGTTTTGCGCATGGCCGCCCCACCAGCCCCATGCGCGTATATACTGCTCGCGAGTTAACTGCAAAAAATCCGCATTCTTCATACGCGAGCAGTATATATATATATAAGTTAAACATACAAAGCTGACCCTTTGTAGATTTATTTTGCTTTTGTCACAGCTAATGCCTTTTTGCTTTTTTTATCGCCCGGCTGGTAGCCGTAGATTTGCGCGCTAAGCAACTCCACTGCTTCAAGCAGTTTGTTTTTAGCATTGGCAATCATTAAAGGCTTTCCGGTATTGGCAAAGCCGTATATTTCAGGAAGGAAGGGTATTTCAAAGTCGGCTTTTCTCTTTAAATGCTTGCCAAAATCCGCCACCGGCATTTCATATTTTTTGGATATATGCAGGCGGTTCAGCACCACTTTGATTTTTATGTCCGGCTTATGCTTTGCCGTCATTTCCGCTGTGCGGGCAGCATCGCGCAGTGAAGCCACACCGCTTTCGCATACCAGCACCAGATACTCCGATTTCTGCAACGCCTGTAGATTCAGTTTCCGCATAACCCTTGGCAGATCAAAGATTATGCTGGAGAATTTATTCTCTAATTCAGCGCAGATTATATCCAGCGCCTTTTCATTGTATTTAATATCAAGCTCTATATTTTCCTCAGAGCTGATCAGGCTTAAGTTATCATCATGCTTATTAAGCAGCCTGTCTATGTAGAGATTATCTATGCGTTCTGGTTTTTCCAGAGCATCTCTAAAGCCCCGGCTTGGCTCCAGATCAAAATCCAGGGAGACCGTGCCAGCCTGCACATCCAAATCCACAAGCGCTATTTTCTCACCATTTCTGGATGCGCATAATGCGAGTGCACTGGCTATAGTAGTCGCCCCTACGCCACCGCGTGCACCGATGACAGATATATAACGCGCCGATTTTTTCTCAGCCGCTATTATGGTTTTAGTTTTAGCTACGGCTTTTTCTATGTCGTCCAGTGTGAAAGGCTGCATCAGATAATCCGCAACCTTGTTATCCATCAGCTTCTGGTAAAACTTGAACTCATTGATGCGCCCAAATACGAATACTTTTGCATCTGCCTCAATCGCCGCCGCCAGAGATGGCAACTTACTTAAAAAATCGTCCTTATCCGAATCCGAAGCCCCAATGAATAAATAATAAGGGCTGCGGTTAACTTGCAAATATTGCACCGCTTCATCAATGCCGCCATTTTCAATGTGCGCCTGACTATAATTATGTCTGGCGGCGAATTCCTTGATTATATTCATGGTATCTTGATCAGTCGCAAAGGCGCATATGTGATTTCTGGAGCCGCCGGTTTTACTCATAACCTACTGCCCTGGCGCAGCGGGCGCAGACTCAGCAGCGGAAGCGGATGCATCAGCACCGCCTGCCGCGCCGCCAGCAGGAGCACTACCTTTCAGCTTTTCTACCGCTCTGATCGCCTGTTCAGTATCCACATTTGCATTACCCCTGCCCCGCACCGTGTCCAGAGGATCATTCACCATCAAACCGATATTGCGATTATTCACGCAGCCAAACTCGGAGTTTGCCGTATTCATATAATAATACCGCCGCTCTGTGCGCTGCGATTCGCAATCCGGCAGTGTAATTTTCGCCGTAATTATAGATACATTAAACATATTAGCCTTGAGGGATTCACGCACTTCATAATCCACTATCTCCGCACTTACATCCAGCCCCAGCAGAAAACGCTTCAGATGCTGCATTCTGGTTTTACTCAGGCGGGATGGATTATAATAAATCATCACCCCGCTTAATTTTTCCGTACCCAGTACGGCAGATTTCAAACGGTCTAAATCCTGCTTATCAGGTTTTGCGGCATTTTTATTAAACCTGACATTCACATCCCGGCGCAGTAATTCTATCTGGTTGAAATTGTGGCTGTAATCCCGCCCGGACTGCGTGCACCCAGCTAATATCAACAACATACAGCATGAATAAACTGCTATTCTTTTCATATTCACCTACTCCAGAATGTAGCCAATTTTACCGTGGGGATTCTTCAGTTCCCGAACATCAGACACTGCCTGATTAAAATTCCTGCCCTTTTTTCTGTAGTCAACCAGCTTGCCTAAAAACACCCGTTCAAAATCGTTTGGCTGCACCAGGTTAGCCCCCGGCAGGGTTAATGAATTATCATCCACTGCCTTTACCACATAAGGCGTTACCAGTATCACCAGTTCAGTTTCATTATTCTGAAAATTGGTGGAACGGAACAGCGTGCCCAGAACCGGGACATCCCCCAGCCAGGGGAATTTGGAAACCTGATTGTTAATATCATTCTGAAGCAGGCCTGCCACCGCTATAGTCTGCCCGCTGCCAAGCTCCACGCTGGAGGATGCTCTGCGCACACTGAACGATGGAACCTGAAAGCCATTAACGGTAATCGAGCCTGCTTCTGACAGGCTGCTTACCTCAGTTGCAACATCAAGACTGATTTTATTTTTGCCCATTATAGTAGGGGTAAAGCTTAAGGATATGCCAAACTGGTGATATTCAATACCAATACTGGAACTGGCAGCACTTGGAACCGGAATCGGCACTTCACCGCCAGCCAGGAAACTGGCTTTTTTGCCGGATGTAGTGGTGAGATTAGGCTCAGCCAGTGTGCGCGCCAGCCCTTCTTTCTCCAGCGCTTCCACCATGCCCTGAATGTTCGCGCCGCCACTGCGGTTATTGAATGTGAGTGCATTGGCATTGACTGGCAGTATCAATGCGCCTGTTGCATCGTCTATAAAGTCCCGCCCTACCGCCAGGCCAAGGCTGAATGACCCGCGACTCAGCAGATTCTGCAAATTTATGCCAAAGGTTTTTAAATTGGTTTTGGAAACTTCCGCTATCCTAACTTTCAGCATCACCTGGGACGCGCCCTTAATATCCATCATGTTCATGATGGCCTGATTCTCCCCCGTGTAGGAGCCTGCAACCCTGGCTATCGCCTCAGCTTCAGAAGGGGTTGATACATCCCCTGTAATCAGCATCCCCTTCGCGGTGGAGGAAAGCTTTACATTAGAATCAGGCGCAATCGCCCTGATTGTCTGATTCAGTGCTTCCTGATTATGCACTATTTTTACCAGCGCTGATATTATCTGGTTATCTTTAGCATCGTATGCATGAAGGGTAGTCTCCCCTATGGTTTTGCCTGTTATAAAAACTTCCCTGGGTGTTCTGGCCTGAACATCCGCAACTTCAGGATTCGCAAGCAGTATAGACGCAGCAGGGGTGCTCAGTTTCACCACCTGCCCCTTGCCTGTTTCAATGGTGATAATGCTCTGATTAGGCGCGGCATTTGCCGCTGGTGCTATCAGCAGCATAACAAGCAGGCAGATGATAGGTATGGCAGATTTAAACTTTTTTGTAATACCCCAGGTCTGCTGTCGTAAATGTTCATTGCTTGTCTCCCTCCCGTGCACAAAGGGGATTAAGGGGGGGCATGTGTTGGTACTATGAGAAGAAGAAAGATGCCCCCCCCTAGCCCCCCCCGTAAACGGGAGGGGAAGCCGAGAGGCAGTACCTAACACTATTACCTTAAATCTTCTTATCACTTAGCCCCCTCAAGCATAAATTCCTTGGAGATTACATCCCTACCCTTGATGATAGTCATGCTGAACGGCCTGACCGATTCCTGATTGTGCGACTCCGTGACTACGCCAGATTCAGCCACTTCAGCCTTGCCCTGCGCCTTTGCGCTGCTCACCAGTGCTAATGATATTTTCCCAAGTTCGGATGCTATTGCTATAGCCTCAACATCCTCCGGTTTTGCTTCAAGCGTTGCGTATTTTGGCAGTTCCAGTTGAGAATCCGACACAGCGTATTTCTGATCCATCGCCAGTACCCGGGCTGATTTCACTATAGTCCGGCTGAAGCTTCCCTCCTGCGGCGTGCCAGCCCGGCTGAGGATTACATCCACCTTGTCACCAGGAAAAATAAAACCAGCGATACCACTAACGGGAGTCACCGCAACCGTGATAGCCCGCATTCCTTGCTTAAGAACCGCCGCCATAAAACCGCCGCTATCTGGCTTTACCAGATGCTCCGGGTTTACCGGCTCACCTGAATATATACGCATACGCGCCACCGCGCCGGAGAAATGCTGCATCGGCGTGGAGCCTTCCAGCACATAACCCGGCTGGATTAAGTCCTTTTTGATCGGCACAAAAGCCAGGTGTGTATCAGGATTCACATAAGCGCCCGGCAGAATATCCACCTTGGCTACAAGCACATTTACCGACTCCGGTTCAACCTTTTTGACAACTTCCTTGTCCGCGCTTTTCGAGGTAACCACCAGGGCGATAATTCCCAGTATCACAGTACCCAGCGCTATCAGCACAATATTCCGCATAACCATACCATTTTTGGCAGCTTAATGATGGCTAATGACAGATTAGTATTAAACAAAGGTAAAGATGCATGAAATGCGTATGCATCCGCTATGGAGTGGTTAAGAAACCATCACTTATTCGTTAGCGTTTACCGCAAGCCTGGAGCAGGATTTAACGCCGCTATCGAATTTTTTATCGTTCACTACCTTAACAATAGACGCATTATCCTGAGCTTTAAGCAGCTTGCTGAAGGTGCGGCTGGCTTCCAGGCAGTATAATGTCAGCGGCATTTTCAGGCTTTTGCGGGAAGCGCCATTGGCTATTCTGGTAATGAACTGGTTGAATCTGCTTTCCTGCTCCTGCCCATACACCCGGTTAAAGTAGGAACGCATCATTTCAGTCTGTTTCGTTATAAATGCAGGATTATTCCCGATAAAACGGTTATAATAATCCTTCTGCCCACAGGTCAGCGCCGCTACCATAAGATCTGAGTGCATTACACGAAAATCCAGAGCATCCTTTTCCACCTTGTAGCCGCAAGTAACAACCGCAGCCTGGGCAGAAAGCGGCAATATCGCCGTTACCAGAAGAATTAGCGCAAACAGGCGTATAGTATGCATTATCAGATTGCTATTTTATACTCTGATAATACCTATAACACTTAAAATTTACACTTATTAAAAAACATTATTTAATTTTGAGTGACGCACCCACATAACATATTGATTTTTCTTAGAAGAACTCAAAATTATTCTGTGTTAACTGGCCGATAGTTGTGCCACCCAGCAGAACCGATGAACTACCTGAGAAGGAGATTAACACACCGCTGGCACTTTGAGTCATCACCGCCTGAATCTGTCCGTAAGTGGCAATGCCGCTGCCATCAATACCTGATCTTACTTCTATAATATCAAACGCGGGATTAAAATCGTATATTATATCAGCGCCTGCGGCGTTATCCATGGTCATCTGATCAATACCATCGCCGCTTATTATGCCATCGTTCCCGCTTGATCCATCAATTATATCGCTGCCGACACCGCCGTAGATAAGGTCGTTACCGGAATCAGCATAAATAAAATCATCCCCGCCGTTGCCGAAAATAATATCATCGCC
>CAYTOJ010000095.1:0-7657 GCA_964439415.1 uncultured Rickettsiales bacterium
TATAGCATTTACTGGATGTTTTGCTTGAGGTGGTACACGTACCCTCAAAACATTATCTAACTTTTTTAGCGCCGTTTGAATGATATCAGGATTCATCCTGGCTATATCATCCCTTACACTAGGAAATATACGAGGTTTTAGTGGGTGAGTGGTAATAATATAAGGGCCGTTTTTAAGCTCTTCTAATAATGCAGGATTATCGAAATCTCTTACTTCTTGCTGGCTTTGCTCATTATTAAACGCTGGAATGTTTATTGTTCTCATTCCCATTGTTTGGGTTTTTACCTGATCTTTTGGAATTAACAGGCCTTCATGCACAACATTGCCGCTATAATGCTCAACTCTGCCTTCGCGGTTAGGGAAAAGGCCAGTTGCATTTTGATCAACAATATAATCTACTACTATCGCAGCATCAGTTGCTTTTAGTTTTTGACGGTTAAAAATGCTATCAATTATATCGCTAAATAAACTCGATGATTGTTCCTTAAACAATGTATGTGGCCATATGTGTACTATACAATTATGCTCAGTGATAAGCTGCGCGATATCGCTGTACTGAGATTGCCGGATGAGAATTAATTTTAGCTCCTCCTCGCGTTTCTGCTTGATTTGCTGAAGCGTTTCAATTTCCTGCTGTATTTTGGCAGCTTGTTGTGCCTGCTTAGTATTGCTTTTATCTTTGTTAGCTTGCTTTATATCCCTCTCAGCATTCACGGTGTAGTCTGATCCGCCCATCCACCCAAAACGGCTGATGAGCCCGACAAGCCGTGAAATTAAATCCACTGTATCTATCTGCATACATTTATCGCTTATCTAAAGCACCTAGCTGTTTGATTGTTTTGATGCTTAGTATTAAACAACCTTTACCAATTTATGACTTCTGGCGGGTTGCAATGATAAATTCATACTGCCCTATCGGTTTGCTTGGCATATACCGCCGGAGTGGTATAGGGAATTCCAACTCTTCAAACGATAGCGGTATATATCTATCGCACTTCAAGAGTGACATTTTCTTGCGACCGTAAGGGAGAGCGCGCTGCTGGAAGCAGCTATATTAAACATATAGCTTGCCTCCGGCAAGGGCGGCAGGGGAAGCGCAGGGCGTCACAGCTTGAACAGACATGGGGTATCCCATGTCTGTTTTTAGCAGTGACGGGCGGCAGCCCCTTAATATACAAGAAAATATACCCCTGAAATGACATCATTAAACCACACTCTTCAGACGATAGGGGTATAGCCCACAAAAGAATTGGAAATTTGAATTTTATCTATTACACACGTCGCATCAAAAGTAGTTGGGGTGTAGCCAAGCGGTAAGGCAACGGTTTTTGGTATCGTCATCCCTAGGTTCGAATCCTAGCACCCCAGCCAGAACTTCCGGTATTATGAAACGATTACTAATCTTAAGTTTTGCACTTCACAAAAAAGCTATTAGTATATACCTATCGCGCTTCAAGAGTGCGATAGGTATATTTTTTATATTTTTGCGCATGGCCGCCCCACCAGCCCCATGCGCGACTATACTGCTCGCTACTTGCCTGCAAAGAATCCGCACTCTTGAAACGCGAGCAGTATATACCTATCGCGCTTCAAGAGTGCGACAGGTATATTTTTTTTGTTTTGCTTAGGTGCGCCTCATCCTACGCTAAAGCTTCGATAGGCTTGGCTTCGGACGACAGACCTCCAGCCGAATCCGCATTATATATTATCTGTTTAGACGAATAAAACCAGTGACAGACAGACTAACTATGACTTCTACATCCATTCCAGCCAGATATGATGCATCCACCGTCGAAGCCAAATGGCAGGGTATATGGGAAAGCACCCAGGCATTTAAGACTGACCTTGGCAGCAGCAGACCAAAATATTACGTGCTGGAGATGTTTCCTTATCCCAGTGGGCGCATCCATATGGGGCATATGCGCAATTATGCGATAGGGGATGTTATCGCCCGCTACAAAAAGGCAAAGGGCTTTGAGGTGCTGCACCCCATGGGGTGGGATGCTTTTGGCCTGCCCGCTGAAAACGCCGCCATACAGAACAACACTCACCCGAAGGAATGGACTCTGCGCAACATTGAGCAGATGCGCGCCCAGCTTAAATCCATCGGCATTTCCATAGACTGGTCGCGGGAAGTGGCCACCTGCCTGCCGGAGTATTACAGGCATGAGCAGAAAATGTTCCTGGATTTCATGAAAAAGGATCTGGCTTACAAAAAGGATTCCTGGGTTAACTGGGATCCCGTGGATAATACCGTTCTGGCTAACGAACAGGTGATTGAAGGGCGCGGCTGGCGCTCCGGTGCTATCGTCGAGCGCAAAAAAATGAGCCAGTGGTTTTTGAAAATCACGGAATTTGCGGAGGGTCTTCTTACCGGGCTGGATACCTTGCCAGGCTGGCCGGAGAAAGTAAAAACCATGCAGGCCAACTGGATTGGCCGCTCGGAAGGCCTACTACTGAAGTTCGCTTTAGCTGACTCTCCTTTTCCCGAACATGAACAAATAGAAGTCTACACCACGCGGCCTGATACCATTTTTGGCGCATCATTCATCGGCATATCGCCGAATCACCCCTTAAGCCTGGCACTGGCCTCAAATGATGAATCAGCGCGTGCCTTTATTGATGACTGTAACAATGGCGGGGTATCAGAAGAAGCATTACAGAAGGCGGATAAGAAAGGCTATTTCACAGGCTTGCATGTAAAACACCCGTTTAATGATGGTGAAGTTCTGCAAGTTCATATAGCCAATTTCGTTTTAATGGAATACGGAACCGGGGCTATTTTTGGCTGCCCGGCGCACGACCAGCGCGACCTGGACTTCGCCCATAAATACGACTTGCCCGTTATTCGTGTGGTAGCCCCTGCTGATAGCAGCACACCAGCAGAAATTGGCAATGAAAGCTATACGGGTGACGGTATTATGGTCAATTCCGCCTTCCTGAACGGCCTTGATACAGAATCCGCGAAGAAAAAAATTATTGATCTGGCAGAGCAGAAAGGCATAGGCCAGCGCAAAATTAATTACCGCCTGCGTGACTGGGGCGTATCAAGGCAGCGTTACTGGGGTTGCCCCATACCTGTTATGTATAAATCCGGGAGTGATGACCCCCTCCCCGCTCCAGTGGAATCCCTGCCGGTTGAACTACCAAATGATGTTACATTCGATAAACCAGGCAATCCGCTGGCACTTCACCCGGATTGGAAGAATGCTGGTGATGGTCTTATCCGTGAGACTGACACTTTTGATACATTCTTTGAATCATCCTGGTATTTCCTGCGTTATATATCGCCGCAGCTCGCAGACGCACCTTTTGATAAGGAACTGGTAAAAAAGTGGCTTCCCGTTGATATATACATCGGCGGTATAGAGCACGCCGTGCTGCACCTGTTATATTCGCGCTTTTTCACCCGCGCATTGAAATATTGCGGTTACATTGATTTTGAAGAGCCTTTTAAGGGGCTGCTTACCCAGGGCATGGTCTGCCACGAGACCTATAAAAACGAGAACGGCGAATGGCTCTATCCATCGGAAGTAACCAGGGATGAAAACGGCAATCTGATAAGCGTTGATACCGGAAGGCCTGTGAAGGCAGGTGGGGTAGAGAAGATGAGCAAATCCAAAAAGAATGTGGTGGATACTGAGAAAATCATCGCAACCTACGGGGCTGATGCAGCGCGGCTATTCATGCTTTCCGACAGCCCGCCGGAGCGGGACATAATCTGGAGTGATGAGGGGATCGACGGCGCATCCCGCTTTGTAAGCCGCATCTGGCGCATGTACACGGAAAAGTATGATGTACAGATAACCGATCAAACGCCAGATGCTAAATCCACCTTCCTGAAGGGCATACATAAAGCCATAAAAAATGTGGGGGAGGATATTGAAAAATTCCATATGAACCGCGCTGTGGCACGCATCAGGGAACTGGCGAATGAGATTGATAGCTTCAAGCCCATTAGTGATGATGATAAATTGACACTAAATTATGCACTCATTACTCTGGTGCATCTTATAAATCCATTCATGCCGCATATCAGCGAAGAAATATGGAGCCATATCGGCGGTAAGGATTCACTGGCGAAACAACCATGGCCGGAGTACGATGAAAATCTGGCCAGGGATGATACGGTTAGAATCGCCGTGCAGCTTAACGGCAAGCTGAAAGGCTTGCTGGAGATGGATGCTAATGCCTCGCAGCAGGAGGCTCAACAGGCCGCGCTGGCATTCCAGCCGCTGCAAAATTCATTAGCTGGCAGAAAGCCCGTAAAGATAATAGTAGTGCCCGGCAAAGTGGTGAATGTGGTTGTACATACCCAAAACACCTGAAGAGCGTTGTGGGTATAGCTATACTGCTCGCCATATGAAGGGTGTGGTTTTTTGCAGTTAGTTCGCGAGCAGTATAGACGCGGATTCGGCTGGTGGGGCGGCCATGCGCAAAATATAAAAAATATACCTATCGCAATCTTGAAGTGCGATAGGTATATTATAATGTCCATTAATTGACTTTTAAGAGATTTATAGCTATAATAATAGCTATATGATTAAACTACCCCAGGAGATTATACAAGAAATTGCCGCCCGTGCGAAAGCGCGGAGACTTGCTCTTGATTTGACGCAAAGTGGGCTGGCACTTCGCTCAGGCGTGCCACTCAGCACGTTGAAGCAATTCGAGCATACCGGAAAAATTTCTCTCGAGTCACTGCTTGCAATTTCGCTAGCACTTGGCACCAGCCATGAGTTTGATGGGCTGTTCGCCACCGCGCAATCAAGTGCGGGTCTATCGCTTGATGATCTGATAAAAACACCGAAGCAGCGCAAGCGCGGGAGTGTCAAATGACGTATCAGCCTGTATCCCTCGTGCATGTCAGCCTCAACTTTGGCAGTGCTAATCACAAAGTGGGAAGGCTCGCGCTGGTGAAGCGCAAAATTTATTTCGAGTATGATCCCGCATTCATAAAATCCGGCCTGGATATTTCGCCGCTTAAGCTACCCAAACAGACCGACGCAATACCCTGTAATGATGCGGTGTTCGAAGGATTGTTCGGCGTGTTCAATGATAGCCTTCCCGATGGCTGGGGACGTTTGCTGCTTGATCGTCAGATGCGCAAACACGGCATAGCACCTGAGCAGCTCACACCGCTGGATCGGCTTACGCATGTGGGCGGCTTTGGTATGGGGGCACTCACTTACGAGCCGGACACCAGCGAACACTCGCAGCACAAAGGTATCATTAGCCTTGATAAGCTGGCCGCAGAAACTGGTGAGGTTCTGGAAGGCGCGACAGGTGATGTATTCGCAGAGTTGCTGGGGCTTTCTGGTTCGTCCGCTGGCGCACGCCCCAAGGTGATGCTTGGCGTAAGTGCAGCTAAGAAAAATCTGATTCACGGCCAGCAGGAATTGCCTAAAGGATATGCCCATTGGATGGTAAAGTTTGCCTCTTCCTTGGATGCGAAGGACATCGGCGCGATTGAGTATGCTTATAGCCTTATGGCGCGCACAGCAGGGCTCACGATGATGCCGACGTACTTATTCCCTGCCAGAAAAGGCGCGGGTTATTTCGGCGCCCTGCGCTTTGATCGCAGCGGCGGAAAGCGTCTGCATATGCATAGCGTGTCCGGCCTTATTCACGCCGACCATCGACTTCCCTCGTTGGACTACGAGCAGATCATGCGAGTGACGCTGCTGCTTACGCGTAATATGCAGGAGTTGGAGAAAATCCTCCGGCTTGCGGCCTTCAACGTATTCGCACACAACCGCGACGACCACGCGAAGAATTTCAGCTTCCTGATGGATGAAAAAGGCAGTTGGCGTGTCTCTCCCGCCTACGATCTGACCTTCTCCGGTGGTCCAGGGGGTGAACATAGCACCACCGTTATGGGTGAAGGAAAATACCTAGGCAAAGAACATTTGCTGATGCTTGCAGAAAAAGTAGGCATCGCAAAACCTTTTGCAAACTCGATCATTGATGAAGTAAGTAAAGCTGTGCAGCAGTGGCCAATCCATTCCGAAGAAGCAGGTGTCACCAAGGCATCGAAAAAAATCATCGCTGACGTGATTACCAGCTAAAAAGACTATTGACCTCAGCTTGCCAGTAGCTTGCCCGGAAATCGTATCCTCAGAAAGCAGATCTTTTTTCCTAAGAGGCTAGGTCGAATTATCCTTCTGGTGTCTTTTTGATGCTTTTTTGCCTTGTTTGTTACCGAAAAATTTATACGTATCACCAATACGAGTTGGATTTTCCTCCTAGAACCAGTCTAAAAAGCACATGACAGAGACAGCAATCGTAATATTGGCCGGGGGCAAGGGAACCAGAATGAAATCTGATACCCCGAAAGTCCTGCATAAAATAGGCGGGCTTGAACTTATCCTGCATGTTGTGAGAACAGCGCGTCTGGCGGGAGCTTCCCGAATTACCGTGGTTATCCCTGAAGATGGTTTCGCGCTCAGGCAAGCTGTCCACGATTTTGATAAAGAAGTAGAATTTGCCGTGCAGAAAGAGCAACTGGGTACAGCCCATGCCCTTCTTGCCGCCGCCCCCGGTTTTAGAAACTTCAGCGGCCAACTGGCGGTGCTTTATGGCGATACGCCGCTCATCACGCCGGATACCGTTCAGGCGGCTCTACAAGCCTCTAAGACCAATAATGCCCGGCTCTCAATCGTTGGAATGCATCCGGATAACCCATTTGGCTACGGGCGGATAATATTAAACGGGCAGAACTTCGCCCAGCGCATTGTGGAGGAGATAGACACGGATGCCGCGCAGAAAAACATCCGCCTGTGTTATGCCGGAATTATCGCCGGGGATGCCAAAACAATATTCTCATTACTGAAAGAAGTGCAGCCCAGCCCACGCAAGGGCGAGTATTTTCTTACTGATATAATTTTTATTGGCCGCAGTCGTGGAATTAACACCGCATACATAACCATTGCGGAGAGTGAGGTTATGGGCATTAACGACCGTTACCAACTGGCCATGGCTGAAACCGCATTCCAGGCCAGAATGCGCAAGGATTTTCTTTTATCCGGCATTACCATGGCTGACCCCGCAACCGTATATTTCAGTTATGATACTGTCATCGAGCCGGACGTTATCATAGGTGCAAGCGTGGTTTTCGGCCTGAATGTTAAAGTAAAATCAGGTGCGGAAATCAGGCCATTTTGCCATATTGAGGGGGCAGAAGTTTCATCCGGTGCGGTGATTGGCCCCTTTGCAAGACTGCGCCCCGGCACTGTAATCGGTGAGAACTCGCATATCGGCAATTTCGTTGAGATTAAAAATTCCAGGCTGGAAAGCGGAGCCAAAGTTAATCATCTGTCCTACATAGGCGATAGTGATGTGGGCGCGAATGCCAACATCGGCGCGGGAACCATCACCTGCAATTACGATGGCTTTCACAAATACCGTACCAGCATTGGTGACGGTGCTTTTATAGGCTCCAATTCATCACTGGTCGCACCAGTTGAAATCGGGGATAAAGCCGTGGTTGGCGCGGGTAGCGTGATTACTGAGAACGTTCCGCCGGAAGCTCTGGCACTGGGGCGGGCGCGGCAGCAGAATAAGTCCGGCTGGGCATACGTTTATCGTAAGAAAAATCATTAATATACCCCTATCGTCTGAAGAGTGTGGTTGAATGATGTCATTTCAGGGGTATATT
>CAYTOJ010000096.1:0-7594 GCA_964439415.1 uncultured Rickettsiales bacterium
CAATAGCTATGGATGAAGGCCTGCGCTTCGCTATCCGCGAAGGCGGCAGAACCATCGGCGCAGGCGTAGTCGCTAAGATTATTAAATAACAATAGAAAGCTTTAGTAGTTTAAGAAAATGCAAGGTCAAAAAATCAGAATCCGTTTGCGCGCTTTCGATCATCGTATGCTGGATCAATCAGCATCTGAGATAGTCAATACGGCAAAAAGAACCGGAGCCAGAGTGCGTGGACCAATACCTATCCCGCGCCATATTTTGCGCTTTACGGTAAACCGCTCTCCGCATATTGACAAAAAATCCCGCGAACAGTTCGAGATTAGAACTTTCAAACGTGTTATAGATATTATAGAGCCAACTCCACAAACTGTTGATGCTTTGATGAAGCTGGATCTTTCGGCAGGGGTGGATGTGGAAATCAAATTGACGGGGGCAAACTAATGAGAACCGGCATGATTGGTAAAAAAATCGGCATGAGCCGGGTTTTTACTGAAGTTGGGGAACACATTCCCGTAACGCTTATTGATGTTAACTCATGTGTGGTTGTAGGCAAGCGCACGGTTGAGAAGGATGGTTATTCCGCTTTAAAGGTAGGTGTTTGCAAGGCAAAGCTGCGCAACACTGCTAAGCCACAGCGTGAAGAATTTGCCAAAGCCGGCATTGAGCCTAGAATGAAAATACAGGAATTCAGGGTTGAACAGAGTGCGTCTGATGTAGAAGCCGGGTCGGCAATATTACCAAATCATTTTGTTGTTGGTCAGTATGTGGATGTTACAGGCAATGCTACCGGTAAGGGCTTCGCAGGCGCAATGAAACGGCATAACTTTGCAGGGTTGGAGGCATCGCACGGCGTTTCAATTTCTCACCGTTCTCACGGATCTACAGGCGGCAGACAGGATCCAGGCAAGGTCTTCAAAAATAAACGTATGGCCGGACACATGGGAACCAACCAGGTTAAAGTTCCTAATCTGGAAGTGATTTTAATTGATAATTCTAAAGGGTTAATTGCTGTTAAAGGTGCTATCCCAGGTACACGGGGAAGTTATGTCGCTATAACTGACTCAGTTAAAAAACGTATGCCATCAGACGCACCATATCCGGGAGCATTTTTAAAAGCAACAAAGCCGCAGGATTCAGCCGTTAGTATGCCGTCACCACAAGAAGTTAAGGAAAGTGAATAAAAATGAAACTGCCTGTTATCACATTGGATAATGAAAGCAAAGGTGAAGTGGATGTGGCTGAAACCATATTTGGCTTGCCTATTCGCGTGGATATACTGCACCGCGTAGTTGAATGGCAAAGGGCAAAAGCGCGCTCTGGTAACCATAAAACCAAGGGAATTTCAGATATCAGCGGCACAACAAAGAAGCCGTACAAACAGAAAGGCACAGGCAATGCCCGTCAGGGTTCTATGAGGTCGCCTCAGTTCAGAGGTGGTGCAAGAATATTCGGGCCGGTAGTTAGAAGTCATGCCTATGACCTTCCTAAAAAAATAAGAAGGCTTGGTTTAAAAACGGCATTGTCAGCAAAACTTAAGGAAGGCAAGCTTTCAATAATTGAAGATGCTTCACTCAGCGCACCTAAATCTAAGGACTTAAAACTAAAACTGCAAAGCCTCGGTTGGAAATCAACATTATTTATTGCAGGTGAACAGGTGGAGGAGAATTTTGCACTATCTATCAGAAATCTGCCTAAGTTTGACGTGCTGCCGCAGGTAGGCACTAATGTTTATGATATTCTGCGACACGATAATATTGCCATTACCAGGGAAGCCTTAAGCATTCTGCAAGCGAGGTTAGCATGAGCATAATTAATACACCAAAACTATACGATATTATACTTTCGCCTATCATAACTGAGAAAGCTACAACTCTGGCGGAGCAGGGCAAGGTTATATTTAAAGTCAAGGCAAGCGCAGCCAAGGAGACGATTGCGCAGGCTGTTGAACAAATTTTCAAGGTAAAAGTTGAAAAGGTCAACATTACTGTTGTGCATGGAAAGACCAAAAGGAATCGTCAGGGGATTCGTGGCACACGCTCTGATTACAAAAAAGCTATAGTAACTTTGGAAAAGGGCAAGAAGATTGATCTTGCTGCAGGGGTATAAGAATGGCTCTAATTAAAGTAAAACCAACAACTCCTGGTCAGCGCCAGTTAGTAAAAATTGACCGTAAGGATTTATGGAAAGGCGATCCTGAAAAATCCCTTACTTTTGGTTTGCGTAAAACCGGCGGCAGAAATAATCACGGGCATATTACTACACGTCATATTGGCGGCGGTGCTAAGCAACGGTATCGCATAATTGATTTCAAACGCAGCAGGAGAGATTCTCCAGCAAAAGTAGAGCGTATTGAATATGATCCAAACCGTTCCGCATTTATCGCACTTATTCAGTATGAGGATGGTGAGCGCGCATACATTCTGGCGCCTCAGCGTTTGCAACCAGGTGATATAGTTATCTCGGCCGATGAAGCGGATATAAAGCCAGGCAATGCCATGCAGCTTAAAAATATTCCAGTTGGCACAATCATTCATAATGTTGAATTAAAACAAGGTGCAGGAGGTAAGCTGGCAAGGTCGGCCGGCAGTTACATTCAGCTTGCTGGTAAGGATGCCGGATACGCATTGATAAAGCTTCGTTCAGGCGAGATGCGAATGGTACGGTCGGAGTGCTTTGCTACTATTGGTGCTGTTTCTAATCCGGATCATCAGAATCGTGTAATTTCGAAAGCCGGAAGATCACGCTGGATGGGTATAAGGCCAACTGTACGCGGCGTAGCAATGAACCCGGTAGACCACCCGCACGGCGGTGGCGAGGGTAAAACTTCTGGCGGACGCAATCCTGTAACGCCATGGGGTAAACCAACCAAGGGTAAAAAGACACGCAACAATAAAACTACGGATAAACTAATTGTTCGTAGCAGACACAAAGCTAAAAAGAAGGGTTAATAGGTATGGCAAGATCGGTTTGGAAAGGCCCTTTTATCGATGGTTATCTGCTTGATAAAGTAGACAAGGCTAGAGCTTCAACACGCAACCAGGTTATTAAAACCTGGTCCAGACGTTCCACTATTCTTCCGCAGTTTGTTGGATGCACTTTTGCAGTACACAACGGAAACAAATTTATACCGGTAGTGGTAACCGAGGAAATGGTAGGTCATAAGTTAGGAGAGTTTTCGCCAACCCGCACTTTTAATAAGCATGGCGGGGACAAGAAAGCTGAACAGGCAAAAAGCAAAGGCGGCAAAAAGTAGTAGGATAACGGAATATGGGAAAGCAGGCGAAGAAAAGTCAATTACAGGAGAATCAGGCCATTGCAAAAGGTCAGTACATCCGCACAAGTACACAGAAACTTAATCTGGTAGCAAGGCTTATTATCGGTATGAAGGCGCAAACTGCTATTGAGCAGCTTGACTTTGTGCAAAAAAAAGTTGCTAAGGATGTAAAGAAAGTTGTGCAGTCAGCCATTGCTAATGCCGAAAACAATTTTGGCTTGGATGTTGATAGTCTTTACATCACCGAGGCCAGCGTTGGAAAGGATATGGTGCTGAAAAGATTCCACCCGAGAGGACGTGGGCGTTCAGGGCGCATCTTAAGACCTTTCTGTAATTTAAGAATAATCGTTTCTGAGAAAAGGGAAGAAGCATAAATGGGTCAGAAAGTATCCCCAGTAGGCCTTAGGCTTGGTATCAACAAAACCTGGGATTCCCGTTGGTACGCTAACCGCGATTATGCGGATAAGTTGCATGAGGACATTTACATCCGCAAAATCATTAAAGACAAATTAGGCTTTGCAGGCATAAGCAAGATTGTAGTGGAGAGGCCAACCAAGAAAGCTATCGTTAACATTCACACGGCAAGGCCAGGTGTGGTTATCGGTAAAAAAGGCTCAGATATTGAGAAGATTAAGAGCGAAATAGCGAAAAAAGTAAAAGATGATGTTCAGATAAACATCGTAGAGGTTAAAAGGCCTGAAGCAAACGCTATGCTGATTGCTGAAACCATTGCACAGCAGATTATCCGCCGTGGTTCGTTCAGGAGAGCGATGAAGCGTGCTATGCAGTCAGCCTTTAAAATGGGAGCTCTTGGCATTAGAATTAATTGCTCAGGACGTTTAAGCGGCGCTGAGATAGCACGTATGGAATGGTATCGTGAAGGACGGGTTCCGCTGCATACATTGCGTGCAGATGTAGACTTTGCAAGGGCGGAAGCACTTACTCCATACGGCATTATTGGAATTAAAGTCTGGGTATTCAAGGGCGAGATTATGGAACATGATCCATTTGCTCATGAACGCAGAGCTTTAGAGGGAAGATAGAATATTAGGAAAATAAAATGTTAAGTCCCAAAAAAACGAAGTACAGAAAACAGCATAAAGGCAAAATTCACGGCAATGCCAAGGGTGGCTTTGAGCTTAATTTCGGGGCTTATGGCCTTAAGTCAACACAGCCAGGACGCATAACGGCCAGGCAGATCGAAGCCGCCAGGCGCGCAATTTCGCGCTATGTCAAACGCGCTGGCAAAATGTGGATACGGGTATTCCCTGATGTTCCGGTATCCCGCAAACCTGCAGAGGTTCGTATGGGTAGCGGTAAAGGTACGCCTGAATACTGGGTAGCAAAAATAAAACCAGGGCGTATTATGTTTGAGCTTGACGGCGTTCCTGGTGATGTCGCCAGGGAAGCTTTTGAGCGGGCATCAGCCAAACTGCCGATAAAAACTAAAGTTATCGCCCGTATAGGAGAATAACGGCTATGAAATATTCTGAAATTACAGCAAAAGATACTTCTGAACTTGCCACTATTGATGGTGAGATACGAAGGGACATGTTCAATATGCGCTTTCAACGCGCTAACGGGGAATTAAAAGACTCCAGCCAGTTTAGGAAGAAGCGTAGGGATATTGCACGCGTGCAGACAGCACTTAGCGTAATTAAAAATAAAAACATTCAGTAGGTTAGGAGAATACATTAATGCCGCGCCGCATCATGGAAGGTATAGTTGTTGGTAATAAGGCGGATAAGACGATTTCCGTAAAAGTTGAGAGACTTGTCAAGCACCCGATCTACAAAAAGATTATTAAACGCAGCAATAAGTTTGCAGCGCATGACCCTGAGAATCGCTTTAAGGAAGGCGATAAGGTGCAGATAATTGAATGTGCGCCAATCTCAAAAACAAAAACCTGGCACGTAGTATATTCTGGATAACGTCTGGCTTGTTAATAAGAACGCTTATTAGAGCGGATTTACTACGGGAGTGTTACATCAAGACGCAAGACTTTAAAGAAGCATTGCTGATTAGTACAGCCTGCGAGATTAGAGTATCAATCAGTTGCATCAATCCTCAGCTTCGCAGTTGCCTGAGGCTGAGCAGCTATTACAGACAAATTCTCGCAAGCGTCTGATGCTGCTTATGCGTATAGAACTGCCAGTTACGCCTATTCCAATAGCTTTAATCTGCTGCTGACTGCGGGATAATGTCTCCGGTTTCATCCCAAGGTATGATGCCAGTATGTGCTTCTCCAGCGGAATATCTATAAGCATCTCATCCCCGACATGTTCCTTGCATAAATTAAGCAGAAAACATCCCAGCCTCTGCGCTGCTGACATTACGTTTAAATGCTCCAGTTTCAACCTGGCTTCAGATACCCTCTCATTAAGAAGATACATCAGGTGGTTGGACAGTTTATCATTTTCCTTGACCAATCGCCTTATATCCTCAGCGGCTATAACCGCCACCTCAGTATCACCACTTAAGGCTGTAATATCATAGGGATAATTAGCGTGCGGAAATAACGCGGCTTCACCAAAAATATCGCCCTGAGTGCATAGGGATATTATGGTCTGCTGGCCATCCGGCGTATTGCGCGATAGCTTAACCCAGCCCCGGCATAACAGCCACAACCATTTTGCCGTATCACCATGGCAGGCTATCGATTCATCCTTGTCATATATCCGTAATCTTGGAGCAAGCCTTGCCACCTCCGGGAATCCGGCGATCAGTGAATGAACGTAAGTTGGTTTATTCTTATACGCTAAATCAATCATATACTTAAGTTAAGAAGCAACTGCTTGGCATGTTAGATCATTATTTAATCAATTAAAAGGTAATACCCTATATAAAATATATATTTATCACCGTTAAAATCAGCTTGCTTTATCCACCCCTATTGCTAAACAAATCTTTATAATTAGGCACTAAAACTGTCGTATATTTAATTAAATTAAAAGGATGTGGAATGAGCAAGTTTGATGTTTGCATGGTAGGTCTGGGGCCTGTAGGGACTACTTCAGGACTGTGTTTTGCCAAACAGGGATATAAAGTTATCGGTGTTGATATAAACCAGACACGTGTAGACTCATTCAAAAATAAAAAAGCGCCCTTTATTGAACCAGGCATTGATGATTTAACAAGCGAGGCAATCGACCAGGGCAATTTCAGCACCACTACTGACCTGCTGAATGCCGCGGCAAGCTCTGATATTATCATGATCGCAGTTGGTACGCCAACCCCGGTGGAGACAGGCGTGCCGGACTTATCATACCTGGATTCCGCCTGTGGTATCATCGGCAAGGCTCTGCTGAAATCCAGGACTGAAGGCACAATACCCGCGAACGGCGCAATCGTTGTTGTGCGCAGCACCGTGCCACCAGGCACTATGAGAAACAGGCTAGCAAAAATCATCGAAGAATCTTCAGGCCTCAAAGCCGGAGTTGATTTCCACGTTGCCGCTAATCCAGAATTCCTGCGTGAGGGTAAAGCGATTCAGGATTTCTTCAACACCGGGCGCGTTGTAGTGGGCGCGGATAGCCAGGAAGCGGCAGAGCGCATCATGAAATTATACAGGGATGTAAAAGCTGATTCCAGACTGATAGTATCCTTAGAATCCGCCGAGTTCGCCAAGTATGTTGATAATACCTGGCACGCTTTAAAGGTGGCATTCGCCAACGAAATCGGGCGCGTATGCGTAGGATTCGGCGGCAGGCCGGAGGAAACAACCAACATTTTCCTGTCAGACAAACAGCTTAATATTTCACCTTATTATCTGCGCCCCGGCTTTGCTTTCGGTGGTTCCTGCCTTCCTAAAGATACCCGTGGCATTACGCATCTGGCTAAAAAAGTCGGTGTTCAGGTTCCGGTGATAGAATCCATTCTGAGAAGTAATGACGAACATATCGAACGCGGCGTGAATCTTATTATGTCACATAAGCCCAGCAGCGTCGGCCTGCTTGGTGTGGCATTCAAGGAACATGTGGACGATCTGCGCGAAGCTCCCGCACTGGCGGTAGCGGCAAGCCTGATGAAGCGCGGCATAAAAGTTGCGGCGCATGATGTTGCCTTCAAGGCTGGTGATAAACTGAAGCTTCCCGGCACGAAGGATGAACTGGAAATAGTAAGCCTGGACGATTTGCAGACCAATCACACACTGGCCTTGATTCATCGCCTACCGCAGTATATTTCATTGCAGAACGGTATGCGTAACATTGTTGACCTTACTACTATAACTGAATGACGGAACAAACGCTGCAAAATGCAGTATATACCCCCTATCGTCTGGGGAGTGTGGTTAAGTGATGTCATTTCAGGGGTATATTTTCT
>CAYTOJ010000097.1:0-7574 GCA_964439415.1 uncultured Rickettsiales bacterium
GCAGGGTCTAGGCTTAAATACAGGTTTAAATAGACTTCTCTCCAAACTCTACTGCGCTGGCAAATTTGCTTCGGCTTAAGCTTCTCGAATCCGCATGTACCCAAAAGTACACTTGCGTTTCTGCGATGCTCGCTTCGCACACTTTGCTCATCGCAGCGAGTTTTGAGAGAAGTCTAATGTCATTCTACCTACCGGCGGCGGATGCGGCAAGATGAATAAAATTGCACGATTAATCAAGTGGGCTTTAAAGGCGCTACTGCTGGTTATCGTTATGCTGCTTATCGGCATGGCTGGCGGTGTGTGGTGGCTTTCCGGCGGGGAACGTGATATAAGCTGGATGAATAGTTACTTCAGCGGAATCATCAGCAAAAATCTGGGAGGGATGCCGGTCAGCATCAATGAGCTTAAAGTTGGTTTAAGCTTGAGCGATAAAAGCCTTTACCTGAAGGCTGGCGGTCTGGCACTGGAGAAACTGGGCGGCGGCAGGTTTATTGATTTAAGTGGCATACGTTTCCGCCTGCGGCCTGTTGATGCATTACAAGGGCGTATCGGGCTAGAACAGTTAGTGCTGGATGGCCTGGAGGCCAGAATAACCCGCGACAGGGAAGGCCAGTTTTTTCTTCTTATAGGGGATGATCTGGGAAAAAAGTCCAGTGAGCCTTCAGGCATGAATATTTCCCGTATCGGTTTTTTGAGGCCTGGCCATGGGCAAAGCAAATTTTACGTTGATTCTTTCAGCCTAAGCAATGGTGCTTTGTATTACGAGGATTTAGAATCAGGGCGCGTGGCTGCGCTTAAAAACATCAATCTCACTGCGGATAATCCTGGTGGTGGCAACCTGAAAGCAACTGCAAGCGCGCAGATGGATGCAGGCGGCGAGAATGGTGGTCAGTTGCAGGCAAGTATTGAAATGGGATCGGGCAGCGAAGTTAAAAGTGGCGCAATTGACTTGCTAAATGTCCGCCCTGATATGCTGGCATTCCTGCCGGAGCCGTATAACCGGGTGACAGCCTTGCAACTGCCGATAAGCGGCAGAATGGTTCTAGGGCGGGAGCGTAAACAGACTCTGCCCGCCGTGGATTTTGACCTGAAACTTGGGGAAGGTATAATTAAAGACCCTGCCCTTTTCTCAAACGCCGCATATATAAAAAGCGCGGTGCTGAGGGGACGGGTGAGCGATGGTTTTACAATGCTGCGCGTGGATGAAATAAACGCGGGGCTGAAGCAAGGCGTACTTTTGGGAAATGCCAGTCTTGCTAATAAATCGGCGCTTAAATTAGAACTTAACCTGAGCCTGAAGGATTCTAATGCTGAAGCGGTAGCTCAGTACTGGCCTGCGCCTGCAAGGCTTGCGCCCCATGCATATGAATGGGTGAAGGGGCATTTAAGAAGCGGAAAAATCAGTCAGGCCAGTTTGCAGATGAAATTTGATGGTGGCGCAAAAGCTGTTGCCAGCAAACTCACGGGCGGGAAGGTCAGTGCTCTGGAGCTGGATGCAAAAGTCAGTGTTGATAAAGTGAGCCTCACCTTCATGCCGGATTCGCCGCTTATAACCAATGCCAGCGGGGTGCTGAAGTTCACGCCGGATAATATGGTGATAGATGTAAAATCCGCAGAAGTTTATGACAGTGTGAAAATCAGTGACGGCCATGTGAGTGTTCCGGACTTTCATGCCGCAACCCACATTATGAAAATTGATGGCGAAGTAAGCGCGAAGCTTGCGGAGGCTACCCGCTTCCTTCAAGAGATAAAAATAATATCCGGTCATGCTTTCCTCAAGCCGCAGAATGCAGGCGGGGATGTTGAGGCTAAGGTAAACCTTAGTTTTCCATTAGTCCATAACGCTAAAGCGGCCGATTATAAATACGATATCAGCGGCAGGTTGAGAGGCGCAAGCCTGGCTAATATAACTGAGAAATTAAATGCCCGGCAAATAAACGGTGATTTCAAGGCTGGTAATGCTGATTTTAAAATGAACGGTAATTGTGAGTTGAACGGCGTACCGCTGGCTTTTGATCTGGATGTTCCGCTGCAAAGTACAAAGAAATATGATTTCAGGATAACGGCGGAATCCGGCAATGAAAAAAAGGAAATATCAGAGCTTGGCCTGGGCAGTCAGGAATACATTTCAGGAAAGCCGGATTTTAAATTACAATATACATATTTTCAGGATAAAGGCGGGCTGGATATAAACGCTGACCTGAAAGATGCGGTTATAAATTATAAACCGGCGCGCATCAATAAGCCCAAGGGTGATCCTGCGGTTTTCAGCGCAAAGGCTGAGATAAGCGATAAAACCGCCGCATTTAAAGACATCAGCTTAAAAGGTGAAAAAATTGATATTCAAGGCGCGGCAACGCTGGATACTGAAGCCGGGGAGGTTGTATCGGCCAATCTTACAAAAGTGCGTTATGGCGAGAATAATATAACTTTAAAAATACAAAAAGAAGCTAAAGGCGTGTTCAGGCGGGAAGTTCAGGGGGAGAAGCTTGACATCCGCCCTTACTTGTCGGCTGATTCCGGAGGACAGGAGCAATCCTACCTGAAGCTGGATGTGAAAGAGGCCATAGCGGAAAATGGTGGGAGGATAAATAATCTGCGCTTATCGTCCGACTGCAAAGGGGATGTATGCCACTTCCTGGAAGCATCCGGCACTTTTCCAGACGGGCGGGATTTCAAGGCCAGCATTAAGGATGGTTTGCTTAAACTGGATTCAAACGATGCCGGATACCTCTTAAAAGCGATGGATGTATACAAGGATATGGCAGGGGGGGAGATGAATCTTACAGGCAAATTCAAATCCGGCGCTAATTCAGGAAAACTTGATGGCAGAATGAAAATCACCAATTTCAGGCTCCGGCATACTACATTTCTGGCCAAATTGCTTTCTGTTGCCTCATTGACAGGCATACTGGACGGGCTTAATAGCTCCGGCATTTCTTTCGCCAAGCTGGACGTGCCATTCACCAAAGATGGGGACAGGATAAATTTCAGCAACCTGAAAGTATCCGGCCCTTCCATCGGCATGGCTGGCAGTGGTTCACTAAATAATGAAACCAGATTTATGAATATTGAAGGGGCAATAGTCCCCGCCTATGTTTTCAATACCCTGATTGATAAAGTTCCGCTTATAGGCTCTGCAATCTCCGGCGGCAAGGGCAGAGGGATTTTCGCTTTTTCATTCCGCGCCAAGGGTTCATATGACTCGCCGGAAGTCTCCGTTAACCCGTTATCGGTTGTAACGCCTGGATTTTTGCGGGATATTTTTGGCGTATTCCGTGACCCCAATGCCACAAAGGAGCCTGCGCCGGATGAACCATTCCAGTAACCGCTATCATTTGAAGAGTGCTGGATTTTCTTTATCACTCCGGCGGTATTTTTTTTTGTTTTTTGAGGGGGGCGCACCCCCCGGCTAAAGCCTCCGTTCTTCGCCCATGCCGGAGGCATGTTTTTTATGTTTATTGCTGCCATTGGCAGCGCGCAGGTCGCTACGCTCCTAAAAATTCAACTTCTGAGATACAATGAACATCCCTGAACGCATCGCTAAAATAATCGCCCGTAGTGGCTACTGCTCTAGGCGGGATGCGGAGAGGCTTATCCAATCCGGCAAAGTTACACTGAACGGAGAGGTTGTTACATCACCGACTACGCTGACGAATGCAGAGGCGGAAATTGTAATTGAAGGGAGAAGATTAAAACAGGCTCCACGCCCCAGGTTATGGCTGTATTACAAGCCATCCGGCCTTGTTACCACGCACCGGGATGAAAAAGGCCGCCCGACTGTTTTTGATTCACTGCCGCGCAATATGCCACGGGTTATCAGTGTCGGCAGGCTTGATTTAAACAGCGAGGGGTTACTGCTGCTCACTAACGATGGTGCGCTGGCACGCAAATTAGAGCATCCATCCAGCGGCCTGAATCGCGTATACCGGGTGCGTATCCAGGGCAGAATCAATGCGGCTGACATCACCAGGCTGGCTGGCGGCATAACCATAGACGGTTTTAAATATGCACCCGTAATAGTGGAATCTGAGAGGAAAAATACTAAAGATTCCAGTAATATGTGGGTCACAATAACTTTAACTGAGGGCAAAAACCGGGAAATCAGAAAGATTATGGAATCTCTGGGATACCGGGTGAACCGACTAATCCGGCAAGCCTACGGCATCTACACATTAGGCACACTCAAACCCGGCGAAGTCATAGAGGTTGAAAACCCCCTGTTTAATGGCAAATGACGTCTTGACCGATTAGCATTTTCCTGCGTTCGCAATTGTTCGGCAGTATATCAACTATGTTGTACTTGTGCTGTGACACCATGACATTAGCACCAGGACATTAGCACTTGCATGTCGCAACCAAATAGGTTACAATATTGATGTAAGAACCTAAAAAACCGGATAAGTTTTGGGGATTAAAAATAGCAGGCATAAGGGTTTGGAAGAACTTTTTATTAAGGGCAGCACCGCTAAAATAAATAAGCCTCTTCATAAAGTCTGCTTAATGATTTTAGATCATTTGGAAGCCATACATGATTTGGAGGATTGCTTAGGTGTTAGAGGATTCCACCCGTTAAAGGGAGAAAGAAGTGGGACTTATGCCATGAAGGTAACTGCAAATTATCGCATAACGTTCAAATGGGACGGGCAGAATATTTACGATATTGATTTGGAAGACTACCACTAAACTATCTGAAATATAAGGTAAATAAAATGTTACAGAGAGAAAGAAAGCCAACCAGTCCAGGAGAGATACTGAAGGAGCATTATCTGAAGGACAGACGCATAACCATAACAGAGTTTGCTGAAGTAATTGGGTGTTCCAGAAAGCATCTTAGCAGCATAATCAATGGGGCGGCAAGAATAGAAGCGGGGATTGCCAGCAGGATAGCTGTTGTTCTTGGCACTACCCCCCAGTTCTGGCTTAATCTTCAGAATGCAGTAGACATTTATGAAGCAAAGCAGACTATTAAAAACTGGAAGCCTGTTAAACTGTTTTCAAATGAAATCATACAACAAACCTCTTAAGCCACTGATACGGTGGGTTCAGCCGTAGTCACTTCAGCCAGCCTTCCCTCCGCTGTTGTAGCAACCGCAGGTTTTCCTCCTTTTGCAGGTTTCTTTTGCTGTATGGCTGTTTGCGCTTCCGGTGCGGGAGAATCCTGTATCTGCTCAATTTCCAGCAGGCGTGTGGGGGATTCCTGGGTGGCGCTGGATAGGTTTTTATCCGCTGCATCGGCATAGGGATTAAAATATTCCCCCATCACCCCTTTTACGCCGCCATTCATGAATAACTGCGCTTTGAATTTTATATCTTTTATGAATACTTTTGCTTTGTCGAAGAAGCTTATCGCTCCCGCTTTCTCTTCCGCCAGCACCATGGAAGGCAGTAAAACTTTTGAATAAATGCGGTGAAAATCCGGCAACATCTGCTGTAGTACCGCTGTGGCATCGTAGGTGTTATCAAGGTCTTTGAACACCGTGTGCATAGCGCGGTGGAAGCGCACCACGCTTTCCATGCTGCGTGACCAGAAATATGTGCCGTCATACCCTTCACGCAGGTTTATTATCACTTCCGCCACGGCTTTCAGCTTATCGCTGAGGCTTGCCTGCTCCAGTTGTTTTTCATTAAAAATACCTTCCCCGTCAGGTAATAGAAACTGGTTCAGGTTATGCTCAAACCGCTGGCGCTGCGCGGAATTCATGCCTAGTGCATCAACCATGCTCTCCAGATGCGGCGCGGCTTCCTGCTCGAAACGCTGCTTCCACTTATGAATCTTGTTGCGGTCGATCAACTGGCTGGGGCGGTAGATATCACCATCCACTTTTATCCTGGTGGCGAGATCAGCAGCGTGGAAGTTTTCCTCAATCGTGACTGTATTAATTCGCCACTGATTGAACTCCGGCTCACCGTTTTTGCCCTCTGAAAGGCCACCTGTGAGGTTGAATATCTTTTTGTATCCGGGCATGGTAACGCCGCGAAAATCACCGCCGCTGTGCCTTGGTTTCTCGTTATTGTGCCGCCCCTCAAAAGCCGCAGCATACGATTCCCCCAAGGTTGAACCCATGGTGAAATGCACGTCATAGCCGGTGGATTCCACCAGTTTTGGAAAACAGACCTTGGGGTGTTCAGCAAACAACTGCTTTACTGTCCAGAACAGTTTATCGCGGCCTTTCTGCTGATCCAGCCAGGCCATCTCCCCGGCCTTTTTCTGCAATTCATCCGCCAGAGCTGAAGCGCGGGATACCGCCCCCGCCTCAATAACTTCCGCTACGGGCAGGCTGAAAACATCACTCTTGCCTTGCAGAGCCTGCTTACCCGCCAGCCAGCCGCGCAGAACCAGCCAGTTCTCCCGCGTGTCAGTGTAATGCTCAGCAACAGCCATGTAGCCCTTCCACTCATCCGGAGTAATTTTTAACGCCTTGATTAAGTCGTCAGCCGCCTTTAATGGGCTATCCGCACCTATTGGTTTGATTCCCAGCAATTCCTTGGATTGCGCCAGTGTGGCCTTGGCCAGGGAGAATTTCCAGCCGTACCGCTCCGCTTTTTGAAGCGCAGCATCGCCCAATTGCGAGATTTTATCCTGGCACGCAAGGTATGCCGCCACTGCCTTGGTTTTACCATAATTTCCGGCAGCGAAAACATCGTAATAGTCAGTCAGCACATTCCGCCCGCCCGGTACTCGCGGAGTCCATACATAATCGCGCTCCAAACGTTGTTTTATATCAGCTTCAAGCTGTTCTCTGGGCAGTTTTTTTAAATCATCCAAGGTATAGTCCACCTGCCGATCAGAGGTGGAGACCACATACTTCGGGTAAACAAACAGAAAATCCTTCAACTCACGCGCCATAGACCGCTTAATACTCCCTAACTTTGAGAGGTTGTTGCCGATTTCTACTCTAGCTTGCTGCAAACAGCGGTTTTCTGCGCTTCCGGCTTTCGTGTATGTAGAATACACTGGAACTTCCGGTTCTCGAAAACCGCCGTTTTCGCTGACGCTATAGCGAAATCGACAACAACCTCTGAGGAATCCTAAAGTAGTTTTATGAAACTATTTTGAAAGAAATACCGAAATCAGTAGATTAAGTTATCGCAATCGTCCTTCTAAAGTCGGGTAGCCATGTGCATGGATGAGGGGCTAGCCGCTCCTGGTGAGGCGGCAACCTTGTTACGACCACACCCCAGTCACTGACCCATAAACAAAAACCCCTCAATTAACTTAAGGGGTTTTGTCTGATTATAATTTATAAACGATTTTTATGAAGGCGGTAGAGTTTTCCTTAAGTCCGGAGGTAATCCAGCCGCTCCTGGTGAGGCGGCAACCTTGTTACGACCACACCCCAGTCACTGACCCATAAACAAAAACCCCTCAATTAACTTAAGGGGTTTTGTCTGATTATAATTTATAAACGATTCTTATGAAGGCGGTAGAGTTTTCCTTAAGTCCGGAGGTAATCCAGCCGCTCCTGTTGAGGCGGCTACCTTGTTACGACTTCACCCCAGTCACTGACCCATAAACAAAAACCCCTCAATTAACTTAAGGGGTTTTGTCTGATTATAATTTATAAACGATT
>CAYTOJ010000098.1:0-7400 GCA_964439415.1 uncultured Rickettsiales bacterium
CGCGGCTTCCAGCCTAGACTTCAACCTACCGACTTACAGTCGGTAGTGGTTGAGATTTTTATCAGCAACTACCATCACTGATATATTGTTCACATTGCCAGCCGCAGCCAGCGCATGGCTTAGTTTATTTAACGCTGCGACTCCCCCGGGATTACTGCACTGGCGTTTGTCCCCGGTGAGGGATTGTATAGCATAGTCACCAATGCTTTTCTCCCATTCCGGCGGGAATCTTTTTGCTATGGGGTAGGAGAGCATCGGCAGGCTCCAGTAGCTGAAGGCGATGATCAGGGCTGCGGGGATAATCCAGAACATAACCCACTTCCAGGATGCAGAAAGCGAGACTAAAGGTGCATGTGTGCCCGGTATCACTTTAACCAGATCACGATATAAACCGTTGTTATCCACAGCTAATGCGGCATCAGGATATTTTTTGTTATGAATATATAATGGCCTGTCCGCTTCTGGCTTCTCAAGGATTTTTATATCTGAAAAATCCCAGGTGAGGGTTTCATTAGTATCGGTTATTTTTATCAGAATTTTTGTGCTGGTGGCATAAACCTCACAACCCTGACTTGACGCATTAACGCCATTATAATAACGCCCTGTATAATTCATTTAAATGAATCCCAGATCATGCTCTCCCAGCAGTGCATCAATACCTTCGCCTGATTTTCCTATTTTGCCAGTGGCCTGGAGTATGGCTGATGCCTCCATATTGCCAAGTATTTCTATGCTATCACTAAGGAAATTCATATTGCGCTGAATTATAATAGGGGTGGCAAGACCAAAACTTAAGAAGAATAACAGTAGGTTGCCAAGGTATAAGCCTAATAACTTTCCGCCAGTGATGCTGCCTTTGAATCTGAGGCCGCCTATCGCGGTGTTATCATAAATATGGTTCATTAAAGCAGCTTTGTACCAGAAGCGCGAGAAACTTAAGGTGGGGATAAATAAAGACAATGTTGCAAAATTTACCCCCATAAGCGCGAGTGGTTTGCCCTTAAATTCCGCCCTTGCTGTGCCAAGTAAGGTATTATTCATTTTATACCCCTCCACTTTAATATCACAGTACGGAGTAGCCAGGCCAAGGGTTAACACATTTACCAGCCAGCAGATGATTTTGAGATTGGCATAATGAATTGGTGAGCCGTCTAAACCGCCACGAATCCCGCGCCACTTAATGCGCGATAGTTTATAACGCATGGCTGTGTAAGTGCCTATGAAATAAAAATAAATAACCACAATGAGTAAAAAATTCGCTACTGGGTACTTCTCGCCCAGGGCTATTATTGGGGTATAAAGCGCGAGAATTATGGGCAAGGCTTTAAGGAAACCTGTGAATAGCTCCTTACCGGTTCCGGTATATTGAAATCGGTCACCAAATAATGAAAAACTGCTGGCCAGATATCGGCGGATGCGGGTTCTGCCCCAGAATGCGTATATGCCAAAGGTGACTATTTGAAGCAGCAGATTCAGCAGCCATATTTTGTATAACTGACTCTCCTTACCATCGTAAATCAGGCGGTGGCTTGTAATGGGCTGCATTTTACCTTCCTGTTATTTATTTTCCTGTTCAAGGTGATACTGGGCGCATTGTCTCAAGTACCCCTGATTCTGTTCTATGTAGGTTTTAGGATCAGCGTTATTATTTCTGGCGTGCTCTGCCATTACCTGCTCACACTGCGAGATGTACTTATCAAGGTTGCCTGCTGTAGTCGCCTCAACTGGTGCAGCTACAGGTGGGGATGCTGGCGCTGGGGTTGGGCTTGGAGCAGTATTTGCAGGAGCTTCCGGTAATTGTGTCGTACTTTTGTCCAGAGATGGGGCAGGTGAGGGGGGTGTCTGTGGTATTGAATTGTTCTGTCCCTCTGGAAATGGCTCTCTTGGGTTATATTCAACATCATTACGCTCTTCATAACCAAGGCACTCAGCCATGAATTTTTCTTTTTCTGTCCCGCCCTGCTCTACATATTCACGAGCCTTCTTGCGGCACTCAGCTTTTTTCATCATATCGGAACTGCCAAAGATAACTCCGAATATAATACCGGATACCAAACCAATCAGGTTTAATACAATAAGTATACGTACAACATAACCCCATATTTTCCAGTCCGTCTGAAAAGCACAGCGCCACTCGGCTACGGTTAGCCAGAGCGTATAAGCCACTATAATTAATGCGTATACTATGGCTATGGTGGAGCCAAAAATCGAATTCACTATTGAGAGTAGAACCAATAGAACAATTGTACCGATAACGCCGTAAATCCAGAAAACTTTCCAGAGTCTTTCCTCGCCGCGCCAGGCTTTGCTTAATGAACTCATTTATAACCGCCCTGTAGAAAAATGATTATTAGCCACAGCTTTAAGCTGTGGTATGGGCATAATAGAGATTGATGGTTAATTATTTTCTACAGGGATTTGAAGAGATTAAGTCTAAAAACTTAATCTTCTACTTTCAAGGCGGCAATAAAGGCGGATTGCGGGATTTCCACGCGCCCGAACATGCGCATTTTCTTTTTGCCCTCTTTCTGCTTCTCTAAAAGCTTGCGCTTGCGGGTGATGTCTCCGCCGTAACATTTCGCCAGAACATCCTTACGCAATGCCTTGATAGTCTCCCGCGCTATAATGCGTCCACCGATTGCCGCCTGTACGGGAATCTGGAATAAATGCTGCGGAATAACATCCTTCAGTTTGTTGCAAAGGCTTCTTCCCCGGCTCTCGGCGCGGTTGCGGTGCACAATGCAGGAGAGTGCGTCCACCGGCTCGCTGTTCACCAGAATATTCAGGCGGACTAAGTCCCCCTCTCTGTAATCCTCAATCTGGTAATCCAGGCTGGCATAACCACGGGTGCAGGATTTTAAACGGTCGTAGAAGTCAAACACCACTTCATTAAGTGGCAGTTTGTAAACCGCCATTGCTCTTTTTCCCACGTATGTCAGGTTTTCCTGCTCACCCCGGCGATCGTTACAGAGCTTTAGAACGTCCCCCAGGTATTCATCAGGAACCATTATGGTGGCCTTAATCCATGGCTCCATTATAACATCAATTTTTGTTGGGTCTGGCAGGTCAGCCGGGTTGTGCAGCTCAATCTCCTGCCCGGTGGTGGTGTGCACCTTGTACACTACGCTTGGTGCTGTTGTGATCAAGTCCAGCCCGAATTCACGGCTTAGGCGTTCGTTTACAATCTCAAGGTGTAATAGCCCCAGAAAGCCACAGCGGAAACCATAACCCAGCGCGGCGGAGGATTCCGTTTCAAAGGTGAAGCTGGAATCATTGAGCCTAAGTTTAGCCAGGCTTTCTTTCAGTTTCTCAAAGTCAGCGGCATCCACCGGATACAGCCCGCAGAATACAACCTGTAGCGAAGGCTTGAAACCGGGCAGGGGGGTTGCTGTGGGGTTTGCCTCCAGGGTTATGGTGTCGCCCACTTTGCAATCCACAACTTCCTTGATTGCGGCGGTGAGAAAGCCAACTTCGCCGGGGACTAATTCATCAATAATCTGCTTTTTAGGATTAAATACTCCCACACGCTCCACCTGATAAGTGGCCTTGTTGGACATCATCTGGATTTTCTGACCCCTTTGCATCCGCCCGTCAATAATGCGCACCAGGATAACCACGCCCAGGTAACTGTCATACCAGCTATCAACCAGCAGGGCTTTCAAGGGGGCGTTGATATCTCCCTTAGGGGCGGGCAGGCGCTTGATTATGGCCTCCATAAGGGCTGGCACGCCCAAGCCGGTTTTGGCTGAAATCATGCATGAATCCGATGCATCTATGCCGATTACATCTTCGATCTGTTCCTTAACTCTATCTGGTTCAGCGGCGGGGAGGTCAACCTTGTTTAAAACCGGGATTATCTCATGGTTATTATCAATCGCCTGATAGACATTGGCGAGAGTTTGCGCCTCAACGCCCTGGCTGGCATCCACCACCAGAAGTGAGCCTTCACACGCTGCCAGGGAGCGGCTTACTTCATATGCAAAATCCACATGCCCGGGGGTATCAATAAGGTTCAGTACATATGTTTTGCCGTCTGAAGCCTCATATTTCAGCCTTACGGTTTGCGCTTTGATGGTTATCCCGCGCTCTTTTTCAATATCCATGGAATCCAGAATCTGCGCGGTCATATCCCTGGCCTCCACAGCGCCACACGCCTCGATTATCCTGTCGGCCAGTGTGCTTTTGCCATGATCTATATGTGCAATGATTGAAAAATTGCGGATTAGGGATATGTCTGTCATAGGGTATCAATAGTTAAAGTAACGGTGCTGGCAAGAATTTTTGTCTATACCGCTATCGTTTCAAGAATAGAAATTTTCTAAGTCACTCCGGCGGTATATCTTTTTTATTTGTTGAGGGGGGCGCACCCCCCGGAATAGGCCTCCCCCTACGCGCTGGCGCAGGTCGCTACGCTCCAAAGAAGCGATTGTTGAAACGCGGGCAGCGTACTTAAACCGTCATCTGCTGGCCGATTTCAACCACGCGGTTAGGTGGAAGGTTGAAATAATCAGCCGCATCGCTGGCGCTACTGGTCAGGCGGATGAAGATTTTATCCTGCCAGGTGGGCATTCCGAAGCTGGCGGAGGGGACAATTTTCCGGCGGGAGATGAAGAATGAAAGGTTCATCATATCCAGCTTCAAACCATGAGATTTTAACTGGTATAAATCCTTCGCCACAACTGGTTTATCCATAAATCCGTAGTGCAGGAAAACCTGCGTGAAGTTTCTGTATAGTTCCTGCACCCTTGCCCGCTCCATATCCGGTACGTGCGGCCTGTTTTCAAACACCATGGTGAGGATGATATTATTCTCATGCAGTACCTTATTATGCTTCAGGTTCTGCAGCAATGCTGAAGGCGCGTATTCCGGCGTGCTGTTCAAATACACGGCTGTGCCTTCCACCATCGCTGGATTCACATGTTTCAATTCACTTATCATTGAATCCATGGTGTGTACATAAGTGCGGGTTTGCCTTTGCAGCTCCCGCACGCCTTTCACCCAGGTCAGCATAAGCACTATCAGTAATGCGGAAATAAACACCGGCACAAAACCACCGTCAAAAAATTTGGTGAGGTTGGAGGCTAAAAAAGTGATATCCACCAGCAGCAGAGGTGATATTACCAGCAGCGCCAGCGGCAGCTTCCAGTTCCATCTGCGGCGCATCACCTGAAAAAGCAGGAGTGCGGTGATAACCATAGTGCCTGTGACAGCTATACCGTAGGCGCTGGCCAGATTGCCGGAAGTACGGAATGCCGCGATTAATGCCAGCACGCCTGCCAGCAGCCACCAGTTGACTTTTGCGATGTATATCTGCCCGGCTTGCTCAGTGGATGTATATTTTATCCGCATCCTCGGCAGCAGGCCAAGCTGTATTGCCTGGTGGGTGAGAGAAAATGCGCCGGATATAACCGCCTGGCTGGCTATAACTGTAGCAAATGTGGCAAGTAGGATAACCGGAAGCATTGCCCAGTCAGGGTATAACATGAAGAAGGAATTCTCCGCCGCATCCGGGTTCTCCATCACCATGGCCGCCTGCCCACAGTAATTGAGTGCAAGCGCAGGCATGACAAAACTGATCCAGGCCAGGCGGATTGGTTTTCTGCCAAAATGGCCAAGGTCGGCATATAATGCTTCGGCTCCCGTTACAGCCAGAAAAACCGCGCCTATGGTGATAAAGGAAGTCATGCCGTAGGAGCTGACAAAATGAAAGGCGTAATAGGGGTTCAGATATTTAAAAACATCAGGCCGCTCAAGTATATGCATCAAACCGCCCCAGGCCAGCACTGCAAACCATAATACCATTATGGGGCCAAAAAAGCGGCCTATCTTCTCCGTACCCTTGTATTGCACGGCGAAAACCAGAACGATTATGGCAACTGCAATAGGCAGAACATATGTGCTGGAAGCTGGTGATACTAATTTCAACCCCTCTACGGCGGATAAAACCGATATCGCGGGGGTTATCGCGGCATCCCCATAAAACAGTGCCGCGCCAGCCGCGCCGAGTAACAGCGGCCATGCTGTTTTTGCCTTGAGGCCGTCAGTCAGCGCCATCAGGGATAATATTCCGCCCTCGCCCTGATTATCAGCGCGCAGTAGGAGAAAAACATATTTGAATGTTACTATAACAAGCAGCGTCCAGATAAGCAGGGAGAGAAGTCCCGCGGCAGCTTCCGCAACAGGCACGCCGCCTGAAGCCGCAGTATGCAGGGATTCCCTGAAAGCATACAGCGGACTGGTTCCTATATCGCCATACACAACGCCTATTGAGCCTAAAGCCAGTGGAAGAAGTTTATTCTTCGCGGAAATGTTTGATGTCATTTCAAGTTATTTTCGGGTATCCGGTTTATGTTGCGCGGTATTTAATTCAATTCATAGCAGATGACAACCAAAGCTTGCAGAGCATAATGAGTTATAAGGTTATAGTAACGGGAGCCATGGGGCGCATAGGCAGGCACATCACGCCGCTGCTGGCAATGAATGGTTTTGATGTACATGCCGTTGTGCGTAAACTGGATGACGATACTGCTCCTCAGCATTGGAAAAATATAAAACTCTACAACCTTAACCTGTCTGATTTTACAGAAACCAGAAATTTCCTTAAAAGCATCAAAGCTGACCTGCTGCTGCATCTCGCCTGGTATACTGGGCATTCTGACTTCTGGAATTCAGGCATTAATGATGAGTGTGTAAACACCAGCCTCCATCTGTTTACTGAATTTCTGGAAGCTGGCGGTGAGCACATAATAGCCGCAGGCAGCTGCGCGGAGTATGACTGGAACGGACTGAATATTGCCGCTTTGAAGGAGACGGATGCTTGCCTGCCAGCAAGTAGCTACGGTAAGGGCAAGTTAAAAGCTCTGGAAGGTTTGCAGAAGCTTGGCGTTGATTACACCTGGCTCAGGCTGTTCCATACCTTCGGCGAGTTTGAGCCGGAAAATAAACTGGTAGCCTCGCTCTGCCTGAATTTAATTAGAGGGCTGCCAGCTCCAGTTAGTTCAGGGGCGCAGACCAGGGACTTTCTGCACTATCAGGATATCGCCCGGGCAATTTTGCTTGTTGCGCAAAATACACACTGCAATGGTGTGTATAATCTGGCCAGCGGCGTGAGAGTAAGCATAGCTGAAGTTGCGGCTATGCTTGGGCGCATATCAGGCCGCCCGGATCTGATCCGGCTGGGGGGACTGCCTGACCGCGCAGATGATCCGCTACACCTGGGGGCGGATGTTCAAAAACTCCACGGTGCTATTGATATAACCTTCCCGCCATTGGAACAACGTTTGACAGAAACTTTTGACTGGTGGAAAACAGCCCCAGCCTCTAAGCCCCCTTATCAGCCTGTTTGCTTGCTTTAGTCGCCGGGGTTTTTGCCTTGTCGCTATGAACTATCATGGGAAGTG
>CAYTOJ010000099.1:0-7393 GCA_964439415.1 uncultured Rickettsiales bacterium
GCAGAGATGGAGAAGGTACTGGATTCAGTATGCTGGAATATTTAGGTAATGGTAAGGCCAAAGTTACTTTCTATACTTCAAGCGGCAAATTAATTCATACTACGGAAATACAGGGGCAGGGCATACGCCAATGTGGCAGCGGCAGTGGTGGCGGCGGTACAAGCAGTGGAAGCAGCACAAGTTCATCAAGCAGTAGCTCAAGTAGTGGAAGCAGCACCAGTTCAGGAAGTTCGTCAAGTAGCGGTAGTAGTTCTTCCAGTAGCAGCGGTTCCAGTAGTGGAGTAAGCAGCAGTTCCAGTTCAGGAAGTTCGTCAAGCAGCGGTGTAAGTAGCAGTAGTAGTGGTGGCAAGGAAAAGAAAGCTAAAAATAAGAACAAGGAAAAAGCAGACGATGATGACGATAAGGATGATTGAAGTGTTTTGAGTATACTCATCGCATTTCAAGAGTGAACTTAACTGTAGCCTCTGGTGAGTGCGCACTGCCGATGGCATAAACACAAAAAAAATGCCTCCGGCATGGCTGCGGGGGAAGTGCAAAGAGCGGGGGCGGCAGTGCCACCCGTAGCCCGCAGGGCGTAGGGTGGTGCCCGGGAGAAGATTCGAACTTCCACGATCTTGCGAACGCTAGCACCTGAAGCTAGTGCGTCTACCAGTTCCGCCACCCGGGCATATATATGTGAAATTGAGCGTCTAACCCCTGATGCCTGCTTTGTCAATTAATTCCAGGACTTTTCCCGCCGCCATTTCACTAGGCGTTGGAGTCTGGCCTAGGCGCATAATTCCAAGTGCTTCTTTGAATGCTGATACCTGCTGTTCCTGCAACTGTTTATCGTTAGCCAGTTTAAACAATGCATCAGCCAGAAGATCCGCCCGGCAGCGTTCCTGCAACAGTTCCGGAACTACTTCGCGGTTCAGAATTAAATTTATGAGGTTGACATACTTCACCTTAATCATGCGCTTCAGCATAAAGGCACTGAAACTGCTTATGCGGTGCGTCACTATCATGGGTACATTTGCCAGAGCCAGCTCCAAAGCCACTGTGCCGGATTTTGTAAGCGCCATAGTACTTGCCGCGAATGCCTGCATGCGCTGCTGCGGTGTATCCGTTATGGTTAATCCGCAAGGCCAGTCCACGGTGAGTTTTTTCACATCATCAGCCACCGCAGGTATAACCGGGATAACTGTATGCATATCCATACCCCTGGATTGCAGTATCTTCAAAGTATCGCGGAATATCGGCAGATGCCGCCTGATCTCCCCCATGCGGCTGCCCGGCGTGATGCATAGCAGAAGTTTATCCTCAGGGATGTTATGAACTGTGCGGAAGTTCTGCTCAGTTTGTATAATCTGATCCTCAACAGCCGGGTGGCCAACAAAGGTGCAGCTTATCCCCTCCCGCTCGAAATACGGTGGCTCGAAAGGCAGAATCACCATGATGTGAGAGTAAAGCCGGGCAACCTTCGCGGCGCGTTCCGGCTTATAAGCCCAGACCGTTGGTGCTACGTAATGAATAAGTTTATGCTTAGATTTGGCCAGCCTGGCCGCCAGGCGAAAATTAAATCCGGGGGAGTCTATGGTTATCACTAAATCCGGATTACGCTGTATAATATCCAGTTCCGCTAATTTAAGCAGTTTCATAAAGCGTGGAATATGGGGCAAAACCTCAGTAAATCCCATAACTGAAAGCTCGGACGAATGAAATAGCGGTTCCAGCCCCTCCGCAATCATTCTATCACCGCCTATGCCAGCAAATTCAATGTTCCGGCCGCTTTTCTTCAAAGCTGTCATCAGTTTAGCGCCGATATTATCGCCGGAAGCCTCACCCGCAATAAGGTATACCGCTATCCTTTGAGGAGTTGAATTTTCCATATCACTCTGGCGGTATATTTTTTATTTGTTGAGGGGGGCGCACCCCCCGGCATATGGCCTCCCCCCAGTGCGCCGGCGCAGGTCGCTTCGCTCCGAATAAGTCAATACTTAAAACGTGATAAGTATATATCAGCATGGAAACTCAATCAGCGCGGTTGCCAGAGCGCCTATACCTTCGCTGCGCCCTAGAAAACCCATGCCCTCAGTAGTGGTGGCTTTAATGTTGAATGAAGCGCCGTTTGCTATGTTTTCCAGTCTTGCACGCATGGCTGATTTATACGGAGTAATCTTCGGACTCTCGCATATAATCGTTATATCAGAATTTATTAGTCGGCCTTGTTTCTCTGCCAGCAGTTTCAGGGCATATTCCAGAAAGATTATGGAATCAGCATTTTTCCATTTATTGTCTTGTGGGGGAAAATGCTCGCCAATATCACCCAATCCTGAAGCGCCAAGCAAAGCATCCACCAGAGCATGTATTGCGACATCAGCGTCAGAATGCCCTATTAGTGGGTATGGGTGCGGAACATCCAGCCCGCATAAGCGTATGGAATGGCCTGCAACTGCCTCCAGCGCAAATTTATGAAAGTCTATTCCACTGCCAATTTTAAGCATTTCAAAACCTATGCCGCTACAAGTCCACACTATTAGAACGTGAGCAGTTTAACTTGTATATGCCATCATTTTACAATGATGAGCCTATTTTCTCTGATTAGGACGCTTATGCCTGTGATCATCCCTTGCAGTTGCGGGCTTTGGTTTTGAGGAGCGCTTATTCTTTTTATCCAGTTCATCCTCATCTTCGTCGTCCTCCTCTTCTTCCTCTTCCAGTTCTTCCTCTAGCTCATGCTCCAGATCATGTTCCAGTTCATCTTCCAGAGAGTCAATCAGGGTTTCATCTTCCACTTCCAGCTCATCTATAATGGCTTCTTCGCTTTCTTCATCAAGTGTTTCAGGCTCTTCATATTCTTCTATGCCATCTATATCGCCATCGACTTCCTCAACCTCGCCGATGTCGTCTATTTCCTTCATATCCTCAATGTCTTCAAACTCCGGTGAGTTTTCCATCTCCGCCATCTCGTTAGAAAGCTGCTTTTTCTTTCTTACCGGCTCACTAGCAGTGACTACAGTTTTCTTCCTGCCACGGCGCTTTGCCTGTGCCACCTCAGGGTCAAAACTATGCCCGCATTTAGGGCAAACGGCAGGATTACGTTCAAGATCATAAAACCTGGAACTGCACGATGGGCAGGTTCTCTTAGCGCCAATACTCAATGTAAACCTCTTTCTAAACTATACCTATCGCACTTCAAGAGTGCGATAGGTATATCTTTTATGTTTTGCGCATGGCCGCCAACCCAGCCCCATGCGCGTCTATACTGCTCGCCAGTTAGCTGCAAGAAACCGCACTCTTCATACGCGAGCAGTATACTTGCCTCTGAATTTTCGCTGATTTACACAACGGTGGTTGAATGTCTATATCAATTTGATTTATTGGCTTCAGAATAGGTCAGGAAATATTATGGCCATATTTTTTACTATAAATATAGCGCATTCATTTACGGCCTGTTATCAAGCATAATATATAAGTATTAGAAATACATGCATACAGTATCAAAGCGTTCAAATGCATTAAATGGTTCGGCGCAGGCACCTGGGGATAAATCCGTATCGCACCGCGCCCTGATTATTTCAGGGATGCGGGTTGGAACAACCACAATAAAAAATCTGCTTGAGGGCGAGGATGTGCTTAATACATTAAAAGCCGTCGCCAGACTTGGGGCGGTAATTACAAATGATAGTGGATTGAGCAAAGAATGCATTTATAGCGTAAATGGTGTTGGCATTGGTGGATACATGGAGCCGGACGGTGTTCTGGACTTCGGCAACTCAGGCACGGGCTGCCGTTTAGTGATGGGGGTATTGGCGACGCATGACTTTAATTCGTTTTTTACAGGAGATGCCAGTTTAAGCTCCCGCCCTATGCAGCGGGTCATTACACCGCTAAAACTCATGGGCGCGGAATTTACCAGCCGCAGCAAAGGCAGGCTGCCGATGGCGCTGACAGGCGCAAAAAATCCTATTCCTGTGCGTTATGAACTGCCTGTGCCTTCAGCGCAGGTGAAATCCGCAATTCTCCTGGCCGCCCTTAACACGCCCGGCAACACAGTAGTAGTTGAGCGTGAACCAACAAGAGATCACACGGAAAATATGCTTAAATTTCTGGGTGCAAGCCTGGAAGTGAGTGATTCTAGCGGTATCAGGGAAATATCCATTCAAGGGCAGCAGGAACTGGTTGGCGGTGATGTTGAAATTACAGTGCCGGGCGATCCTTCATCCGCCGCTTTTCTCATCGTTGCTGCTATCATAACCCCTGATTCCAGGGTTGAGGTGAAAAATGTCTGCATAAATCCGCTGCGTGTTGGCTTGTTTGATACTCTCCGTGAAATGGGGGCGGATATAACATTCCATAACCAACGGGAGCAGTGCGGCGAACTGGTTGCGGATATTATCGCCAGATCTTCCCGGCTGAAAGGTGTTACTGTCCCCGCGCACAGAGCGCCCTCGATGATTGATGAATACCCCATACTTGGCGTAGCCGCCGCTTTTGCTGATGGCACAACTGAAATGCTTGGTCTGGCTGAGCTTAAAGTGAAGGAAAGCAACCGTCTGCGCGCTATAGCGGAGAGCCTGGAGGCCTGCGGCGTGAGGATTGAGGAAGGCGGTGACAGCTTGAAAATATATGGTAACGGCCAGCCGCCTGCAGGTGGAGCATTGATAAAAGCCCGTATGGATCACCGTATAATCATGTCCTTCCTGGTGATGGGGTTGGCATCAAGGGAGCCTGTAAGTATTGACGATACCTCCCTCATATCCACAAGTTTTCCCGTCTTTATAGAGCTTATCAACCGCCTGGGCGGCAGGGTGGAAATTGTGGATGCTGACTCATCACCACAAAAAAGTGATGATGAGGAAATATCCATCACGCCTTGTGATTTCACCCTGCCTGTGCGCAAAAAGCCTTTTGTTATTGCTATTGACGGCCCGGCAGCTTCGGGAAAAGGAACTCTGGGGCGCAAGTTAGCAGCGGCATTAAACCTTGATTATCTGGATACTGGCAGCCTTTACCGCGCTGTTGCCCTGCGCCTGGTATATGCAAACGCAAGCCCGAATGATGCTGCTGCGGCTCAAAATGCGGCAAGGAGCATCACAATACAGGATCTTGTAAATCCGGTGCTGAGGCAGGAGCGAGTCGGCAACATGGCTTCAATTGTCGCGGCAATGCCGCAGGTGCGGCAGGAACTGCTGAATTTTCAGCGCCAGTTTGCACAGCAACGCAGGGGCGCAGTACTGGACGGGCGGGATATTGGCACAGTGGTGTGCCCGGATGCGGATGTAAAACTTTTTGTAACCGGAAGCATAAACGCCCGAGCCAAGCGCCGCCACCGGGAACTGCAAGGGCAGGGCATAGAGGTGATATTTAATTCCGTGGTGAAGGATCTGGAGGAGCGGGACGAGCGGGATGCAAAACGTGATGCCGCACCAATGCAACCGGCCAACGGCGCTGTTATAATGGATACCACCAACTTAAGCGCCCGGGATGTGTTTGAGAAAGCTTTGGAACTGGTTAAGCAAACGGTAAAAATATGAGTTTGGCATCATCAATTAATACCTCTGATATTGACGTTTCAGCTTGTGAATCCACCGTGCGGGATTTTTACACGCTGTTGAAACCAGGTGTTATGTCCCTAGTTGTTTTTACGGCTTTAGTCGGGGTAGTTCTGGCTCCTGGCTCAATGAATCCTTTTCTGGCGTTTGTATCGCTGCTTTCAATTGCCTGTGGTTCAGGTGCGGCAGGCGCGTTTAACATGTGGTATGACCGTGATATTGACATATTCATGAGCCGCACTAAAACCCGGCCGATTCCGGCTGGTAGAATCAGGCCGGATGATGCAATCGCCTTCTCGCTGCTGCTTATGGCGGTATCGGTGTTCATGCTTGGGCTTGCCGCGAACTGGCTGGCTGCGGCTTTGCTCGCGTTCTCCATATTCTATTACGCAGTAATTTATACCATGCTGCTTAAACGCCGCACCCCAGCCAACATAGTAATTGGCGGCGCTGCGGGAGCCTTCCCGCCTGTAATCGGCTGGCTAGCTGCCGGTGGTGAGTTAAGCCTGTTTCCGGTACTGATGTTTCTGATTATATTCTTCTGGACTCCTCCGCATTTCTGGGCGCTGGCCATAAGGCGCACTGATGATTATGCAAAAGTAAATGTGCCGATGCTGCCAAGCGTTTCCGGCATCCATGCGACAAAAAGAAAAATGGCGCAGTATCTGGTTCTGCTTCTAGGGACATCTCTGCTGCCATATTTCATGGGATTCTCAGGATACATATACGCGTGTTCAGCAGCCGTACTGGGCGCACGTTTTATGTATTACATGATTCAGGTGATGATAAGCACCGGGGAGGCTGAAGGCAAAAAGTCCCTGGCGATGTTTTTCTATTCAATAGCCTATCTGTTCGCTCTTTTCACAGCTCTGCTGGTGGATGGTATGCTCCTTGCGCTTCAAGAGTGAAATTTTCATGCGACCGAAGGAAGCCGCGTCGGTGCTGCTGGGGGGGAAGCGCAGAGCGTCACAGCTTGAACAGACATGGGGTATCCCATGTCTGTTTTTAGCAGTGACGGGCGGCAGCCCCCAGATATAACAAAATATACCCCTGAAATTACATCATTCAACCACACTGCCCAGACGATAGGGCAGGGTGCTTTGACGAAAAATTGAGAGTATTTACTTAAAGATACATAGATATTTTTTTTGGAATTGGTTAAATGTGCGTGGATTGGTGAGGGCGTGCCATAGTTTGATGGAGGCGTTAACCATGAATTCTTTTTTTGAGACCACCTTGGTACGCCTTGTCATGCGTCCCACTGTGCGCGGGCTGAGTTTCATCTGGTGGTCACGCTGGAGGATTACAGCCAGTTTATCCTGTCCATAGGTGGGATTGATCCGGCGCAGACGCAGGACAAGTTGTTTTTCGGCCTCGCCCCAACGTGGCTTATTCTGCCGCTTTCTGGCTTTAGAAGGCGGAGCGATGCCCCGTTGCAGCTTCTGTAGTGCTGCGCGTGAACGATAATACGATGCCCGGGAAAACCCGGCAAGACGTGCACAGGCAGCGTCATCCAGCTCCTCTGCCTTGAGCGATTCCCAGTGCTCTATCCGTTCCCGATGCTTGCGGCCAAGAGCCTCAAGCGTTTCTTGTGTACGTGTGTATGCATATAGTTTATAGATGTTTCTGTGTAGAGATTTGATCTGCATAAGGCCTCATGATGAAGTTGTTACATACTCCTTATGAGGCCTTTTTTGTTGCCAGGCTATGGATAACGGCGATGCGAGACCAGCGTAATTAAAGCGCGCTCACATCGCCGTTACCCACAGCCTGCAAACGTCTCACTTCTGCTTGGCCGAGGACACTGTTGTGGTGGAGCCTGTGGGGATGTGGGCAACGCCCTTCTTTGCGTTGTCCAC
>CAYTOJ010000100.1:0-7302 GCA_964439415.1 uncultured Rickettsiales bacterium
TTCTATAGCGGACTCTCTCGCTTATACGCTGATCCTATTTTAGGGGGGCATTATACTCCTCTTCCTGGCGCGTATTTCTGGAAGAGCGGTTGCCACTGGCAAAGCGGCCTTCATCATCACGGCTTCTATTGCTGCTGCTGCCGTTGCCCTGCATGTTATCATCATCCTCCTGCTGGCGGCGGCTTCTGGCTTGTGAACTTCTAGGCATAAAACCCTCCTTTAAAATTGTCGTTGCAGGACAACTAACAAAGGACAGGTAAAATTGCGGTACTTAAGGTTTTACTGAAAATAAGTTAGTCATTAAAGGGCATCTATGCTCACGCCTATGATGTGTGGCATAGACGCGCATGGGGCTGGTGGGGCGGCCATGCGCAAAACATAAAAAAAACCTTCCACTTCGCGTTCGGTTAGAACTGGAAGTGGAAGGTTTAAAGTTTTATGTTGCCCCAGGGGTTAGAACGTCACGTATCGGCAAGTTCTTTTGCCGTACGCAAACCACTCGTCCCCAAAGAGCGACTCGACAACTACCTCAGTGCCTGGGATTTCCCAGGCTTCGGCCTCGGTGGCAGCCGAGCCGAGATACACTCTGCTACAAACCCACATCCCGCCTTCGACTGGCGCTGGGATGCTTGCACTTGCAACATTTGGCAACCCCAGTGTGAGTTGGATTGCCAGCATGAGAATCCAAAAATTTTTCATAATCCCTCTTTTCTTCAAGAGGTAACTTCAGCTATACGCCAGGCGTATTGCATGGAAATGGCGTATAGCCGAATTCACCTTGATTGATTTTGCAAAAAAACAGAGGGCAACATAAAACGGCGGGATGTTCACTGAAATAAGTTACTGTTTTTTTTTTTGGATTTTTTAAGGTTTTATGAAATGTGGGGATGCAGCAGGAATGATAAATTTATGCAACATATTGATTTTTTCCCTCACTGCATCGAACTTTGCCTCTACAAAGCTTGCTTCCTGCTACTCTCGCTGATGAAAAATTGAAAGAATTACAGTATCCTGGCCTTACCACCTGACAAATTAAGAGAATTTATTAGCCCCCTCCCAACCCTCCCCCGTACCTGGCTACGCCGTTGGCTCTGGCAACTGGTTCCTGAATTGCCAAAGGCTTCGCCAAGGCGAGAACAGGGGAGGGAACATAGAGAAAACCTACTCCGTAGATCCCCTCTCCCGTTTACGGGGGAGGGTTAGGGAGGGGGCAAAAATCCCTGTAAACCAATGACTTAAAAATTTGTCAGGTGGTAAGGTATACTGGCTAACTCTTATCTATACCTTAACTATGCTTAAGTTCAGGAATGAGCTTACCTGATTGCCTCTGATTAAACTGCTGGCATCAGAGTATGCGGTGGCTGCGTTATTATTATGCGCAACTTCCACTCCACTTTCCGTATCTTCACTATCGCCGCTCATGGCATTTAGAATTTTCTCTGGTATACTCTCACCTGTGGCTTCATGCACAATTGCGTTACAGATGCCAATCACCAGCCCAGGCAGACCACCGAACAGAAGGCCGCCGATGATGCCAGATACCGGTTTTACATCATCTTCAGTGAGTTTTCTGTATATGTTGGAGATTATCGGCAGTTGCTGCAGGGGGTTTATTACATCCAGCGCGTCTTTGAATCCGTAATCACTATCCGGCTTTGTTTCTTCATCCGCCTTGCGTGTATCCGGCGGTGTGATGGTAATGCGGGTGGGTTCTTTTGTTTGCTCAATTGCGGATGCCATTTATAATGCCTGATTTTTCAGATATATGCAATTAGCATACCAATATATACCGCTTTCGTTTATGGCCTCTCCCCTGCGCGCTGGCGCGCTCCCTTACGGTCGCAGATAAGTTCTGTTTTTTTTGCACCAGATTTTCTCCAGTGCGCTCAGTCCTAATCTTAATTTATCCAGCTCATACCCTGCGGTAAGGGTATAATCAGGCCTGGCTTTCAGGCAAAGTGGGGGGATGTTGTGTACTGCTATGCGCATAATCTCGCGTTCGGCTTTTACTGATTTTACCACCAGAAATGCTTGCTTCATTTCCCGTTCTCTGTTCTCGCGCCAGATTTCATCCTCCGCTTCGCAGTTTCTGCCAGGTGCATAATCGCTTAAGTCAACCGCTGAGGTACTGGGGATGCCGTAGCATAGTCCGTATAACCACCTGAAATGCACGGCGCACCAGTGCTCAGACTCCGTGATGAGTTTTTTCTCCAGGATTACGTCAATCGCCTCGCGGGTTATGCCTGAAGAATGCTTCTGCAGAAGCTCAGGCGTTGCGATTTGCCTGGCCGCACTTTTCGGCCTACCTCTCCTCGCCCATGCCATAACAGGTTCTTAAAAGCTTAGATGAACTACGGGAAAACTCTGCCAGGAAAACGGCATGAAGAAATCATCAACGAAATTGCATGATTCATCCTCAAAGCAGGTATTTACAGGTAATGGCAGGATTTTAGTTTCAAGGTTGCTGGGCTGGGTCAGGCTTTTATGACTTTTCTTGATTGCTTCCTGCCGCTCAAACTCCTGTAGCCAGTTGGAGAATAATATTTCAGCTTTATGCTGCACATAATCAGCGTCCATATCAGCCAGGCTACATGTGGTGTAGAAATCCTCACTTTTACCAAGAAGCCACTTGATGGCACGGGCTTTTTCACGTTTTAATAAAGCCTTATTGGAATTGCTCAAGGCATCAATAAATGCCTGTGCTATCACGGCACGCCATAATTTCTGCACACCGGTTATGTGTGTTTCCCGTTCACAGCAAGTGTTGCAAAATTGATACGGGTTATCTGTGTTGCTATTATGGTACTGTGTACTAAAGACTCCTTCCTCAAGACTGGTTGAGGATACTTTATTAGAAGACATATAATGACCACCCTGTTGTATTTTTTCAACCAATTGTCTATTTGTTGTTTATTTGCGACAACCTGTGGTTACTATAATGATTAATTAATCCTGAAGGAAGATATAATTTTAATAAAATTGTAATTATTTCTTAAAAAATACACTGATGGAAACTGATTCAGCCTGGCGGAGTGCGCCGGGTTTTTCCACTTCCAGGTTAAGCTCATGGATTCTATTATCATTCATAAGGTGGGTACCCAAATCATGAGCAAGTTTTTCCACCAGATTGAACTGGCGTGGGGTAATAAACTCAAGTATCTTGCGCTCAACTGCGCTATAATCCAGGGTATCCCTGATGGAATCGCTGGTTACGGCTTTGCCTGCATCGAATAATATTTCAAGATTCAGTATTATAATACGGCTGCTAGCCTTCTCCCAGTCAAAAGCCCCCAGCGCCGCAACAACATGTAAATTCTTGATTCGTAGTAACATATACCTATCGCACTTCAAGAGTGCGATAGGTATATCTTTGTTTGTTTTGCGCATGGCCGCCCCACCAGCCCATGCGCGTCTATACTGCTCGCTACTTGCCTGCAAAGAATCCGCATTCTTCATACGCGAGCAGTTGATATAGTAAACGCTTAAACTAAACTACAAGGCATTTCAAAAGGTTTTATGTTTGATTCTATCGTTAATCAATGAGTTGTCCGGTGTATTGCAAACCTGCTTGCTGGCGGTGCAGCATTGCAGGGGCGGTTTATTAAATTAAAGCAGGTTCAGGCGGCTTGAGAGGCAGCACTGAGGGAGAATCTGCCGCAGGGGCTGCGGTGGACTTTGTCGGCCAGTTCCAGTTCCAGAAGTGTGGCTCTGGTCAGGGCTGGCGGAATTTCAGTTGCCGCGCAGATTTCATCCAGACTGATGTTTTCAAAGCTGAGCGCGCTGAGCATTTCAGTTCTGGCTGCGTTCAGCTCTTCCTCGCTATAAACCGGCATGGCGGTTTGCTCCTCAAAATTCGTGTTCTGGAAAACGGATAAACGGTTTTCTCCATAAATCCTGAGGGCATCCAGAATATCCGCGCTTGATTCTACCAGCACTGCCCCGTTTTTAATCAGCATATTTGCGCCCTTGCTACGGGCATCCAGCGGTGAGCCTGGCATTGCGAAAACATCCCGCCCCTGGTCAATCGCGCAGCGCGCCGTAATCAGTGAGCCTGAGTTAAGCGAAGCTTCAACCACTAAAACGCCAAGCGACAGGCCGGATATTATGCGGTTGCGCCGGGGGAAACTGGTGGCGGTTGGCGCAGTGCCTACAGGGTTTTCGCTGATTATGACGCCGCTCTCTATTATCCCAGCATATAATTCAGCATTCTCAGGGGGGTATATGTTATCTATGCCGCCGGCGATTACCGCAATGGTTCCGGTGGTTAGGGCAGCTTTATGGGCTTCGGTATCAATGCCTCGCGCCAGGCCGGAAGTGATGATGTAACCCTTGCTGCCGACATCCTCAGTAATCTTGCGTGTAAACGTGCGGGCGTTGATGGAAGCGGCGCGGCTGCCGACTATGGCAAACGAATTTTTGCGCAGTAGCCCCGCATTCCCCAAGGCAAATAACAGCGGCGGCGGATCATAAATATTCTCCAGCAGACTTGAGTATTCGGCTGAACCGTAAAGCAGTATCCTGGCATTGATAGCGCTTAAATCATCCAGTTCCTTATCAATAGCCGACAGACTTGGCAGGTTAAGTTTGCGCTTCAAGCCGCCTCTAACCGCCATATGGGGGATCGCATCAATCGCTTTTGCCGGTGAGCCATGCATATTAACCAGATCAAAAAAGGTGATTGGCCCGACATTTTCAGTGCGGATAAGCCTTAAACAATCCCGTGGCGGAAAACTGGTAAGGCTGCGGTATGGCGAATGAACTCTCATAACATTTTGCATTCAATTTGGGGAAATTGTGCAAAATGTAAAGGGGGTTCCACCCCCTGCAACCCCAGCGCTACGCGCCGTCCTCGCTCCAACCTGCGCCAAGGCTCCGGCTGGCAAGTCGCTCGCCCATACCAATTCGTTGTCATGTTTTTGTCTCTATATTGATTGCGAATTGGTATCATTCCTGCTTCTGGTCTTTCAGGTTTAAAGAATGCTCCTGCCCGGTTAATATCCGCTGAATGTTGGATTTATGCTTCAGCAGAATCAGCAGGGATATGATTATCATGAATATACCCGGTCTGAGGCCATAAATAAGCATTGCGAAGATGGGTGCAGCCATAGCGGCCAGAACTGAAGCAAGGGAGACCATTTTGTATACGCCAAAAACCAGCCCCCAGACGGATATAACCAGAAGTGCCAGTAACGGCATCAGTGCCAGTATTACGCCAAAGGTAGTCGCCACGCCTTTACCGCCTTTAAATTTGAGCCAGACCGGGAAAATATGCCCACAAACGGCGGCCAGGCCGCATAAGTATGGCCATATATCCCCCAGTGAAAAGTATCTTGCGGCGAGCCATACGGGCAGGAAACCCTTGGCTGAGTCCAGAAGCAATGTCAGGATACCTAAATTTCTGCCGCCACTGCGGAAAACATTGGTTGCACCGATATTGCCGGAGCCCATCTTGCGCACATCGCCAATTCCTTTAGCACGGGCAAGCATATAACCAAAGGGCAGGCTGCCTATGAAATACGCCAGCAGTAAAAAAGCAATGCCATCCATACAGGATTTGAATTTTGTTGATTTTCCAGCATACTATCACTGCATTTTGTGGCGCGTCTATGTTAAACTTGCTGGCAGATAATGCTGTGGAGAAGATATATATGTCGGGAATTAAATTCTTGCCTGTGCTGCTTTTGGTCATACTGATTCAGCCAGCATCAGTTGCAGTGGCTGCGCCTGTGAATCAGGTACTGCTTTATGAAGCGCACTGGAGCGGTGCGCATGTTGGCAGAATGGCGGTGGCAGTGAAGCTTGATGATTCTGCTTATGACATGAAAGTTGAAATGCGCTCCCTGGGTATTGCCAAAGCTGCGGGAAAGTTTGTAAGCACTGCAAACGGTAAAGGCGTTATACAGAAAAGCGGTTCGCCGGGTTTAGGCGAATACGCTTCACACACACAGCTACGCAAGCAGATTAAAGATGTAACTATTGCATATGATGCTAAAGGCAAACTTGTTTCAGATACGGTAATTCCGCCTGACAAGCGCGAGAAACGCCCGGCTGTGGATGTAGCTTTAAAGACAGATACGCTGAATCCTTTAACTGCGATTATTGCGGCGAGGGTCAAAATTGCCGCAGGTGCTAAAGAGTTTGAGCTTCCGCTATATGATGGCCGCAGGCGTTCAAAACTGGAATTTAAAGTGCTGGGAATGCGGGATATGAAAAACGTGAACGGCAGTAGCGGCCAGCTTATGCTTGTCACGATGCGCCGCCTGGCCGTGGCTGGCTATACCGGGAATGAGCTTAAACGAATTAAAAATGAGGAACCGCTGATTAAGGGGTATCTTGACCCCACCACGCTGATACCGCACTACGTTGAAGGTATAGCAATACTTGGCAGCGCTACCGCCACTTTAAAAACGACCTGCTCCAGCTTTACTGAGTGCCAGCAGAAATTGGGGGATTAGAGAGTTTCAGCCTATATGCATGGCTTGAGCCGTTTACCAGTCTGTCAGAAAAGCGAGCCTGCAAGCAATACTATCATTGGTTATATAATAAGTGGAAGAGGCGGGTGAAGTTCTTGAACTGCCGGAGGTTGAGCATGTTCCTATATCAGCCCCGTAGGATAAAACCTTCCCGGCTCCGGGAATGCCATCATCAACCTTTTTGTCTATATTGTATGCATCTACTGGCTTTAGTGTTGGGTCATATGGCGTGCTAGCGGTTGTCTCCTTCCCTAAGCGTATTATATTTCCGTATGCACCGGTATACGAATGACCATCATCAGATGTTATTTTCGCTACCCAATCAAAGCTATAACCTGCTTTTGCTATTGCTTTGGAGCCAGGTGTATTTATTCCAATTTGCGAATGATGTACGCCACCGGAACCAGCGAGACCAGAGTAACTGCCAGGGTATAAACCGGCGGCGGCCATCTGCTTCCATGCAGCAAACATCTCTCCCGCCCCACCTGCGGCTGATGCATATAGTATCATCTCATCACCATTGCCGTTGGTCTCGCCCGATAAATATGTGGAGATGTTATAGCAATCCCCGGGGATGCAGTTGTATTTGAGATAAAAGGTATTCATAGCGGTTATTATCTGTTCCCGCTCACTGATTATTTTATTAAGTTTAGCCGCTTTTATAAGGTCAGCCCCGGCAAGAATTCCACCAACCAGCAAACCAATAATAACCAGAACTATAGAGAGTTCCACCAGCGTAAAACCAGCATTTTTGCCCTTGACAGCACCTAAAAGCCCGTCAGCCTGAGTGCTGAGTGCTGAGTGCTGAGTGCTGAGTGCTGAGTGCTGA
>CAYTOJ010000101.1:0-7175 GCA_964439415.1 uncultured Rickettsiales bacterium
TTTAGGTGCTAATCCTGATTGCAACTTTGCTAACATATTGAACTTCAATTAGGCTGTGTATAAACCTCTCAACTTAATAGCGCGATTAACTGCGATTGTTAGGTTAAGCTTCAGGACACTTCTATTAACTCTACTTCTGCGGCAAATTTACTTGTCGCTGGCTTCGCTAAGGTTACACAAATGAGGTTTACTCATTTGGTAACCAAGCTTACGCTCTCAAAACGCATGTACTTACATGTACACTTGGCTAAGGCTAAAAACGCTTTCAGCGTTTTCTTCACGCCTACGCTCTGTATGCTCGCTTCGCGCACTTATGCTCGCATAAGCGAGTTAATAGAGGCGTCCTTACATTAATCTGAAGTTTGTTTATGACACGCCCACTGGATAACATAACCGCCCGCGAAGTTCTGGGTGAGCTTACCCCGATAATCGAAGTGCTGGATGCGGGAGCCTCAGCCCTTAGTGAGCAGGTGATATATGCGCCGCTGCTAAAAGATAATGCTGCAACAGTCACCGGGTTTGAGCCTAACCAGGCGCAACTGGATTTACTGCGTGCACGCTTTTCTGATAGTTCGCACCGCTGGCTGCCGTATTTTTTAGGAAACGGCGAGAAAACCAATTTCTATATCACTAAACACGCTGACTGTTCTTCCCTGTTTGCACCCAATTTAAAACTTATAAATGAATTTAACGGCGTGGGTGCGCCGGGGGGTGAGGGATTTTTTGAAGTCGCGGAGATCAGCCAGGTGCAAACCACCCGGCTGGATGATATAACTGATCTGACCCCGCCGGATTATATTAAAGCGGACATTCAGGGGGGCGAGCTTGACATGCTCCGGCACGGCACAAACACCCTTAAAAACGCTCTGGTGTTGCAGGTTGAGTGCGAGTTTGTGGAAATATACCAGAATCAGCCGTTATTTGGCGATATTCAGGTATTCCTGCGCGAACAAGGTTTTATCCTGCATAAAATGATAGATATAAATGGCCGTGCCTTCAAACCGCTGATATTCGGCAATCACCCCTATAACCCCATGAGCCAGATTTTATGGGCGGACTGTATTTTTGTGCGGGATTTCATGAAGCTGGCGGAATTGAGTAATGAGCAATTACTGAAAACCTTCACCATAATGGTAGATATATATAAATCGTGGGATCTTGCCTACAGAATATTGACTGAATATGATGCGCGTACCGGTGCGCAGTTGGGCAGGAAATTTCTGGAACTGATGATGGGGAAAAACCTGCCGGTTATTTTCATGAATGTGGGATATGTAAAATGAGCCTGAAAGAGGTGCTGGGGCAAAGCACCCCCTGGATAGAGATTATGGATATAGGCGCGGCGTTGCTGGATGGTGAGCCTAAATACACCGATATTCTGGAGATTAACCAGGGGCGCGTCACCGGCTTCGAGCCGGATGAAAAGCAATATGATACTCTCACGAAAACCCTGACCGGAGATAAATATAAATTCTACCCTTATTTTCTTGGCGATGGCGGTAAGGCTAAATTTAATATAACTAAATACCCGGGTTGCTCCTCTATGTTGCAGCCTGACCCTAAAATAATAAACCTTTTTACAGGGCTTGGGACTGAGCCTAATATCGGACACTTCTCAGTTGTGAAAACACTGGACGTGGAAACCAAGCGTCTGGATGATATTGAAGGTTTGCCAAAACCTGATTTTATTAAAATAGATGTACAGGGTGCTGAACTGAAAGTTCTGGAGAACGGCCTTAAAGCACTGAAGAATTCTGTGGTTGTGGAGATAGAATGCGAATTCCTGCCGCTCTACAAAAACCAGCCGATATTCTGCGATATTCAAAGCTTCATGCGTGAACACGGATTCTGCCTGCATAAGATGTTCGACGTAGCAGGCCGTTGCTTCCGGCCATTTATATTTAATAACGACCCATTCCATCCCATGAGTCAGTTATTGTGGGCTGATTGTATTTTCGTGCGGGATTTCTCCGATTTAAGCCGCTATAGCGATGTTGACCTGCTGAAATCAGCACTTTTGCTGCACGACCTGTATTCTTCACTGGATATGGTGAATTTTCTGCTGCTGGAGCATGACAAAAGGCGCAACAGCAGATTCAGCGACAGCTTCATTAAACTGTATTCCAGCCGCCAGATTACAATAGAATTTATGAATATCCGCTACCACTAGCACCAATCAGAGAGTAATTCATGACAACCACACCAAGATCAAAATACGACCTGAAAGGCGATGAGGTATATAAGGAAATCAAAACCGAATCGGCTATTTACATGCCGGTATTCATGGAATCGGAAACTAAAAATGCCATGGATTACCGCTTCCTCAAGTTCGACCCGCACACTTTGTTAAGTCTGCTGGAGAAAGGTGATTCCCGCGAGTTGTGCATAGAAATTGTTGAACTGTTCAAGTTTTTTGACCGCTACCAGATGGAGGAGATGGACGGCGGTTACATGGAAACCATGGCGCTGATCGCCAAAGTAGTGCTGCGGATTTTTGCCGACAAACGCTTTAAGATTCCGCAGGATCTTATCCCCTCCATGATTTATATCAACTGCCTGATTTCAAACTTGGTGCGCATATCCAGCTTCAAAACCACCGATCTGGTGATAAAACTGCTGCTGGAGCAAGACCCAGACATTCCCAAAATCATGACTCTCTACTCAGCCCGTAACGAGCTGGAGCTAGACCTTAAACTGTTCTACAACTATGACAGATTCCTGGCCACACTCTGGTGGGCAACGGTGATAGACCAGACCGTGAACTCAAACAGCGAAACCATCTACAAGAACATGATGCGCTTTCTGCATTCGGATATTGCGCTGAAAAACTACTGCATCACTGACCCCCGCTACCGGGTTTATGAGCACATAGTACACCCGTATTTCTGGACAAGTTATTACGACCCCCCGCAGGAACCGGTGATGAAGCCGATCATCAACCGTGAAATCCGCAAACATGTGAAGCCACCGGTGCAATGGCTGAACCCTGATTACAAAAAAATTCTGCTGATAAGCTGGAGCTTCCGTAAGGAACACGCGGTATACCGCTGTATGGCTCCCCTGATTTATTCTTTGAAAGGCCATTACCATATCACTCAGGTGTGTCTGGACACCACCGATTCCAGTAAGGACATCAATAGTTTCGACCTTGACCTGGTGGATGAATTCCTGCGTATTGACACACCATCCGGCGAGGAGAACGAGGCTACCGACCGCCTGATCCGTTCCGGAAAATACGGCATAGTTTTCTACCCTGATGTCGGCATGAACTTCAGTTCAATAGCTTTTGCAAATACGCGTCTTGCACCGATTCAGATAGCAACCTATGGCCACCCGGTAAGCACATGGCATTCAGAGATTGATTATTTTATAGGCGGCGTGGAATCGGAATTGCCGGAAAAGCCGGAGCGTAATTACAGCGAGCGCCTGGTGCTGATCCCCGGCCTTGGCACGGTTGCGGTAATGCCGGAATACAAGCGCCAGAACCCTAAAAGAGCACCGGAGCATGAGGGGCGAATCATGATAAGCTGCTCGTGGGGATCAGTTAAATTCAACTATAAAAATCTGCTCTCACTCAAGAAAATAGTTGAATCAACCAACCGCAAAATCTGCTTCTATTTCATGGGCATCAAGGCCACGCGCTTTCAGCTTATTCCCTTCGCGCAGGAGCTTTATGAACTGCTCGGCAAGGAAAACGTGAAAGTCTCCGGTTATGCGCTTTATGATGAATATGTCGGCGAGATTGAGTATTGCGATTTCGGGCTGGATGCTTTTCCCTTCGGCAGTTACAATCGTATTGTAGATACGCTGATAGCAGGCAAACCCATAATAGTGCAGGAGGGCGACCGCGCATACAACCGCTTTGCATCCGCCATACTTCGGCGGATTGGTCAGCCTGAGCTTATTGCCGATACTGATCAGAAGCTGGTGGATATTACGCTGCGCATGATTGAGGATGATGAGTTCAGAAAATCCTCCATCAATCATATCGAAACAACTGACATTAAAAAATTCGTCAGCGATGACGGCAACTTCAAATATTATAAAAAGGCTTTCGATTACCTGGTGGAAAATCATAACCGTTTAAAAACCGAGAAATCCAGAAAACCCATAATTATTGAGCCTGATTAATGAAGAGAATAGTCTTATACATAATATCCGGCACTAGCCTGGTTTTGCTTAGTGCGCTGCTGGTTATGGGGCTGGTGGAGCGGGAGCCGGAGGTAAAGCAGATAGAGGTGGAGATTCCGTTCAATGGCGCGAACCAGCACTAAGCAAAGGACTATGCGCACGGACCCACGGGTGGCGTGCGCAAAATATAAAAAAAGGAGTAATGATTCATAAAACGTTCCATCTCCAACTATTCGTTACGCGCTATAGAGGCTTTCCTGGAAATGTCGGCGGCGGAGAAGGGTTCCGCCCGTAATACTTTAGAATCCTATGGCCGGGACTTGCGGGATTTATCTGCTTTTATTCCCGGCAAAACAATCGCGGATTTCAGCGAGAACGACCTTAGGGCTTATTTCAAAAGCCTCTCCCGCCGGGGTTATGAGAATTCCACCCACTGCCGCAAACTGTACTGCTTCAGGCAGTTCTACCGCTTTTTGAAAAGCGAGAAATATATAAAGTCTGATCCCACCATTGATATTGACGCGCCGAAACAATCCCGCTCCCTGCCAAAATGCCTGAATCAGGAGGAGATAGAAAAAATCATCCAGGCGGCTTATAATCAGGGGCAAACTCCCCAGGCAGCCATGATAAAAGCGATGGTTGAACTGCTGTACGCAGGGGGGCTTAGAGTTTCAGAACTGGTGAGCATAAAACTTGCGGCTGCGGCAAAAATTCTGAATAAGGGCGGCGACGCTGGTTTTCTGATGATAAAAGGCAAAGGCGGTAAGGAGAGAATCGTGCCTTATAATGCCAAAGCCGGAACTGCCATAAGTGAATATTTGCACCTGCGCCAGCATCTACTGCCGGAGGGTGCTGAGAATAACTACCTTTTCCCTGCACTGCGCCAGGCGGCAAAAAATAAACCGATTACACGGCAGGGCTTTGCTAAAATTCTGAAAGAGTTAGCTATCGCGGCAGGGTTGGATGGTGAGAGAATATCCCCCCATGTGCTGCGCCACAGCTTCGCCACGCACCTGCTGGAAAACGATGCTGACCTTAGAGTAGTACAGGAACTACTAGGCCACGCCGATATTTCCACCACGCAAATTTACACCCATGTGGAGGGTAAACGCCTGCAGAAAATAGTCCGTGATCACCATCCTTTAAGCCGGAAAATAGTTGTTAAGTTTTAGGCTATTGCTACAAGTGTTTGATATGAAGGATGTGGCACAAAAACCTATTGTTCTGGTGGGTATGATGGGGGTGGGGAAAACCAGTGTCGGCAGGGCGTTGGCCCGCAAGCTGGATGTCACCTTTACTGACCTTGACCACTATATTGAGAAAAAGGTTTTCCTGCCGGTATCAGAAATCTTCGCACTGCTGGGGGAGGAATACTTCCGTGAGGCTGAAGAAAAAGCCCTGGCGGAACTGCTGGATGAAGCACCGAAGGTAATAGCTCTGGGCGGCGGGGCTTTTATCTCAGAGAATAACCGTATGCTGATAAAACAGAAAGCTATATCAATCTGGTTGACGGCTGATATGGAAACCATTCTGGAGCGCGTATCCAGGAACGACAGACGGCCACTGCTGCGCGGCGGAGATAAACGGGAAATTCTGGAGGGGTTACTGGCCAAACGGCGGGAATATTACGCCATGGCGGATCTGGAAATAACCTGCCAGGGCTTAGGGCTGGAGGATATAGCGATTTGTATTATAGAAAAATTACTGAGCATTTGAATACTACCATATAGCAAACTGAATTAGTATGAATGTAAAATGATTATGCGTTTTGCCGGAAAATGTACGTTGCTTGTCTCCCCCACTGCTTGCGGGGGGGATGCGATAGGTAGGAACTTGGAAAATAAAGAATGTACCATTCATAAATATGTGTTGGTTACTTCTGTTAATTGTACGTTTAGCTAACATGCGCATCTTAGACACTATAAAAATTGATGTAACTCCAGCCTATGAGATCATAGTGGGGGAGGATTTACTGCAAAGCGCGGCTGTTTTCTGCGCGGATGAACTGAAAAGCGGAAGTATTTTTGTAATAACGGATGAAAACTCGCACCGGTTATTTTATCGCCAGCTAAACAATGCCTTCAATACCATCGGCCATAACATCACGCCTATAATAATTGCACCTGGCGAGAGGAGCAAAAACTTCACCAGCTTTGAGGGTGTTATTGAGGAAATTTTATCCCACCCGCTTAGCCGCAAATCCACCATAATCGCTTTAGGCGGCGGCGTGGTGGGTGACATGGCTGGCTTTGCCGCCAGCGTGCTGATGCGCGGCATTAATCTGGTGCAGATTCCCACCACCCTGCTGGCGCAGGTGGATAGCTCAGTTGGTGGCAAAAACGGCATTAATTCGCGCTTCGGTAAAAACCTTATCGGCACTTTTTATCAGCCGCGCCGTGTTTTCATTGATATTAATATGCTGAAAACTCTGCCAGAGCGGGAGATGCTGGCGGGCTTTGCGGAAGTTATAAAATACGGCCTCATTAACGATGCTGCTTTTTTTGTATGGCTTAAGGAAAATGCTGCCAGTGTTTTAAACCGTAATCCTGACAGTCTGGCTTACATAACCGCCACTAGCTGCCGCGCCAAGGCGGATATAGTAGGCAAAGATGAAAAGGAAGCCGGGCAGCGGATGCTGCTGAATCTGGGGCATACCTTCGGCCATGCGCTGGAAGCCTTTTATGAATATAATGGCCTGCTACTGCACGGCGAAGCAGTGGCAATCGGTATGTGCATGGCTTTTGATTATTCAGCAAAGCTTGGCCTATGCCCTGAAAGTGAAGCTGAGGAAGTGAGGGACTTCATAAAAAGCTGCGGCCTGCCAGTCGATTGCACGCATCTTCCCCCACCCGATCCTGCTAGATTACTGGAATTCATGATGCAGGATAAAAAAGCAGGCACAGATTCTATTAACCTCATTCTAGCGCACGCAATTGCAAAGTCCTTCATTTATAAAGAGCAGGACATGGACAGATTAGGTGTTTTTCTGAGAGGTTGTTGCCGATTTCTACTCTAGCTTGCTGCAAACTGCAGTTTTTGCTTAG
>CAYTOJ010000102.1:0-7109 GCA_964439415.1 uncultured Rickettsiales bacterium
GCAATGATTTTTATTGATAAGCGTTAGTTGTTAAACATCCCACAAATATACTCCTCGCGTATCAAGAGTGACATTTTCTTGCGACCGTAAGGGAGCGCGCCGGCGCGGCGGGGGAAGCGCGAAGCGCGGGGGCGGCAGCCCCTTAATATACAAGAAAATATACCCCTGAAATGACATCACTTAACCACACTCTTCAAACGATAGGGGTATAGTATCCACATACCAAATGGATAAAATTGACCAGCAGCGCGGAAATACCGGCAGGCTTGATGATGCCAGCGTGACTGACCGGCCTGCCACTAACGTGCCCCGCAAATGATCCTTTAATGCTGGAGTATCACCAGCAGCAGGGCTGTGGTGAGGGCGGCGGATAATAATGCCAGTATAGTAACCGCACTGCTATTACACTTTCGTGGTAGGTATGATGAATTGCAGCGGTTTTCCATTTGCCGCAGTAGATTCTCCGATGATTTTATTATCTGCGGAATGCTGTGCATACTCTCCAGCGTATCATTCAGGCGGCGTTTTAAATAACCTCTGCGGGTAACGTTTTTGCGCGCCCAGTCTTTCACCATCGGGCTTACAATCTCCCACATATTGGCATTGGGGTTTAAGCTGATGCCAATTCCCTCCATCATCATCATATTCTTTTGCAGCAGCAATAGCTGGGGTTGCAGCACCATCTCAAAATCGCGGCTGACTTTGAACAACTGCGCCAGCAGGCGGGCGAGGGAGATTTCTTTAAGCGGCTTGCCAACTATGGGCTTGGCTATTGAACGGCAGGCCAGGGCGAAATTCTCCACCTGATATTTATGCGGCACTATGCCCTCATCAAAGTGTATTTTTGCGGCTGTGTAATAATCCTCCCTTAAAAAAGCATCCAGCACACGCGCCAGAAACGCCCGGTTTTTCATATCCATCCGCCCGGTTATGCCAAAATCCACCAGCGCAATTCGCCCTTTAGCATCCACGAATAAATTACCGGGGTGCATATCCCCATGGAAAAAACCATCCCGGAATACCTGACGGTAGAACATCACCGCCACACGCTCCGCTACCGCATTCAGGTTATGCCCGGCAGTTATGAGCGCGGCGGTATCGCTTATAGCAACACCATCCACCCATTCCATTGTCAGCACCCGGTTTCCCGTTCTTGCCCAGTCCACTTCAGGAACATGCACCCATTCATCAGCAATTGAGCATTCTTTAAGCTCAGATGCTGCGGCGGCTTCAAAGCGTAAATCCATCTCCAGTTTCATCCAGTCTTCCAGGGTTTTTACCACCTCCATTGGTCGCAGCCGCTGGAGGGATGGCACATTGCGTTCAACTAACCCTGCTATCCAGTAGAAAAGCTCAATATCCCGCCGGAAAGCTTTCTCAATGCCAGGCCGCAGCACTTTGACTGCTACTTCCCTGCCCTCCAGAGTTTGCGCCCTATGCACCTGCGCAATGGATGCCGCCGCAACGGGAGCTTCAATAAAATTCCTGAATAACTGCTCCAGCGGCCTGCCAAATTCTTCCTCCACCGCTTTCAGAACTTCCAGAAACGGGAATGGCGGCAGCTTATCCCGCAGCATAGAAAGCTCGCGTGCGGTTTCCTCACCAATCAGATCCGCCCTGGTGGAGAGTGCCTGCCCAAGTTTTATGTAGCTGGGGCCAAGCTGAATTAAAGCCACGGCGAGACGACGGCCTTCCGGCTGATTGGTGCGTTTGCGGAAAATTCGCAGCATTTTACCCTGCGCGACACCTAGCGCCCCGGCTTGCTCTACTATCTGGAGTGCATCGTTACGTGCCAGAGTTATCAGAATACGCAGCAGTTTGAAGGTATTGCGAATAGCACGGAGCATTAAATTATATCCTCCAGCCGGAATGGATGCGCGCAACACCACCCGTCAAAGCATAATGCTTGACCCGTTCAAATCCGGCATGGGAAATCATGGCGGCGAAAGCATCCGGCGCGGGGAATTTTTTGATGCTCTCCGCCAGGTAGCGGTAGGATTCTTCATCCCCCGCCACTGCCGCCCCGATTTTCGGAATAACCTTGAAGGAATAGGCGTTATATAACCCGCGCAACAGCGGATTCACTTCAGGCGAGAATTCCAGACACATAAAACGCCCACCTGGTTTTAGCACCCGGTAAGCCTCCTTGAGAGCCGCTGGAATATCAGTAATGTTACGAATACCAAAGGCTATGGAATAACAATCAAAGCTTTTATCATGCAGCGGCAGTTTCTCAGCATCCGCACATATAAGTTCAGCAGATGAAGGCTCACCCCGATTGATTGCTTTATCCCGCCCGGCCTGAAGCATTGCGTAATTTATATCCGCCAGCACTATTCTGGCTCTGGAACCTGACTTCTCAGCTATCAGCCTTGCTATATCCCCCGTTCCACCTGCAACATCCAGGTAGTCACGGTTCGGCCTTGGCACTATTGCGGATACAAATTCCTGCTTCCATAAACGGTGCAGGCCTAAACTCATGATATCATTCATAATATCATAGGATGACGCAACCGAACTGAACACCCCGCGCACCAGTCTCTGCTTCTCAGCCGCTTCTACCTCGCGGAATCCGAAAAATGTTTTTTCTGATCCTTCCATAGTTTAACGGCTTATAACAGATAAATGGCAAAGTACAGGGGGGGCATTGAAGAAAAACGCTGGATTTTTAAAATAAACTTGTTATTAAGCGCCCTTGTAATTGAAATTATGAAGGAAGCATGTCCGTTAAAATCCGCTTGAGCCGTTGGGGCACTAAGAAAAGCCCGTATTACAGGATTGTTGTAACCAATTCCCGCTCCCCTAGGGATGGTAAGTACCTGGAAAGGATAGGCAGTTTTAACCCCCTGCTGGATGATAATCATGCGGACAAGCTTAAAATTGATATTGAGCGCGCAAAATACTGGTTATCAACAGGCGCACAGCCAAGCCCAAGGGTTGAACGCTTTCTGTTCAAAGCCGGGGTGATTAAGGATGCGCCAAGGAAGAAAACATCAAATCTTGGTGTTACCAAGGATGTACTGAAAAAGCAGAGCGAGGAACGCGCAGCAGCAGAAGCCGCCGCCAAGAAAGAACGCGAAGCCGCTAAAAAGGCCGCCGCGAAAGCAGCAGAAGCCGCCGCTTAAGTTAGTAAAAAATGTCTGATACTGAGAATTTGTTTTTAGCAGGCAAAATTCTCTCCCCTCATGGCATTAAAGGCATGGTTAAAATTCGTAGTTTCTGCGAGTCAGCGGATAGTTTTATAGACTTAAATCCCTTTTATATCTGCCATCAGTCAGGGTCAACTGGGCACTGGCTTAATCTGAAGCTTGTGTCAGAGAAGCAGAATATACTTACCTGCGGGGTTGAAGGTGTGCAGGATAGAACCAGCGCAGAATTGCTGGCTGGTAGTAATATCTACGCCGATAAAAGCAAACTACCCGCTAGCACTGAGAACGAATTCTACACCCATGATTTGATTAACCTAGCCTGTTACCTGGAGGATAATCAGCTTTTTGGGGTTATCACTGGCTTATATAACTTCGGCGCTTCCGATATTGTTGAATTACGCCTGGAGTCCACCGGAGAACTAAAAATGTACGCCCTCACGGAAGATACCTTCCCCGTGATTCAAAAGAATAGGCTTACCATTAGGCCGCCAGAAGAAGTATAAGCCCTTGGCTTATATACTCAAATGGCCGCCCCTTTCAACCGTTGGAAGCCCAGCTTGTTTTTCAGGTTCAGCAGCACTGGCCTCATTAACAGGAATAACTGGAAGATATTGATGGTGCAGGGTGGTAATCTCAGGTAATGTCTCCGTTCCGTTATTTTCTACCGTATAGCCGGAGTCAGCCATAATTGTATTATAAACCACCCCACTTGTGCTGAGGATTCCTCCTGAACCAAAAAACGCAGCACTACCTATCCTGGATGGGTAAGTAGAACCATCGTCACCAGCATATGGTAAACCCACAATACGGGTTTCACCATTACGAGAGGTAGAAAAAGAATCCACGTTTATTATAGCAGTTATATCTGCTTTTCCACCAACACTTAGATTGGAGGCATACAAGTTATTACCTGAACCTTCCATTATAAATCCTCTGGCAACATCAATAGTCCCCCCTTGAGCTATGATATTACCATTCGCATACATATAAAGGTCAGACTTTATATTAGGCACTACAACATCCTTTAAGTATACTCTATTAGGATTATCCTGCGCCGCGTTTATTCTCATTACGCCACTAGTGCTCAGGTTTTGAATTACAAGGTTATGCTCGTCTGATTGATGATCTGTAGTGGGTGGAATATTGGTTAAGGTAACATCGCCGTTTATTTTTACACCGTTACCTACAATATTCAGGCTTTGGAAAACTGTATTATTAAAATCAATATTTCCATTAAGTTCCAGACCTTCAGCAAATTCAATTTTAAGGTATAACTTGCCTGAAGCTTCAGCAGCGATAAGGCTGTTTTTTAAATTACTAAAATCTTCCTGGTTGTTTATGGGTATTACATGAACATTCTCTGAATCAGCACCGTGAGAGGACATTTATTTTTCCTGTGTTTATATCTGTTGTTTCCTATATTCATAGATAACATTGCAATATTAAACTTGCGTGACGGATTCTGATGATCGTGAAATATTTATTGATTCTGCTTGCGGTTTACCTGGTGCTGGTTGGTGCTGTATTTGTCATGCAGCGGCGGCTTCTTTATTATCCTGATGCCGCGTATGTTACCCCTGAAAGCTACGGCCTGCCTGACTTTCAGGCGGTTGAACTGAATAGTGCAGATAACCTACGCTTAAACGCCTGGTATCATGCGGCGGATGAAGGCTTTCCCACCATATTGTACCTGCATGGCAATGCGGGAAATCTCTCCTACCGTCAGGAAATCTTCAGCCTGCTTGCACGCGAAGGGTATGGACTGCTGGCACTTAGTTACCGCGGCTATGGCGGCAGCGAAGGGTCACCCAGCGAGGCCGGATTATACAGCGATGCTGAAAGCACCCTGGACTACCTCCACGATTTAAAAATAACGGATAGCAGTATCATTTATTATGGCGAATCACTTGGCAGCGGTGTTGCCACTTGGCTGGCGGAGAAGCACCCGCCACTTGCATTAATCCTGAACGCCCCTTTTACCAGTGTGGCGGAGCGGGCAGGTGAGATTTACTGGTTCATTCCCGCCAGGCTGATGACGCTGGATAAGTTCGATTCCATCTCGCGCATCAGGCAAATCACAGCACCGCTGCTTATAATCCACGGCGATCAGGATACAATAGTGCCCATATCTCACGGGCGCAGGCTCCTAGAGGCTGCGGCTGCCATTATAAAGGAATTATCCGTATTTGAAGGGCACGGACATTTGAACATGGGCTCTGATCTGGTTGTGAAGGCGATAAATAAATTTCTTGCGGAGAAGGCTCTTTTCAGTATGCCCGTACATAATGAAAATAATAGTGAAAACGATAGTGAAGATGAAGGCGCGATAACACATGACTAAAAAAATTCTGTTGATTCCGGGGGACGGTATAGGGCCGGAAGTAGTGTTAGAGGCGGTTAAAGTACTCCGCTGGTTTGAGAGGGAGCGCGGATTTAAAACAGAATTTGAAGAAGCCCTGCTGGGCGGCGTGGCTTTTGATGCCACCGGTTCCCCCTTCCCTGCTGATACCCTAGCACAAGCTAAAAAGTCCGATGCTATACTGTTAGGCGCTGTCGGCGGGCCTAAATGGGAAAGCCTGGATTATTCAGTGCGCCCTGAGCGCGGATTACTTGGCATAAGGAAAGAACTGGGGTTATTCGCCAACCTTCGCCCGGCCACAGTTTTTGATGCGCTGATTGATGCCTCCACCTTAAAGCCGGAAGTAATTCGCGGCATTGATATTATGATTATCCGCGAACTCACCGGCGATGTTTACTTCGGAACGCCACGCGGCGTAAAAACCCTGGATGATGGCCGCCTTCAGGGCATCAACACCATGCTGTATCATAGCGATGAGGTGGAACGAGTAGCAAGAGTCGCCTTCGATATAGCACGCAAGCGTAACAAAAAAGTCTGCTCAGTGGACAAGGCCAATGTTTTAGAGTGCACAGAAATGTGGCGGCAGGTTGTGCAGAATTTGCGCGACCATGAATACAGCGATATTGAGCTTACCCACATGTATGTTGATAACGCCGCCATGCAGCTTATCAGAAATCCCCGTCAGTTTGACGTTCTGCTTACCGGAAATATCTTCGGTGACATTTTATCGGATGAAGCATCCATGCTGACCGGCTCATTGGGGATGCTCCCTTCAGCCTCCCTCGGTGAGAAACGGCCTGATGGCGGCCAGTATGCCTTGTATGAGCCTATCCACGGCAGCGCGCCTGATATAGCAGGCAGAAATATCGCCAACCCGATAGCAACCATATTAAGCCTCGGCCTGATGTTCCGTTATTCTTTCAATGCGCCGGAACATGCGGCAGCGATAGAACTAGCGGTGAAAAAAACCCTGGCACAGAATCTGGCCACGGCAGATATTGCCGCAAAGGGCATTACCCCCATATCCACCACGCAAATGGGTGATGCTGTTATAAGTAATCTGGGGAGTGCTTAAAACACATCAATAATTACTACACCGCCTGGAAAGCAGATGCACCCTGCGCTAGCTTTGGTGTATCTAATGGCATATGCTGCCCTGTTTTCTCATCTTCTATCAGGCTGGAAGTTGGCTTAGCGCAGTGCTTCGGATTTTCCGCGCAATAAGCGTTATATGCATCCTGTACATTTTGTGGCAATTGCGGCAATGTACCTTCTATGTTTTCTCTATAGAATGTTTCCAGTTCTGTGTCACCAGCAACAAATTCCGAAATTTTGTCTTGCACCAAATTTATCTGCTTCAATGTAGGAACACCTGTGATTATGTAGTGTATTTTATTATTACGTTCCAAAGAGGTACTTAGTCCAGGCTCAGTAGCCTTTTCCCCAGGGCTGAGGCATAAATTACTAACAGGAATTTTATTAATTTAACGATCATTTAATGATTTTCATGAAGTTCGTAATAAACAGGAGTTTATTATGAAAATCGGTATATTGAGTCACTTTTCTTCATTACCTGATCCTCGCATATCTGGCATGACGAC
>CAYTOJ010000103.1:0-6710 GCA_964439415.1 uncultured Rickettsiales bacterium
GCGGCCTTTGACCACCCTGCTTCCAGCCAGCTTATCAGCATTCATCTATTGCAGTGCTACCGTGAAAGCATTTGTGCGGGGGTCGTACTTGAGATTATCAATAGCCACTTCTATCGGCTCACCGCTTAAAAACAGCTTATCCTGATTTACGCCCGTTATTACAGCTTTATATTTTCCACTCCCCTGCTGCGCTGTTATTGCCGCCGCTATTTTCTCCTCGGCCGCTTTACGGGTTATCTCGAAAACTTCCGCTGCCTGGAGCGGCATCGGCAGCACGCATAAAATAAATAATATAAATAGAGGTTTACTCACGGATTACCTTTTGGAGTTATTGGCGGTTTGCAGCATTTCATCGCTGGCGGTGATTACTTTGGAGTTCATCTCATACGCCCTTTGTGCCGCTATCAGGCTGGTAATCTCATCCACTGCGTCAACGTTGGAAGCTTCGATAAACCCCTGCTTGATGGAGCCGAAGCCCTCCACCCCTGCCACACCCTGGATTGGCTGGCCAGAGGCGGCAGTCTCGAAAAACAGGTTGTCGCCCCTGGCTTCCAGCCCGGCTTCATTAATAAACCGTACCAGTTGCATCTGGCCTAATAGCTGCGGCTGCACCTCACCTTGGGTTTTCACCTGTACATCGCCGTTATTGTTGATGCTTATCTCTATCGCATCCTGCGGTATTGTAATTGCGGGATTCACCGTATAACCATCCGATGTGACAATAACACCTTCAGGACTTAGCTGGAACGAGCCGGAGCGGCTATAGCCAACGCTTCCGTCAGGCATCTGTATCTCGAAATAGCCCTTACCGCTCACCGCCATATCAAGCGGGTTTTCAGTATGAATCAGATTCCCCTGCGAGCCGCTACGGTAAATAGCCGCCGTTTTTACGCCAAGCCCAAGCTGCATTCCAGTTGGAACTACTGTGCCTGTATCGGAGGAATTAGAACCCACGCGGCTGGTCTGCTGGTATAAAAGGTCATGGAATTCCGCCCGCTCCCGCTTAAAGGCAGTGGTGTTCATGTTGGCGATATTGTGTGATATAACCTCAACATTCAACTGTTGAGCCATCATTCCGGAAGCCGCTGTCTGTAACGCTCTCATGCTATTTCCTATTACTGTGAGGAAGGATAAGCAATTTTCATGCCATTATAATGGCTGCTTTTCAAGTAGACTGACTTTGGAAAGACAATTCTTGAAGTACAAAGTGTAATTAGTATAAGTGCCGTATGGATTTTATAGAAGAACTTGAAGAGATTATCAGAACCCGCCGGGCTGCATCCCCGGAGGATTCCTATGTTGCGCGGATTTTTGAGCAGGGGTTGCTGCGGATAGCCCAGAAAGTGGGGGAGGAAGGGGTTGAACTGGCACTTGCCGCAACCACTGATGATAAGGGGAAAATAAAGTCGGAAGCTGCTGATTTATTATTTCACATGCTGTTATTATTAGCATGGCACGATATTTCATTTGCAGAAATCATCGAGGAGTTGCAAAAAAGAACTAAAGCTAAATAAAACTAAAACAGGGGGCTTTATGTTATCATCTATCTATTCTTTCAGAGTTAAACTGCTGGAGGATAAAAAAACTTTCCGTGATCTGGAAATTTCCGGGGATTCATCGCTGGAGAAACTCGCTTCCGCAATCTGTGATGCCTTTGACTTTGATTTTGACCATGCCTTTGGTTTCTACAGTAATTGCTCCGCCCGTGATTTTTATGATTCCGAACACCGCTATGAACTGTTCGTGGATGAAGGTCTGGAAACCGAACCCGGCACTAAAGGCGTGCAAGGCACGAAAATTTCTTCCGTATTCAAGCAAACCGGGCAGAAGTATCTGTATCTCTTTGATTATGGGGATGACTGGATGTTTGAAGTGGAATTCACCGCTATGTCTAAGGCCGAAGCTTCGGTTAAATACCCAAGGGTGGTGAAAAAGGCGGGTGAGGCTCCTGTGCAATATCCTGATTACGATGCAGACGATGAATACGCTGAGGAGCGTGCTTGAGGCAGTTTGACCCGGATAACATATTCGTCCGCATAATCCGTGGGGAGGTTCCATCTGCGAAGGTGTACGAGGATGAACACGTATACGCCTTTAACGATATTGAGCCAGCCGCCCCCGTGCATGTTCTGGTAGTGCCTAAGGGCGAATATGTATCCTTCGATGATTTTGTTAAACAAGCCCCGGCGGAGAAAGTGGCGGCGTTTTTTGTATCAGTGCGCAAGGTGGCGGAGCAGTTGGGTCTATCCGAATCCGGATACCGGCTAATCACCAACCACGGGCGGGACGCCGCACAAACAGTTTTCCATTTCCACCTGCATATACTTGGTGGCCGCCCTATGGGGGCGCTGCTTGCCTCTAATTTCTGACTTCAGGATTCAGGTTGCCATTACTATGTAAATCCCTACAACGATTCCATGCTGCTTGAAATTAAGGATCTATCGGTAAGTTTTGGTGAGGTTCTGGCGGTGCGGGGTTTGAATTTGACCGCTGCTGCGGGGGAGATTACCGCAGTAATTGGGGAGAGCGGATCAGGCAAATCAGTCACGGCGTTATCAGTATTAAAGTTATTAGCGCCCAGCGCTGAAGTCAGCGGTGTTATCAGTTACCGGGATCATGCCAATCTGCTTAATTCCAGCAATCAGGAAATGCGCGGCATCAGGGGCAAGCGCATCGCCATGATTTTTCAGGAGCCGATGACCTCCCTCAACCCTCTGCACACCATATATAAACAGGTGGCGGAGGTTTTGCGCATCCATCAACCTGGTTTAACTGAGGTGGAGATAGAGAGTGCTTGCAAGCAGTTGCTGGAGGATGTGAAGTTGTCATATCTGAAAGACAGACTGCGCACTACTTATCCGCATCAGTTATCCGGCGGTGAGCGGCAAAGGGTGATGATAGCGATGGCACTGGCCAACCGGCCTGAACTGCTCATTGCCGATGAGCCTACAACCGCCCTGGATGTTACCGTGCAGGCGGATATTATAAAACTGCTGGAGGATTTGAAACAATCCCACGGTCTGGCTATTTTATTTATCAGTCATGATCTTAATCTGGTAAAACGCATAGCCGATAAAATTTATGTGATGAAAAACGGTGTGGCGGTGGAATCAGGCCGTCCGGATGAGATATTTCATAAGCCCAGTCATGAATACACCATAAAGCTTATAAACTCTGAACCAAGTGGCGCGCCGGAGCCGTTTGACCGGAAAGCATCACCCGTTTTAGAGGCTTCTAATATAAGTGTACGTTACCCCATAAAATCCGGCCTTTTCAAAAAAGTGACGGGCTATAATGAAGTCCTGAGCAATATCAGCCTGGAACTGCGGCCAGGGGAATCCCTTGGTATAGTGGGCGAGAGCGGCAGTGGCAAAAGCACACTGGCCTATGCCATTTTGGGGTTAGTGCAGGCTTTTGGGAGCGTGGAGATTATGAACGCTCAAAAAGAAATGGTGAATATAAAGCAGAAAGGTCTGGTTCCAAAACATCACCGCCGGATTATCCAGATGGTTTTCCAGGATCCATACGGCAGCTTAAGCCCGCGCATGAGCATAATGGAGATAGTGGAAGAAGGCTTAAGAGTTCACACAAAACTACCCAGACTACAGCGGCAGCAACTGGTGCAGCAGGCTTTGCAGGAAGTAGGACTGGCGGAGAATACCGCCATGCGATACCCGCATGAACTTTCCGGCGGGCAGCGCCAGCGCGTAGCAATAGCAAGGGCGATAATACTGAAACCCGATATACTGATTCTGGATGAGCCGACTTCAGCACTGGATATATCAACCCAGTGCCAGGTGATAGATTTGCTTAAGTCATTGCAGGCCAGTCATAACCTGGCTTATTTGTTTATCAGTCATGATTTGCGGGTCATTAAAGCTCTGTGCCATAGGGTTATGGTACTGAGGAAAGGGAGTTTAGTAGAGCAGGGCGAGGCTGCCCGGATTTTCACAAATCCCCAGGCGGATTACACCAGGGACTTGCTTAAGTCAGCGTATATGGTGTAAGCGTTGTCGAGTTAACTCATCTTGAGTTATGGATAAAAAGATTCTGAAGTTTTTGTAATTCTTTCACTCTCCCCTCGGGGGAGAGTCGCAGAGAGCAAGCCTCACAGAGGCATAGCTCGATGCGGTGAGGGGGTTTTCTATAGAGAGCATTCCCCCTCACCCAATCGGCTACGGCTTACAGCCTTGCCTCTTGGACTCTCCCCAGAGGGGAGAATGAAGCATTACAGCCACTTACAGAGCCATTATTCATAATTGACGTTATTTCCGTAATTATAAATAAAAACATGACAATTATAATCATTCCTGCGCGTTTGGCGGCGGTAAGGCTACCTGAGAAACCTCTGGCGGATATTAACGGCAAGCCCATGATTTTGCGGGTATGGGAACGGGCTATGGCAAGCAAGGTGGGGGAGGTTGTAGTTGCCTGCGACTCTGACAAAATAGCCTCCGTTATAACCGCAGCCGGGGGCAAGGCAGTGATTACTCACCCTGATATTCCATCCGGCTCTGACCGTGTGAAAGCGGCGCTGGATATATTTGATCCCAGCCGGAATCACGATATGGTGATAAATCTTCAGGGCGATATGCCGGATGTGTCGCCGGATGCATTGCACGCAAGTCTGGAAGCTGCGAAAAGTGCAGATATTGGAACATGCGCCTACAGAATAGAGCACGAAGAAGAGAGAGATAACCCCAATTTCGTGAAAGTGGCATTCGCGGCAGGTGGCAGGGCTTTGTATTTTTCCCGCTCACGCATACCGCATGGTGAAGGTGAACTATATTGCCATATCGGTGTTTATTGCTTTAAGCGCGCAAGCTTGGATTCATTCGTGAAGCTCCCACCCAGTACTTTGGAAAAGCGGGAACGGCTGGAGCAACTGCGCGCAATGGAAAGCGGCATGAGCATAAATGTTGGCATTATTTCATCCGCGCCAATCAGCGTGGACACGCCTGACGACCTCGCCGCCGCAAGAAGCCGTATTATACGTGATTGAAACTCAGGCTGATATGGGTACTATCCAGGTATATAAATGATACCTATTGGAGGGGTTTTTATGCACGTTAGATTCGCCGATGTGGACGATAATTTTATTGCTCCACCCATCATCACGAAGCAGAACTGCCTTGATCCGATCCGCAACTCGTTTGTCTCGCACCGTTTTACGCTGCAATAAAAGTCCGCTTCTTTCCGGCTCCGGTAATATACCTATCGCACTTCAAGAGTGCGGCAGGTATATTTTTTATATTTTGCGCATGGCCGACCCACCTTCGCTAAAGCTTCGGCGCGCCAAGCAATCCAAACGAATCCGCGACTATACTGCCCGCTACTTGCCTGCAAAAAATCCGCACTCTTCATTTCGCGAGCAGTTGTATCTCGTGAGACATAAATTTTCACAAAACACTAAATGATTAATTAGTCGTAAAACGCATAACCTTTATCCACACTCTTCAAACGATAGGGATATACCCCTATCGTCTCAAGAGTGTGGTTGAAAGACATCATTTCAGGGGTGTATTTTAAATATATTAGGGGCTGCTGCCCCCGCGCTATCGCGCTTCCCCCGCCGCGCCGGCGCGCTCCCTTACGGTCGCAAGAAAATGTCACTCTTGATACGCAAGGAGTATATATCATTCAACCACACTCCCCAGACGATAGGGCTATATGTTAGAATCTGTTACCGTCATTTAATTTGCATGGCATAGTTCATTAGAACTACAATGCCGGGCAAAGTCAGAGGGAAAATTGCTTAATCAGCATACGCTTAAATACTCCATCAAGTGCTCAGGCACTGGTATTCACACCGGCAAGAATGTGGAGATGACATTAAACCCGGGCGATCCCGGCACGGGGATTATCTTCCGCCGTGTGGATGTTGGTCACGCCACTAATGAAGTTCACGCGCTGTACGACATGGTGGAGGATACAGTGCTTGGAACCCGCATCAGCAATGAATATGGCGTGACGGTATCAACCATTGAGCACCTCATGGCTGCGCTATGGGGTTCTAATATTGATAACGCGGTTGTAGAGTTGAACGCTTCGGAAGTGCCGATTATGGACGGCAGTAGCGAGCCTTTTCAGTTCCTGATTGACTGCGCCGGAATAGCTGAACAGCCACAGGTGCGGCAGTACCTTAAGGTTTTAAAGGCCGTTGAAGTCAGTGAGGGGGATGCCTACGCCCGGCTGGAACCGAATGATTCCTTTGTGGTGGCACTTGAGATTGACTTTCCAAATCCCATTATCGGCAGGCAGATGGCAGTTTATGACTTCGGCAAGCTCAGCTTTAAAAGCACCGTCAGTCGCGCCCGCACCTTTGGCTTTGAGCATGAGGTAAATTATCTGCGCTCACAAGGGTTGGCACTTGGGGGAACTCTGGATAACGCCATAGTGCTTGGCCGGGATTCTATATTAAATCCCGGGGGCTTGCGGTTTAACGATGAATTCGTGCGTCACAAAATTCTGGATTGTGTGGGGGATTTATACCTGGCGGGTTACGGCATTAAAGGTGGTTTCACGGGCTATAAATCCGGCCACGGATTGAATAACCGCCTTCTGCACGCCCTATTTGCCGACTCATCCAACTGGATGCTGACAGGCGAGGGCTACGTTAGTGCCGCGTATCATCAAGCTTCTGTAGTACACGAACATATTTAACACAGCCCCTATAGTAGCCCCTATCAACACCCAGGATAAAGCCGGGG
>CAYTOJ010000104.1:0-2318 GCA_964439415.1 uncultured Rickettsiales bacterium
TCACAGCTGAAATGGCTGAGGCTACATATCAAGGGCGATATCCAGATAGGCAGCAGCAAACAGCAGGGCAGTCTGCATCCGGGCAAGGGCAGGATGATGCACCAAGTGCAGCAGAAGCAAAACCCTTTGATTTAACCGCTGCAAATATAGGCCAGTTCTTTTTCGGTAAGCAGATCGATTTTGATAAAACTTTAATGCTCGGAATGAGCTTTAAAAATGGCATGTCGCTGAACGACCCAGCAACATTTGACAAAGTTTTCAAAAATGAGGCTACTCCTGGAAATGATTATATCGAACTAGGTGGTGGGATAAAAGCATTTAACGATACCCTTGCTTTCCATGCACAAACTCTAAAAGGCGAAGACCTGATTAACAAAATGATGGAGACATATCCTTCGCTTACTCCTGTGATTAAGAGTTTTATAAGTGAAGATGGCAAGCTAAATATACCAGCGGATTTCCCAGCGCAAAATCCTGAAGAATTCCAGAAAATTGTGACCGTTCTAGTATCCAGCCATTTTGCTGAGGGTGTACATTGGGACAGGCCTGGCAATGTAGCGCAAAGATTGGTTAAAAAAGATGAAATGGATGGTGTAGGTGATGGAGGATGGGGCGGTTTTGTAAATGACTCTAATTATAAAGCTGGGGAAGTACTGCTTCGCGCTTTTGCGAATGACGCACAGTTTGCTCCTGAATTGCAGGAGAAAATTACGCAGGCTATAGATGCAATGAACAAAGCTACCCCTAACAGCGGGACAGATGCTATAGCTGACATATTCCTGAAAGGCACGTACGAGCCAATAAAAAAGGCGTTAGAAGCTGACCCGAATATTACACCTGAAAAGCTTGTGGAAGCAATAACAGCGGCACAGGAAGCAGCCAAAACAGCAGTAGCCGCACCTGCTGCGGCTGACATCACTACTGGAACCAGTCCAACGGCAACTACTGGATTAACGGGCACTGTTGGGATAACCGCTGCAACTGGCATCACAACGGGAGTGGAGATAACCACCACTGCCATTGCTATTGAGCCAACTGGTGTTGTAACGCCAACTAAGGCTGTGGATTTAACTAAACCGTTGGATTTTGTGTCTAATGATGAACTGGCCTCTACTGCCCTTTTAAACAGAGTTAGAGCTATATATGCTAATGGTAAGGACGCCGATGCTGACTTCTTCCAGGTAGGCGGCAAGGATGGAGCTTTAACAGTGGATGGCAAAGCAGTCTCAGTTGAGAATTTACAGCCTGGTGTTGACACAACGCAGAACAGTTTAATGGGAAATGTGGTCGCCAATTTAGAAGCATTTATTGATGCTTATAATTCAGGTAAAATCACTGAACCTACCGTTCAGCAATTTATAGGTGAGTTAGCTACTGCTGACCCGGCTAAAGAGAAAGAAAACCTGGCGAAATTAATACAGCTATCTCTCACGGTAGATTTTGAGGGTAAAAACCCGCGTTTAGGTTTTGTGGAATCTGGTGCAACCCAAACTCAAGGAGCCGCTGAAGAACTTACTGAATTAAAGGGACTGCTGAAAGATTATAATAATTCCACGAAACCACGAATAAAAGATGCAACGTTACTAACTATTCTAGAGGATGTTGATTTCAACCTTGCGGCTCTTGCTGGTGATATACCAGAACTACCAAAAGAACTGAATCTGGGTAGGGATTCTAACAGCAGGTAGGGTTTCGCTTGAGAGGGAAGGGGGGAGCCAGTATTTCTTGGTTTCAGTTCTCCTCCAACGCCTCCCGCACCATAGGCGCTAGGGATTTGGCCATTAGTTCAACGCCTTTGGCGTTGGGGTGGGCGCGGTCAGGCAGGTTTAGGGCAGGGGAGAGGGCTACGCCTTCCAGAAAGAATGGGTAAAGCGGCACATTGAACTTTTCCGCCAGTTCCGGGTAGATATTATCAAATGCGGTTTTATAAACTGCGCCGCATTGTGGTGGGCAGCGCATTCCCGCCATCAGCACCGGAATTTTACGGCTTTGCAGTCTCTCCAGAATACTCTCCAGGTTCTGTTTTGTTGTGGCCGGGTTTACCTGGCGCAGGAAATCATTAGCCCCCAGCACCACTATCACCAGTTTTGGCGCAGGTTCGCCCGCTATTGCTTGCTCCAATCTGGCTAGCCCCATGGCACTGGTATCGCCACTGATTCCCGCATTATCCACCCGCGCTGATACGCCATTATTTTGCAGTTGCTTTTGTAGCTGGCTGGCGAAATCCTCCCCCACATTCAGCCCATAACCCGCCACCAGACTATCACCCAGTGCAACTATTCGCACCGCTTCCTCCGCTTTTGCTGGCGTAGCAAAGA
>CAYTOJ010000104.1:2418-6620 GCA_964439415.1 uncultured Rickettsiales bacterium
TCACGCCGCTTCGGTATTCATAGTGGTTTTTTTGCCGATGCTGTTCAGGTTATTGGTGAACCAGTCCTCAGCGGCTTGTCTGCCGGTATCGCGCAGGTATTCAAGGAAGGTGTGATCGGCATTGAGCTTACTGGCGCGGCCAAGGGTTGAGATTATCTCAGAGGCTTCTATCAAGTGCAGGTTGATGCGCCTGAATTCCTTGCCCGTCAGCTTGCCCTGGTCAATCAGGCGGTTGAAGGTTTCTATGCCCTCAATCTCCAGCATCAGGGCGGCGTTGAAGCTTATGTCTATCGCCCTGTCCAGTATGTCAGTGGCTTTGGTTGGAATGTCATCATCTAACGTGGGGATGCTCTGCACTATGATAATATCAGTGCAGGCGGTGTGGTCAACCAGTGGGCGCAGGCTGGGGTTGCCAGTGAATCCGCCTTCCCAGTAGCCTTCTCCCTGGAACTCAGCGGTGCGGAATATAAATGGCAGACAGGTTGAGGCTAAAGCCGCTTCTAATGATAATTCACTGTTGCTGAAAACCCTGCGCCCACCGCTTTTAACGTGGGTGGCGTTGATGAAAACCTGTAGCTCCTTCAGGTTTCTAACGGCGCTGAAATCCACGGTTTCGCTGATAATATCGCGCAGGGGGTTCAGATCGAAAAGGTTGAACTGGTAGGGCGAGAAAACCGAGGTGATAAAATCCAGCGCCAGGAATGATGGTGAAAAAGTGAGCCTGCTGTTACCCATCATACGGTCTACAATTGTGGGCTGTAGCGGTGAGAGTGAAGCGGCGATTGCGGATTTTTTCCAGAGCGAATCCAGGTTTCTTCTTGCCCCCGTGCGGCCACCGTTCGCCAGACCGGAAGCCAGCGCCAGCGCGTTTACCGCGCCCGTGGAAGCGCCGCTGATGGCTTCGATACTGATGTTGTTATGCTCCAGGATATAATCCAGCACGCCCCATGTAAAAGCGCCGTGCGTGCCACCGCCTTGCAGCGCCAGTGATACTGTCACGGGGGATTCCACCAGATGCAGTGGCTTCTTGTTTTTAGGAGTGGTAACCATGTTCTTATACTCCTTCCATAATCAAAGCGGATAAAATATCCCTTTCAGGATAAACTTTTTAGATGGAAATAAAAATATTGAGTTACAGTTGTTGATTATATAGTGCGCACATGCATTTTTGAAACGCAAAAGGTGTATAAAACATTGTTCGTTAAAAGTGTTCTATTATTGTTTCAAAAGTATATGTTGCTGCTCGATTAGTTATACTGCTCGCGTATGAAGAGTGCGTTTTTTGAGGTTAATTTGCGAGCAGTATAGATGCGCATGGGGCTGGCGGGGCGGCCATGCGCAAAATATAAAAAAACATACCTACCGCACTCTTGAAGTGCGATAGGTATAGTTATCTCCAGCGAATAAAAATAAAAAAAGGTGATGTGTCATGCTGGACTGGGACAAGCTAAGGATATTTTTCTCTGTCGCGCAGGCCGGCAGTTTTACCAGGGCAGGGGAGACTTTGTCACTCAGCCAGTCGGCAATCAGCCGTCAGATCAGTGCGCTTGAGGAATCGCTCAACAGCCCCCTCTTTCACCGTCATGCGCGTGGGCTGGTGCTTACCGAACAGGGCGATATTCTGCTGAAAGCCGTGCATGAGATATATTCCCGCCTGGCAGCGGCGGAGAACTGCATTCAGGATAGCCGCGACCGCCCAAGGGGGGAACTGAAAGTAACGGCAGCGGTGACGTTAGGGTCTACCTGGCTGACCCCGCACCTTGATTCATTCCTAAAGATATACCCGGATATTCAGATCAGCGTGTTGCTGGACGACCGCGAGTTAGATTTATCAATCCGCGAGGCAGATGTCGCCCTGCGCTTCACCAAACCGCAGCATTCGGATATGGTTAGCAAGCATCTAACCGTGTTTAAAAATTCGGTATATGCCTCCAGAAAATACATAGAGAACTGCGGCAAACCCATCAGTGCTGCGGAACTCAGCGACCACCGGATTATAGTATTCGGCGAGGATTACCGCCCACCATTTGCGGATATAAACTGGCTGATGAACATCTGCAAATCCCGGCGGGATACTAAAACTTGCGATTATTTCAAAATCAACGGTCTGCTGGCCATGCTGAAAGCGGTGGAGGGGGGCATAGGCATTGCCGCGCTGCCGGAATACATGGCTAAATACAGCCCGCACCTGGTGCATATAATGCCGGAACTTGAAGGGCCGAAGACTGATCTGTTCTTTGTATACCCTTCAGAACTCAGAAACTCCAAACGGGTGAATGTGTTTAAGGACTTCATCGCCAGGCAAATCAGTGAATTCAGTAATGGGAATTAATGCCCCCTGCCAGACTCCCAGCACTCATCCGCCAGGCGGTTAATTGGTTCATAACCGGTTAGATTACAGTGTTTGGCGGCAATATACCTATCGCACTTCAAGAGTGCGATAGGTATATCTTTTTTGTTTTGCGCATGGCCGCCCCACCATATATACAGCCCCAGGTAAAGCCCGGCATGACGGGTGAAGCCGTAGGAATGCAGGCCGACGCTAAGCAGATTAACCCCGAACCAGGCGAGGGTGACTGTGATGCCGGCGGCGGCAATGCCCATCACAACCCCTTTTTAATAAAAATCTATACCGTAACTTTGTGGAACCGAACAACTAATATGTAACAACAATTTAAGAAAGATTAGCAAAAACTGACACCAAATAAACGTAAGATTATTGGATTACAAAATCTTAAGATTATTTGATACATTATGCAAGATACGAATACGCAGCCGATAGGCGATTCTACGGAAATCTCACAGACTGCAACGGTGAGCAATTTATATATGCCGTTGATTACAAATACATCAGCCCCCCCCCCCCCGCAAAATTCAGAAATAATTAATGAGTTCCTTGCCCGGGCTAAAGGCGAGGAGAGTGACTATAAAAAATCAGTTGCGGTAATAGAAAAAAGGGGAGGCCAGGGGCTTCCACCTGAAGGTTATCAAAATTTCTATGCAAGTAATCGTGAGGCTATATACAGCCAGAATGGCGCATACAAAGGAGCCTTCCAGATCAGTGAAATTCTTGCTGTTGATGCTGGATTTTACACCAGCGATGGTGCTCATGATAATGTATGGAACGGCAGTTTCAAAATCCCTGGTTATAGTGATGTTAAAACTCCAGCGCAGTTTACTAACTATAACGCTTCAGCCGTTGGTGCGCAGGGCGCAGCGCTTAACGGCATTCTTGACCGGCATACTCAGTATATTTATGCCGCAAAACTGAATGAGTATATAGGCCGTGAAGCAACTTATGTTGATCTTAACAACGTAAGCCATCCCATAACCATTACCCCTGAGATAGTGTTCGGGCTTATGCATAATTCCGGTTCCAGCAGTAATGTTAAAATTGCTCTGGAGAAGCTGGTGAACGGCCAGAAAATTAATAACGAAACCATGCATCATTATATCAATGGCATGTGGAATAATCTGGGTGATACTGTATCAAGCGAGGTTGCTATTAATGTTAAGGCGGCGGAGGAAAATGTACTGCCTGACGTAATGGCTTTTGCATCGCTGATACCTGCTCAGTCGTTTGGGGATGTTAGCAGATCAAATCATCTTTCGGTCTGATATTCCGTATTTTATCAAAAGCCCGCAGGTAATTATAAATGCTATTTCTGCGGTTATATACAGCCCCAGGTAAAGCCCGGCATGGCGGGTGAAGCCGTAGGAATGCAGGCCGACGCTAAGCAGATTAACCCCGAACCAGGCGAGGGCGACTGTGATGCCGGCGGCGGCAATGCCCATCACAACACCTTCTTCCCGGAACAACCCCGCCAGCCTGCCGTGAATTACGAAAATCAGCCATAATACTATGAGCAGAGCGCCGTTTTCCTTGGGATCCCAGCCCCAGAATCTGCCCCAGGACTGATCCGCCCAGATGCCTCCCAGAATAGTGCCAAGTGTTGTGAACAGCAGCGCTGCAAGTGAAATGCCGTATATATGACCATACAGGCTAGTGAGGTTTGTAAAATTCCATTTCTGCTGGCCTGCGCTTTTACTACTGAAGGAATCAAGATGCCCCCCCCTAGCCCCCCCCGTAAACGGGAGGGGAAGCCGAGAGGTAGTACCTACATCCAAGGAATTACTAATTCTATTTTTACCAATAACCCTTAGTAACAGATAAATATGCGCCAGTACGCTGGCTGATATAG
>CAYTOJ010000105.1:0-2096 GCA_964439415.1 uncultured Rickettsiales bacterium
CTTGCTTTAGTCGCCGGGGTTTTTGCCTTGTCGCTATGAACTATCATGGGAAGTGATTTTCCATCCACTGCATCTGCGTTGATAACCACTTCTTCGATGTTCTCAGAGCCTGGCCCTTCAAACATGGATTCAAGCAGCAAAGTTTCCAGAATAGCACGTAGTCCACGAGCGCCGGTTTTGCGTTTTATAGCCCTGCGCGCTATTGCATTTAAGGACTCATCGGTAAAGGTGAGTTTTATGCCTTCCATGTCAAACAGTTTGCTGTACTGCTTGATTAACGCGTTTTTAGGCTTGGTGAGAATTTCAACCAGGGCTACTTCATCCAGATCATGCAGAGTGGCGATAACTGGCAAACGGCCTATGAATTCCGGAATCAGGCCGAATTTCAATAAATCCTCTGGCTCCACAGTTTTAAGCAGTTCACCTACCCTGCGGTTTTCCTCATTACGGACATCAGCACCGAAGCCGATTGAAGTACCCTTGCTGCGTGCTGCGATTATTTTCTCCAGCCCAACAAAAGCACCTCCGCAGATAAACAGAATATTAGAGGTATCAACCTGCAGAAACTCCTGCTGTGGATGTTTACGGCCACCCTGCGGCGGAACTGAAGCGATAGTTCCTTCCATTATTTTCAGTAGTGCCTGCTGCACGCCTTCCCCTGATACATCGCGGGTGATGGATGGATTATCTGACTTGCGCGAGATTTTATCCACCTCGTCAATATAGACTATCCCCTTCTGAGCGCGCTCAACATTGTAATCAGCGGCTTGCAGGAGCCGCAGGATTATGTTCTCCACATCCTCACCAACGTAACCGGCCTCGGTTAGCGTGGTAGCATCCGCCATGGTGAAGGGAACATCCAGTATACGTGCAAGTGTCTGCGCCAGCAGTGTTTTACCGCAACCGGAAGGGCCAATAAGCATGATATTGGATTTTGCAATTTCTATCTCGCCGCTTTTATCGGAATGCGCGACACGCTTATAATGATTATGTACGGCCACGGAGAGAACTTTTTTAGCCTGCTCCTGCCCGATTACATACTCATCCAGTACCTTGCATATTTCCTTAGGTTTGGGGATGCCCTCAGTTGAGCGGGTGACCGTGGTTTTGGTCTCTTCCCTGATAATATCATTGCACAGCTCTACACACTCATCGCAGATAAATACTGTGGGGCCGGCAATAAGCTTCTTTACCTCGTGCTGGCTTTTACCGCAGAACGAGCAATATAAAGTGTTTTTAGAGTCCTTCCCGCCTGTAGATTTGTTCATACCGCTACCATATAAGCATACCCGTTTGAAAACGAGGATAAAGCATCATTCCTTACCAATAGTTTACACATCGCACCGCAACATTAAAATATTTAATTATTTTTTCTCTTCTATCTGTTTTTCTACTTCACCGCGAGAGCTAACCACATGATCTATCAGGCCAAACTCTTTTGCCTGGTCTGCTGACATAAAATTATCCCGCTCCATATTTTTCTCAATAATGTCCAAAGGCTTGCCCGTGTGTTTTACATACATCTGATTCAGACGCTTTTTAAGCTCCAGAATTTCTTTTGCATGTATCTCAATATCCGTGGCCTGACCTCTGAACCCACCCGAAGGCTGGTGAATCATCACTCTGGCATTTGGCAGGCAGTAACGTTTTCCGGCAGCACCAGCGGTGAGCAGAAGCGATCCCATAGAGCACGCTTGCCCCATGCAAAGGGTTGCTACATCCGGCTTTATATATTGCATGGTATCGTAGATAGAGAGGCCGGATGTCACCACGCCGCCGGGGGAATTGATATACATGAAAATATCCTTATCCGGATTTTCCGCTTCAAGAAATAGCAGCTGTGCGACAATCAGGGAAGCCATACCATCCTCAACGCCGCCGGTTACAAAAACAATCCGTTCTTTCAGCAGGCGTGAGAATATATCAAATGCCCGCTCACCTCGACCGGTCTGTTCAATAACAATAGGAACCAGATTTGATTCTATCTGCTCGTGATACTTTTCAATAAGCTCTCTCATATACACCTTAAGATTTATCCAGCTAGACTAAACTCCAACTAGTTAATGAAGTGTAATCATGGGTGGATTATTTTATCT
>CAYTOJ010000105.1:2196-6485 GCA_964439415.1 uncultured Rickettsiales bacterium
GCGTCATAAAGTTTTTTCAGTTCATCCGGCGTTACATCCTGAGGGGTTAGTTTTATATTATCCATAATGAACCTGACTACTTTATCTTCATATAGTGGCCCTCTCAGATCATTCAAGTACTGTGGATTCTTCTGATAGAAATCAAAAACCTTTCTTTCATCGCCGGGGAAGTTCCTCGCCTGCCTTACCACTGCCTGCCTCAGTTCATTTTCCGTGACGACTATATCATTCTTTTTACCAACATGGGAGAGGAACAGACCAAGCCTTACCCTGCGCATGGAAATTTTTGAATATTCGGCATCCAGTTCAGCATCGGTTTTGCCTGCCACTGAGGGGTCATTCTTAGCTTTTGCCTGCTCCAGTTTTTCCATGATGGATTTTTTTTCCATCTCATAAATCCTTTGTGGAACATCAAAATCCAGATTCGCCTCCAGATAATCGAATATATCGCGCTTTAATTTCAACTGGGAGAGTACTTTATAATCATTATCTATCTGCTTTTTTATCATGTCACGCAAGGCCTCCAGTCCGTCTTGCAAACCTAACTGATGCGCTAAAGCATCGTTAATCTCAGGAATTTCAGGCTCTAGCAGGTGATGCAGCTTTACTTTGAAAAGTGCCTCCTTCCCGGCCAGGTGCGCGGCGGAATAATCATCAGGGAATGTGATTTTTATCTCCTTCTCGTCCCCCGCTTTCATGCCTTCCACCTGATCTTCAAATCCGGGAACAAAATGACCGGAGCCTATTTCAAGGTTAAATTCCTTACTCGTGCCGCCAGCAAAAGCCTGACCATCCATAAAGCCTTCAAAGTCAATTTTAGCAACCAAGCCTTTAGCGGCAGTGGTTTCCTTATTCTCAACCTCCTTTAATTCCCTTGCGGCTTTGGCGATACTCTCCAGGCCTTCCTGTATTTCCGCTTCTGTCGCTACCGCTATGTATTCAGCAAGCTCAACCGTGCCGAAATCCATATCCGCTATTTGCGGCAGTACATCCACGGTAAGCTTGAACTCAAATTTCTCATTCGGTACAAAATCTATTTTTCCTGCTTCAGGTGCTGAAGCGGCCTGTATGCCGTGTGAATCAAGTATTTCCTTCACATATTTGCGCATCAGGGTATCAATAGCTTCTTCCGTTACCGAATCTCCATATTTGCGGCGTAGAACGTCCATTGGAACCTTGCCGGGGCGAAAGCCCGGCATTTTGAGATTTGTGCCGATTTTTTTCAGTTCAGCATCCACCTGCTCATTAATTTCCTTGCCGGAGATGGTAACAAGAAATTCCCTCAGTAATCCCTCGTTCAGCGTTTCTTTAACTTCCATTGTATATCCAGTGTTGTGTATTTAAGTATAGTTAGCTTTAACATGAGCTGTTAGGCTCACAAGAAATTTTTAATTCTTTAAACGATAGTGGTTTAAACCCAGCCCAGGCAACCGATAACCGCGCTTAAGTTATTATGATTAAGCCGCGACCTGGCGGCCTTCTGCGTGATAGGTTTTGCATGATAGGCTATGCCAAGGCCAGCCGCCAGCAGCATGGGCAGGTCATTCGCCCCGTCACCCAGTGCCACTACCTGCGATGGCATTATGTTTAGCCGTCTGCAGGTTTCAAACATAACATTCAGTTTAAATTCCTTGTCCATTATCGGCTCTTTCACCCTGCCGGTGAGTTTGCCTTCCATAACTTCCAATTCGTTGCCGTAGTGCTCATCAAACCCTAACTGCCTGGCCACGCGGGAAGTGAAATACCCGAATCCACCAGAGACCAGAACAGTGTGACACCCATTGAGTTTCGCTGCCGTTATAAGCTCAAGCGCCCCGGGCATGGCTTTCACGCGGGATTGATATACCGCCTCCAGGGTTGATACATCCAGCCCCATAAGCAGGGATACACGGGCGCGCAGGGCTTCTTTAAAATCCATCTCCCCGTTCATGGCTTTCTCGGTGATTCTTGCCACTTCCGGCTTCAGCCCTGCAAAATCCGCCAGTTCATCTATACATTCGCAGGTGATCATGGTTGAATCCATGTCAGAAATCAGAAGTTTTTTCTGACGGTAGCGGCGGTTTTGCGTTACTGCGTCCACGGGCAAGCCGTCCAGAGTCTCTTCTATTTTTGAATGTACATAATTAGCATCGTCTGAGGCGAAGGTGAACTCAACCACCTGACCACGCTCAACATTGTTGACCTCCAGAATCTTCCCGCCCCCTTCCGGTATGGAAGCCTGAACAGCTTCAATATGCTGCGGCTCCAGTGCTGTAATGTCAGGATCAGCAATTACGGTGGTAACGTATGTTTCTATCATTATGTACCCCCCTATCCTCTCAAGAGTGTGTTTAAATTATGTCATTCCAGGGGTATATCTTTTTATATATTAAGGGGCTGCCGCCCCCGCGCTTCGCGCTTCCCCCGCCGCGCCGGCGTACTCCCTTACGGTCGCAAGAAAATGTCACTCTTGAAATGCGGGAGGTATATAAACTTAAATACAGTAATATAAAATCCCTAATCTTTACGCCGGGGCAACATAAAAGTTGAAAGCACAAGGAAAAATAATAATAGCAGGCTGTACAGCCTCAGGTAAATCACAGCTTGCTGAAGCTCTGGCTGATAAACTGGACGGCGTAATTATAAATGCCGACAGTATGCAGGTGTATGCTGACCTGCCGATACTAACAGCACAACCTGAGCAGGCAAGGCTACAACCTGAGCGTTATAAGCTTTACTCAAATGTGGATGGCTCCGCCCGCTATTCAGCCGGAAAATGGCTGGAATGCGCAAGCATTGTTATTAACAGCACGGTTGAGGCTGGCAAAACGCCAATTATTGTTGGCGGAAGCGGCCTGTATATAAAGGCACTGCTGGGTGGGCTAGATGAGATAGCGCCTGTAAACCTGCAATATGAAAGTGAGGCAGTGGCAAAAATTGCCGCTATTGGCATAAATGCATTTTATAATGAGCTGATAACAATTGATCATCAGTTGGAGGGGAGGGTAGACCCCGCGAACAGGCAGCGGTTAATCAGAGCTTATGCAGTATTTAAAAGCACCGGTAAGTCTCTGGTTTCTCATCACACAGCTAATAAATTAACTGATAATTATTTCACCATTCTGCTTATGCCGGAACGCGAATGGGTATATAAAAACTGCGAGAATCGGTTTAAAAACATGCTGCAATCCGGTGCGAAAGAAGAAGTCAGTGCCCTGCTTGCCAGGGGGCTTGATCCATTCTTACCCATAATGAAAGCTATTGGCGTGCGGGAAATAGCAGGTGGGCTATTAAATAATGATTGGGACGGTGCGACTGAGCAGGCGGTAAAATCCACCCGCCATTATATCAAGCGCCAGTTCACCTGGTTCCGCCACCAGTTACATGCAGATATGACGATTGATCCGGCGAGTACATCAATTGGCACATTAGAAAAGATAATAACAGAGCAGGAAGATTATTTTACCAGTCTTAACCAACTATAAACTATAGCGGAGTAAATCTTAGGCATAAATAAGATTGTTTTTTAAATTAATGCGATATTATCGGATGAATAATTTAGGGGTAAACCATGAGAAAGTCTAACTACCGCGCTTTAACCTGCGCCGCTCTGCTGGGCGTATTGCTTAGTGATGCCGCTGAAGCGGCATCTAATGAAAGATTTCCCCGCTGGTATATCGGCCTGAATGGCGGCTACACTGTGCGCACTGATGGCGATGTTAAAGGCTCAGGTGTAACCCGTGGCAAAGCCACTTTCGATAACGGATACGATTACGGCGCGGTTATTGGTTACATGCCACCTTTCTCCATGGGGCCAGGCGGGGTGAGGATTGAAGCCGAAGTGTTCCACTTCTCCAACGATGTCAGCAACACCACTCTGAACGGTGTGGTTCTGCCGAATGGCGGCAGTGCGGACGGAACTTCATATATGGTCAATGCTTTGTATGACTTTGGCAACCTCGGGCATGGCGTTATGCCTTATGTTGGCCTTGGGTTTGGTACATCAGAAGTGAATCTTCCAAGATCAGCCGGTTTTGGCAACATCAATGAAAGCGATAATGTATTCGCCTGGCAGATTCTGGCGGGTCTTGGCTATCAGCCTGTTTCCCTGCCTAATACCATCTGGTCTATCGGCTACCGTTATCATGAGCCAAGCCGCACAGCTTATTCAGTGACGGGCGGTCAGGTTAAGCTTGATACCGCTATAAATTCCTTTGAGGGTGGTGTTAAGTTCAGATTCTAGTTTTGGGCAAGCTTTATAGTCCCTTCTGAGGTTAAAACCCCCGCCTTCAGGCGGGAAAAGACTTCAG
>CAYTOJ010000106.1:0-6461 GCA_964439415.1 uncultured Rickettsiales bacterium
TGTGTTAAGCACGCCGCCAGCGTTCGTTCTGAGCCAGGATCAAACTCTCAAGTTATGATCTACTGCTCTGAATCATGCATAAACTTATCATTCATGCATTTAATGATTCAGTCAGCTTTGACTACTCGCACATCACTGACGAAATTTTCTATCAGCAGTATGCTCTTCGATTATATTCTCACACCTTGCTTTTCCAGCCGCAGTCAAGAAGCCACAAAACTTGGAGTGCGAGAGAATCGTTGAACTCTACCGCCTACACAAAAATCGTTATTAATTATAATTTTCACTGATAAAAAAGCTGCCTCCTTGAGGCGTCCCGGATTCTGATAACTCTCACCGGGAGCGCGTTTCTATTCACATACACTGCAATAGTCAAGGGTCATTTTATATTTTTTTTATAATTACTTTTCATATGGCTGAATATGGCTGTTTACCTAGGAGATAGACACCGCCCCCTGCAATAGTTCCCGCACTTTTGCATCATCGCGCTTTAATGTGGCATCTCTCAGCGGGATTAAATTTTGCCTGAGCATCTCTTTATCCAGTTCCACCCCTTTAGCTATCATGACCCCTGGATGCGCGGTGGGGGACGGCGCTTCCTCAGGATAAAACAATTCCTCAAATAATTTCTCACCGGGGCGAAGCCCCGTATATATTATCTCAATATCCTTATACGGGTGCAGGCCTGCCAGCCTTATCATCTGCTCCGCCATATCCTTGATTCTTACTGGCGCGCCCATCTCCAGCACATATACCGCCATACCTTGCGTGTTTGGTGACTGCTCCGCCAGTGCTGATGCCGTTATTACCAGCCCCACTGCTTCGCGCAGCGTCATGAAATAGCGGATAATTTCAGGGTGACTAACCGTTAAAGGGCCGCCGTTTGCAAGCTGCTCCCGGAATAATGGAACCACGGAGCCACGGGAAGCCAGAACATTCCCGAACCGCACCGCCACCACCCTTGTTGATACTCCCGCATCCATAGCCAGGCTATGACAGCATAATTCCGCCAGGCGCTTGGCCGCGCCCATAACACCAACTGGATTTACAGCTTTATCAGTGGAGATCAGCACCATTACTTGTACGCCGCTGCCATTGGCCGCCGCTAATACATTCATACTGCCGAAAACGTTGGTATGCACGGCCTCTGCTGGATTTTCCTCAGCTATCGGCACATGCTTGATGGCGGCTGCATGAAAAACCACATCAGGCTTTTTATCCATGAAAATTGCTTTTAATGCCGCTTCATCCCTTACATCCGCGAAAGCCGATGTTATATCAATTTCAGGATACTCACCCCTGATTCTCCGCGTAATTTCATAAAGATTAAATTCGGAGTTATCGAGAATTACCACCTTGGCAGGCTTGAATGAGCAAACCTGCATAACTATTTCGCCGCCAATAGTGCCCCCTCCACCGGTCACTAGAATCCTGCGGTTTGCGACAAAACTTTGCATGGTAGCATAATCAAGCCTGTTCTGGGCACGTCCAAGGATATCTTCAATCGCCACCGGCCGTGCTTCCAGACTGTTCGCTTGCCCCTCTTTAAAGTCGCTCAGGCTTGGCAGGCGGGCGAGTGGAACCCCCCTGCCCTCCGCCACTTCCAGCACATCCTTCATTTCAGTGCCTATCAGCAGATCACCGGTAATGATAATGCGCCGTGGTTTGGCTCCTTTGCGCTCCAGCTTGTCAATAATTTTAGCCAGACTGTCCAGCCCGCCGTAAACCCTCACTCCCCGCACACTGCGGCCATGAGTTGACGGATTATCATCAACCACTCCCACCACACGATACATGAACTGTTTGTTGTTGGCACTGTCGCGCAGGAACAGGTCAGCCTGAGTGCCAAGCCCCACCAGCAGAACGGGGATGCGTTCATCCTGGAGAGTAAACAAATCCAGGCCAATGCCGCCATCCTTAACCAGGCGGTAGATAAAGCGCGGCGCACCAAGCATAACCACCAGCAACAGCCAGTTTATCGCCAGCACTGAGCGCGGCATACTCTCCAGCCTGGTTACCATGAACATCAGCGCCAGGAAAATCACTATCGCTAAAGTCACCGCCTTTATGATAGCGGTGAGATCCCTCAAACTGGCATAACGCCACAGCCCCTTATACAGCCGCATGGTTATGAAGGTAGAGAGGCAGACAACGGTGAAGAGAGGGATCCCCAGCTTGATGTAGTCAGCCTCCGCATTGAATGCGTAGCCAAAACGCAGATACAGCGAGATGTAAAAGCTGAAACCCGCCATTACGGCATCGTGCAATACCGCAATGTAGTTACGCCGCAGGTATATCTTCCTTAGCAAAGACTTCATAACACACGCGCAAAAAACCGGAGAACTTTAGCAGACTTCTCTCCAAACTCTACTGCGCTGGCAAATTTGCTTGTCGCTGGCTGCGCTAAGCTACACAAATGAGGTTTACTCATCTGCAAGCTAAGCTTAGCTCTCAAATCCGCATGTACCCTAAAGTACACTTGGCTAAGGCTAAAAACGCTTTCAGCGTTTTCTTCACGCCTACGCTTTGCGATGCTCGCTTCGCTACTAAAGCTCACCGCAGCGAGTTTCGAAAGAAGTCTAATTCTTTTTCTCTTTATCTTTACCGTCTTTATCGCCGGAACTCATCGCTTTTACTTTTTCATCAAAAGCGGCTTTATCAATAAACCCCGGGATAAGTTCAGAGCCGAATATAAAGCCGGGAGTACCCTGAATACCTAAATCAGCAGCCAGTTCACGTTCTTTCTGGAGGTACTCAGTTATCTGCTTATCCGCCAGAGCTTCTTTCAGTTTTTTCTCATCAATACCAACTTTTTTAGCCAGATCAGTCAGCGCTTCATCCGTTTTTTCACCCGGCATTTCAATCAACTGGGTGTGATACTCAAAATACTTATCCTTATTCACCTTGTTAACCGCCAGGGCATAACGCGCTGCCAGTTCTGAGGATGGCCCCAGCACCGGAAGCTCCCTGAAGATTACTTTTAAATCCTTGTTGCTGGCCAGGGCTTCCTTGATAACACCGAATGCTCGCTTGCAGTAACCGCAGTTATAGTCAAAGAAATATACAACTTCTTTCGTGCCGCTGCCAACAACCGGAGCCATAGGATTTTTGTATATTTCATCCTTCCTTTTAACGATATTTTCCTTGGCCTTGCTCATACGATCTTCCATGTCCTTCCTCTGCTTACGGCGGAAGGATTCTTCTATTACATCGGGATTATCCAGGATATAATCCTTCACAATCTGCCGCACATCGTCACGGGTTAAAGGCTTATCCTCAGCGGCATTGCCTGCATTAATGCCAGTAATTACAAAACCTGCGGTCAGTGATACAACCGCGAGCGTGCCTTTAAAATTCATACTCAGCCCTTCTAATTTTTGCGGAGTTTATCAGTATAAAAATGCTGCGCACAATACATTTTTCCAACCTATGAATAAGGGCAGCCAAATCGCATTAACCATATATTTACTGGTATACATTTAAAGTTCACTTTAATACCAGAGGAATAGAATGAATGCGCACTCAGAAGCCAGAAGCCAGAAGCCAGAAGCCAGAAGCCAGAAAAGGTTGACGGGCTTTTAGGTACTGTCAAGGGCAAAAATGCTGGTTTTACGCTGGTTGAGCTTTCAATTGTTCTGGTGATAATTGGCTTATTAGTTGGTGGAATTCTCGCCGGGGCGGATTTGATAAAAGCGGCCAAGGTTGGTAAAATCATCAGTGAGCGGGAACAGATAATGACCGCTATGAATGCCTTCTACCTCAAATACAACTGCATCCCAGGGGACTGTTATAACATCTCCACTTACCTTTCCGGCGAGACTAATGGCGATGGGGATGAAACTTTAGAATCCGCTGCTGCCGTGAGCGCTACCGGGGAGATTTATCAAGCATGGAAGCACATGGCGGCTGCGGGGGTGTATCCTGGTAGCTTTACAGGGCTTAATGGTACTAGCAACGTAGCTTATCATTCTATTATTGGCACTAATGTTCCAGGTTCCAAAGCTATATCAAAAGCTGGATATACTTTCTTTTATGTCAGCTCCCCCCAGTCTGGCAATGCAAATTACTGGAATGGGAACTATGGAAATTTCTTATGGTTTGGTAAAGAAACTACAGATATTACCGCTAACCCTGTGCTTAAACCTGTCGATGCATTCAATATTGATAAAAAAATAGACGATGGTATCCCCGGGATAGGTAAAGTACGAAGTATGCACCCTTATATAGGGTCCTGCGCTACGGGAGCCAGTTCTATCGCGGCTCCATCCTCATCAGCTTACTACATTGCAAATGATAGTATCGCTTGCCCTTTTGCTTTTTTGCTCGACTAGACTTGGGCACAAGGGGGTCTTTCAGATCAACTCCCCTTCCAGGGAGTTCAGGAATTTCAGGCATTGCTCCAGTTGGTTGATTTCCACAAACTCATTGGGCTTATGGGCTTGTTCAATAGAACCGGGTCCCAGCACCACTGCGGGGATTCCGGCGTTATTGAATATACCAGCCTCCGAAGTAAACGGCACGCCCACAGCCTGATTGCTGCCAAGCAAACGCAGAATGCGGTTGACATGCCCCCCATCTGAAATCAGCCCCGGCACGCTGGAGCGCACCCTGGTATGCACCTCAGCCCCATACTCAGCCGCTGCTTGCAAGCAGTAATCCTCAAATTCCTTTATTACCGCTGCTGGCTCAGTCTCGGGTGATGACCTTATCTCCCAACATATTTCTGCATGGGCGGGGACTATATTACCAGCCTCCCCGCCTGCCGCTATGCCGACATTAAAAGTGGTATAGGGTGGATTAAAGCGGTTATCAGTTTGCGCTTTCACCTGCTGTTGCAGGTTCTCCAGCTTTGTTATCAGCCGCGCCATGACGAAATTGGCGTTTACACCGTTGGCAGGATTGCTGGAGTGCGCCTCCCTCCCCTTAACGCTGGTGTAGAAAGTGCGGATGCCCTTATGCCGGGTGGCAAGCTGCATTTGTGTAGGCTCACCGATGATTATATAATCCGGATTAAAGCAGTAGTCTTTTAACGCACCAGCCATTTTAGCGGCGCTAAGGCAGCCTATCTCCTCATCATAAGAGAACACCAGATAAACCGGATGCTTTAGTTGCAGCGTATTCAGTTGCCCGCACCAGGATAAAACGCAGGCGATAAAACCCTTCATATCGCAAGTGCCGCGCCCATAAAGGCGGCTACCGCGCTGGCTGAGAATAAATGGGTCGCTATCCCACTCCTGATTTACCACGGGCACAACATCAGTATGGCCTGAAAGGGCTATACCCCCCTCCCCTTCGCCAATAGCCGCTATAAGCCCTGCCTTAATACTGTTTTCTGATTCCACCCGGTAACATGCAAAGCCCAATCCGGATAAATAATCAGCAATAAAATCAATAATGCCAAGGTTGGATTTATCACTTACGGTGTCAAAAGCTATTAGCCGTGTAAGTAGCGAAATGGCATTATCCAGCGGCGTGGTCATTACAGATTTGGATTTAAAGGGGAATTTACCAGGCTGAAAAATTCCTGCCGGGTTTTAGGGTCACTGCGGAAAACTCCGGTGTTATAGCTGGTCTGCATGGAAACGCCGGGCTGGTTTACACCCCTTATGGTCATGCACTGGTGTACAGCTTCCATCACCACCGCCACACCTTTTGGTTGCAAGGCTTCGTCTATAACCTTTGCTATCTGCGTGGTTAAACGCTCCTGTATCTGCAGGCGGCGGGAGAGTGCATCCACCACCCGCGCCAGTTTGCTTATGCCAACCACCCGCCCCCCCGGAATGTACGCCACATGGGCGCGCCCAACAAATGGCAGCATGTGATGCTCGCACATGGAAACAAAGCGGATGTCCCGCAGCACTACCATTTCATCGTAGCCGTCAGTCTCCTCAAAGGTCTTTTTAAGGTATGCCAATGCATCCACGCCATATCCGCCGAGTACTTCGCTGTACATGCGCACTACCCGGGCGGGGGTGTCTTTAAGCCCATCCCGCTCAGGATTCTCACCAATCTGATGCAGCAGTGCCCGAATCGCTTCTTCAGCTTCTTTCCTATCTATCATGTAAGTCCACTATGATGCCACAGAATCCAGCCATTCAACCAGCATGGCCTTCGGCAGGGAACCTACCTTGGTTGCTTTCAGCTCGCCACCCTTGAACAGCATAAGTGTGGGAATGCCACGCACGCCATAGGTGCTGGGGGAATCCGGATTTTTCACTATGTCCACCTTCACTACCTTAAGATTACCGCGGGTGGCCGCAATATCATCCAGTATTGGGGCAAGCTGGCGGCATGGACCGCACCAGTCAGCCCAGAAATCCACCAGCACTGCGCCTTCCGCTTTTATTACTTCATCTTCAAAAGCTTTTTCATCATCCGCATGAAATACACTCATACACACCTCTATAGCTAGATTTATTCTAATATAAACTTACCTAGCATTATATATGTCATATGCGAGA
>CAYTOJ010000107.1:0-6425 GCA_964439415.1 uncultured Rickettsiales bacterium
CCAGTTCGCCAGGCACTATTGAATTTATGTAAACGGTGTCAAAGAGTGCTACATGCGCTTTGCTGTTCTGCTCATTTTCTGGCTGTTCAGGTAGGTGCTCCAAACCACCGATCATCCAATTGCCATCCATCTGGTAAGCTTTTACCTCCAGGCCATCCAGTTGCAATTTACGCAAACGCCCCTTCCTGATTTCCTCAAAGGTATAGTTCGCCTCCAGTTTTGCTATTTTTATAGAGTTATTCCGGCCTATTTCTATGCCACTCAGCACCGCCCGGTTTGCTGATACATCTTCTATTTCAAGCTGTGTTATCTCAATGCCGTATTGTTGCAGGTATTGCTTTATTTGTGTGGCGGCAACCTGGTGCAGCGGAACAAAATGCCAGATAACAACGGCAATCAGGCTTAAAAGCAGTACCGTCCATAATGCATAAACCGCAAATTTGCGCATCCCACCTCACCGTACTGTTTATATGTTTGCGCATAGCTGCTTAACTGCAAAAAATCCACACTTTAGAAACGCAAGTAGTACACGTCATAATTTTTAATTTACTTTTATCGTTAACCGTTACATCAATTCAGATAGATGAAAATAAAAAGCAAAGTGCATTTCTTGAGTTATCAAGCACATAAATTATTGCCAATATTTGCGCTGTTCTGGTGTTACCTTGCGCCGGGAATTGCAGAGGCCGCTGAAGTTATGGAAGGGCAGGGCAGTCTGGAAAGAAAGCCCGTTTACCTGGAAGCGGACGAGATGGATTATGATAAAGATTCCCATATTATAACCGCCCGTGGTAATGTGCAGGCAATGCAGGATAACCGTATAGTACGCGCTGATGAAGTGGTGTATGAGCAGGATAAGAATCTTGTCACCGCTGCGGGCAATGTCAGCCTGATGGAAGCTGATGGCACGGTGTACTTTGGTGATAAGGTAGAGCTTAAGGACGACCTGAAAGAAGGAATAGTGGAGAGCCTGAAGGCGAAACTATCCGATGGCTCCCTGCTCACATCCGATAGTGCCAGGCGCATGGGTGGCAATGTTGTAAAGCTTAATGATGCCTTATACACGCCATGTAAAATCTGTGAGGATGATCCAACCAAGCCACCTTTATGGCGCATTAAAGCCAAACGGGTGAAGATGGATCAGGAAAAACAGAAAATGACCTATCGGGATGCCAGACTGGAAGTCTACGGCGTGCCGGTTCTCTATACTCCGTATTTCACTCACCCAACCCCTGATGCGCCATCTAAAACAGGGATTCTGACGCCTACATGGAAAGGCTCCAATTCACTTGGAGCAAGGGTGGATGTGCCTTTTTTTATGGCGATAAAGCCCAATATGGATGCAACCATAACGCCTATATATACCAGCAAGGAAGGCATGGTGATGGGTGGGGAGTATCGTTATCTGAACAACAGCGGTTCCATGAAATTACAGGGTAGCGTCACTAATCCACAGAAGCGCGATAATACCGGGCGGCAGATAGGCGGCAATGAGTTTCGCGGTCATGTGGAGGGGGTAGGTAATTTCGCTTTAAGTGATGCCTGGAGCTGGGGCTTTAACGGCAAACGCTCCAGCGATGACACCTACCTGGCGCGTTATGGTTTTGGTTATGAGGATTATTTAACATCCCAGGCGTATGTTGACAGAATAGCTAGCCATGATTATCTTAATGTGCGTACTATCAGCTTTCAGGGACTTCGGCAGAATTACAATACGGCTTCCACGCCATTGGTGCTGCCTGAAATATCGTATTATAAGGAATCTGCCCCGGGTGATGGCAGGGTGAAGTATTTTGCTAAGGCCAATGCGTTATCCCTAACCCGCGATGATGACCTTAACACCAGCCGTACATCCGGAACATTAGGTGCGCGCCTGCCCGGCGTAACACCGTTCGGTCTAACCTATGAGGCCGGGGTTCAGGTTCGCGCTGATTATTACAATGCCAATAATTACAGCTATTTTAAAAATGGCAGGATGATAACGGATGATGGCGCGGCGCGTGCCATACCCGAGGCCAGCCTGAAGCTGGGCTATCCATTTATCAGCACCACCGGCAGGCTGACATCCGTGATTGAGCCGATAGCATCGTTTTATGCTGCACCTAACGGCTATGATCCACTGAGTAATCCAAATGAGGATAGCCAGGTGGTGGAACTGGATTACCTGAATCTGTTTGATAGCGATCGCTTCCCCGGATTTGACCGTTTCGAGCAGGGAATCCGTGCTAATTATGGCCTGCGCGGTAGCTTGAATTATGCGGGGCTTGGTAATTTTGACTACGCATTCGGGCGCGGTTATGTGACAGATGAAAATCCGGTTATATCATACCTGTCCAGGGAGAGTGAGAACAGCACAGATTATGTTGGTTTTGCCAAGCTTCAGACGGGGCCTTTTCAGGCCAGTTACCGTTACCGCCTCCGTGATAATCTCGCCTTGAGCGCAGGCTCACTTAATACTTCACTGGGGTTTGACAGGTACGCGGTAGGCTTTGAATACGACCAGTTCAATAAGGATCCGGTGATCGGGGATAGAAAACAAGGTGCAGTGAACGGCAGTGTAAGGCTTGGTGAATTCTGGAATATAAGTGCCTATGGCCGCCGTGATTTCTCTGATATCGGTGGGCCGCTCAACAGCGGCGTCGGCCTGGTCTACAGCGATGAATGCCTTACCCTTACCACCGGCATGTCACGCGAATTCACCCGCGACCGTGATATTAAGCCTAATACTTCCTTCCTGTTCAGAGTGGCGCTTAAAAACCTGGAGTAATTATATGTTCAAATTTGCTGCGTTATTTATCTCCGCATTATTATTGGCGACATCCGCCAATGCTTCAATTCAGGAGCGGATAGTCGCAACCATAGATGATAAAGCTGTAACATCCTACGATCTGGAACAAAGGGTTCTGCTGGCGATACTCGGCTCTAATCTCGCCTTTAATGAGGAGACTAAGCAGAAGCTCAGGCCAATCATCATCCGCGCCCTTGCGGATGAGATTCTGACACAGAAGGAGGCCTCCAGGCAGGGGGTTTCAGTATCTGAAGCGGAGCTAAGCAAGGCACTGGAGACTATAGCTGCGCGTAACGGCTCTGATATAAGTTTGCTAAGGACAAAGCTGGATTCACGCGGGGTAAGTATAAATACTTTGCGGGAGCAAGTTAGCGGGCAGCTATTGTGGAACAAACTGCTGTCGCAGAAAGTGCGCCCAAAAATCAGAGTGTCTGACGAAGAGGTGCTGGACGCGATAGAAGCCTCCGGCAACAGCCTGAGTAGAGATGAATATCTGATTTCAGAAATAGTTATGCCGGTATATTCTTCCGAATCAGAAACACAGGTACGGGAGGTGGCTAAGAAGGTTTATAGCGGCATCCGTGGTGGCGGTTCCTTTGAGGCATTCCAGCGGGAGTTTTCCAATAAATCACAGCAGGAGGAAAATGCAGGTGGTGACAGATGGGTAACGCAGGATCTGGTGGATTCAGAAATAGCTAAGGTATTGTCTGACTTGCAGGATGGAGCGGTATCGGAGCCGATAAGAACCAGCGATAGCTATCATATAATCAAGCTTAAATCTAAGCGGAAGCAGTCCGGTGATTCACTCTCCAGAATCACACTGGATATTGAGGAGGCGGTATTTCCAATGGAATCTAAAGGAACTTCCGATGAATCTGCAAAAAAAATAGCGGAAATAGGCGAGAAAACCGCAAAATATACCACCTGTAATGATTTTAGAAACGCAGTAGAGAAAATTGATGGCGCGGATGTAAAATCCAGAACTAAGCTGAATTATTCAGCAATAGATGAATCTGAACGCAGCAGGCTGGCACGTCTTAGCGTGGGTGAAAAAACCATGCCGTTCCAGAGTGGGGATGCGATAAAGGTTATCATGGTTTGCAAGCGCACTTTAAGCTTGCCGGAGGAGGAGAAAAACCACGTCCGCTCTGCAATATTCAACCGTAAGGCTGAACTTGAATCCCGTAAGTATATGCGCAATATCAGACGCTCAAGTATGGTAGAGATAAGAATCTGAGCGGCTCTTATATGAGCAAAAAGAAGGCTCTGGTTTTTATTGTAGCTTATAATGCTGAAACCAGCATCACTCAGGTTCTATCCCGCATCCCCGAGGAAATATGGAATGGTGCTGCATATGATACCGAAGTTTTAGTGGTGGATGATGCATCAAGCGATGCAACCGCGCTTAAGTGTAATCAGTTCATGCTGGAGACAGGGAAATTCTTACGGATACTACGCAATCCGAAAAACCAGGGGTATGGCGGCAATCAGAAGATTGGCTATAGTTATGCCATCAGAAATGACTTCGATATGGTGGCACTGCTGCATGGTGATGCGCAGTACCCGCCAGAGAAACTGCCTGAACTGTTCGACAAAATAAACAGTGGTGCGGATGCTGCTCTGGGTTCTCGCATGGTGCGCAAAAGGGATGCATTAAAGGGCGGTATGCCATTTTATAAATTTGCTGGAAATATTATTCTCACCAGACTGCAAAATCTTGTGCTTGGCACACATTTAAGTGAGTTCCACACAGGCTTCAGGGCGTACAAAGTGGCTGCATTGAAAAGCATACCTTTTCACTGTAATGCCGACGGATTCGATTTTGATACTGATATTTTGATTCAGCTTTCCGACTCTGGCTACAAAATTGAGGAAATTCCGATACCGACCCGTTATGGCGATGAGGTATGCCATGTAAACGGCATTAAATACGCTTTAGCTATTATTCTCTCCACTTTTCGTTCCCGCGTGCAGAAGTATCATATCTTTTATGATCCTAAATTTGATTATAACCGTAACGTATACAACCCGGTAAAAACCAACTTTGATAGCAGCCATAGTTACGCCATTGCAAAGGTAAGGCCAGGCAGCCGTGTGATATGCATAGGCGAAGATTTAACCACGGTGGCGTATGAGCTGACCGCTAAAGGTTGCCGGGTATTTGGCTATGGCTCAGCAATCCCGGAAGATGCCTCATATTTTGAGAATTTTGCGGTTCTGGATGTAGATAAATGGACTGCCGACCCGCAGGATTTGCCCCCCGCTGATTATATAATACTGCTGGATATGCTGAGTAATACATCCACACCTGAAAAATTCCTGCGGCAAATCAGGGATATGGTAGTGCGGGATTCTCCGGAAGTTATAATAACCATCGGTAATATCGGGTTCCTGCCGGTCAGGCTTATGCTTCTTCTGGGGCAGTTTAATTATGGCAGACGCGGTATTCTTGCACATTTCCATAAGCGTTTGTTCACCTTAAGTTCCATATGCCGGATGCTGAAGTACCAGGGCTTTAATGTGCTGGAGATTAAGGGCATTCCCGTACCGATACCATTTGTTATAAAAAACAGAAAACTAAGTATGGCTCTGCTGGGGCTTAACAACCTGTTGATTAAAATCTCCCCTGGGATGTTCTCGTTCCAGCTTGCGATTCATGCCAGCATAAGGCCAACGCTGGACATGCTGCTGGAAAACGCAGCAGAAGGTGGCCGCTCTGAGTTCATCAAAGCTATGAGTATGAAAAGCGATTCATAGACATAATGCGCACGGGTTGGCGGGTGTGTCCGCCGGAGCTTTAGCGAAGGGGGATGGCGTGCGCAAAATATATAGGTAACTCCCCAGGTCTGCCGGTCTGGTTGTACATTGCTTGTCTTCCCCACCGCGAGCATAGGGGGATTAAGGGGGGGGGAATGGGATGGTACTATGGAAAGAAGAAAGATTCCCCCCCCTGGCCCCCTTTGTGCCCGGTGGGGGAAGCCGAGAGGCAGTACCGATACCTGGGAGTTACATATATAGACCTGTCCTCGGCCAAGCAGAAGTGAGACGTTTGCAGGCTGTGGGTAACGGCGATGTGAGCGCGCTTTAATTACGCTGGTCTCGCATCGCCGTTATCCATAGCCTGGCAACAAAAAAGGCCTCATAAGGAGTATGTAACAACTTCATCATGAGGCCTTATGCAGATCAAATCTCTACACAGAAACATCTATAAACTATATGCATACACACGTACACAAGAAACGCTTGAGGCTCTTGGCCGCAAGCATCGGGAACGGATAGAGCACTGGGAATCGCTCAAGGCAGAGGAGCTGGATGACGCTGCCTGTGCACGTCTTGCCGGGTTTTCCCGGGCATCGTATTATCGTTCACGCGCAGCACTACAGAAGCTGCAACGGGGCATCGCTCCGCCTTCTAAAGCCAGAAAGCGGCAGAATAAGCCACGTTGGGGCGAGGCCGAAAAACAACTTGTCCTGCGTCTGCGCCGGATCAATCCCACCTATGGACAGGATAAACTGGCTGTAATCCTCCAGCGTGACCACCAGATGAAACTCAGCCCGCGCACAGTGGGACGCATCCTGGCGCATCTTAAGGGCAAAGGCCTCGTGACCGCCTCGCCATCGCGTTTTTGCGTCAAGCG
>CAYTOJ010000108.1:0-6373 GCA_964439415.1 uncultured Rickettsiales bacterium
AAAGTTACCAGGGCGAGGAGGGTGAGGATGGACGCAACCGCGAAAGCAGCGGGGAAGTTATATTCGTTATAAAGTATCTCAACGTGCAGGGGTACGGTGTTGGTCTGGCCGCGGATATGGCCGGATACTACCGATACCGCCCCGAACTCACCCATTGCTCTGGCGTTGCACAACAGCACGCCATACAGCAGCGCCCATTTCACATTCGGCAGTGTTATCTTGAAAAAGGTCTGCCAGCCGGATGCTCCTAGCAGAATCGCTGCCTCCTCCTCCTCCCTGCCCTGTTCCTGCATCAGGGGGATAAGCTCCCGCGCTACAAACGGCAGCGTCACAAAAACCGTAGCCAGAACTATACCCGGCACGGCGAATATAAGCTGCATCCCGTGGCTGCTCAGCCAGCCACCCAGCCAGCCATTTGCGCCGTAGATGAGCACATATATAAGCCCGGATATCACCGGGGATACTGAAAACGGAATATCAATTAAGGTGTTAAGCAGGCGTTTTCCCCGAAATTCCCGCCGGGTGATAGCCCAGGCCGCCGCCAGGCCGAAGGCTGCGTTCAGTGGCACGGCGATTAATGCTACCAGCAGGGTGAGCTTTATTGATGAAATAGCATCCGCATGGGTAATATTATCCATGTAAGTCTTAAAACCTGATGATAACCCCTGAACAAAAATAAGCAGCACCGGCAGTGCTATCAGCCCGATAATAACACCCGCCGCCGCGAGGATGAGTAATGGCTTGCAGTACTTCACTCCAGATCCCTCCGCAGTAGTTTCTGGCAGAAGCTTATAAGCAGCAGCAGCGCGAATGATATAATCTGCATCACCAGGGCTACGGCGCTTGCTCCCGCTATATCGTACTGCTCCAGCTTCACTAAAATCACCAGTGGCGTTATTTCCGTCTGCATCGGCAGGTTGGAGGATATGAAAATAACTGATCCATACTCACCCAACCCTCGCGCAAAAGCCATAGCGAACCCGGTAATAACCGCAGGTAGAATATTTGGCATTATAACCCTGGCGAATACCTGCCATTTAGTTGCGCCGAGGGACTGGGCGGCTTCTTCCACCTCCCTGTCAAAATCCTCCAGCACCGGCTGAACTGTGCGCGTTACAAACGGCAGGCCGATAAATACCAGGGCGATTACTACCCCAGGCGTGGCATAGGCTATTTTAATGCCGAACGTTTCAAACAAAACGCCGATATAACCATCCGGCGCGAATAGTGTGGTAAGGGCGATTCCCGCAACGGCTGTGGGCAGCGCGAATGGGAAATCCACCATCGCATCCAGCACTTTTTTGCCGGGGAATTCATAACGCACCAGCACCCAGGCGCATAGCGTACCAAAAACCGCGCTGATTACCGCCGCTGCAAGTGAGCAAGCCAGACTGAATTTATATGCGCTAATAACTCTTGGCTCATTAACTGCCTGCCAGAATCCATCCCACCCACCGGCAAAACTTTTCACCGCCAGGGCGGAGAGAGGAATCAGCACGATGCACGAGATGTAAAACACCGTAAACCCTAGCGCCAGGCCAGTGCCTGGAATAATAGAGCTTCTATTGTTGACTGCCAATCTCATGCCGGGACTGACTGATTATGTACAACTATAAAAGTAAAGGTATTACCTATCGGCTTCCCCTCCCGGGCACAAAGGGGGCTAGGGGGGGGCAACTTTACGGTAGTAGCAACACATGCCCCTCCCTTAATCCCCCCCCGTAAACGGGAGGGGAGACAAGCAATGAACATCCAGACCAGAATACCAGATAAATTACGATTTTGTACTTTCGTGTTGCAGTGCGAGATAAGTTGCATCTATGTTTTTGACTTAAGAAACACCACTCTATACAACAATTTAAACCAATAGCAATTCCAGATAAAATTCCAGGCAACTGCACTCCATGAGCGATATTGAACAGATAACCCCTGAAGAGGCTTTAGCATTCCACAGTGAAGGCAAGCCCGGCAAAATTTCAATCCTCCCCACCAAACCGCTGATGACGCAGCGGGATTTGTCGCTAGGTTATTCACCGGGCGTAGCGGTTCCATGTTTGGAGATTCAGAAAAACCCTGACCTTGCATATAAGTACACATCCAAGGGCAATATGGTGGCGGTGATCTCCAACGGTACGGCGGTGCTGGGGCTGGGGAATCTGGGTGCTCTTGCCTCCAAACCGGTGATGGAAGGCAAGGCGATTCTGTTCAAACGCTTTGCTGATATTGACTCTATTGATATAGAAGTGGACACCACTGATATTGATGAATTCGTGAACTGCGTGAAGCTTCTGGGGCCTACCTGGGGCGGGATCAACCTTGAGGATATAGCATCACCCGAATGCTTCATTATTGAGCAGAAGCTCAAAAGCCTGATGGATGTTCCGGTATTCCACGACGATCAGCACGGAACAGCTATCATCACACTGGCCGGGCTTATCAATGCTGCCGATGTAACAGGCAGGGATTTTAAAACCATGAAAGTGGTTATGAACGGGGCGGGAGCCGCTGGGATAGCGTGCCTGGAGCTGATAAAAAGCTACGGCCTGCCGCATGAGAATGCCATTATGTGCGATAAAAGCGGGGTTATCTACAAAGGGCGGACTGAGCAGATGAACCAGTGGAAGTCAGCCCACGCTGTGGAAACTGATGCACGCACCCTGGAGGAAGCTTTAAACGGCGCTGATGTGTTTATAGGCCTTTCCGCAAAAGGCGCGCTCACCCCGGAAATGGTTAAACACATGGCGGCGAAACCGATAATATTCGCTATGGCGAATCCTGATCCTGAAATCACCCCGGCTGAGGCCAGAGCCGCCCGGCCAGATGCAATCATCGCAACCGGAAGGTCTGATTATAGCAACCAGGTGAATAATGTTATGGGCTTTCCATATATATTCCGTGGCGCGCTGGATGTGCAGGCAAGGGAGATAAATGAAGATATGAAAATGGCAGCGGCTGAAGCCATTGCAGCTTTAGCGCGGGAGGATGTACCGGATGAAGTATGCGCCGCCTACCAGGGTAAAAAACTGCGCTATGGGCCGGATTATATTATCCCTACGCCCTTTGATCCGCGCCTTATTACTACAGTGCCGGTAGCGGTAGCGCAGGCAGCCATAAAAACTAAAGTGGCGCGTCGTGATATTCAGGATATGGAGTGTTACCGCAATCAGCTCCGCTCCCGCCTTGACCCTACATCCAATATTGTCAGCCTGATATTTGAGCGCCTGAAATCTAACCCTACAACTGTGATATTCGCAGAAGGGGAAGAGGAACGTACAATTCGCGCCGCTATCGCCTGGCGGGATAACGGCTACGGCAAAGCCATACTGGTTGGCCGTGATGCCCGTATCCAGGAACAACTGGATCGCATGGGAATGGGTAAATTGAAGGATATCGAAATAGCCAACTCCCTCACCAGCCCGCATGTTGAGGAATATGTAAATTTCTTCTATAAGCGCACACACCGCCGTGGCCTGCTACTGCGGGATTCTGCCCGGCTGGTGAAGAACGACCGTAATATTTTCTCCAGTTGTATGCTGGCATTGGGGCATGGTGATGTATTAGTCTCCGGCCTTACGCGCAGCTATTATGATACTTATGACGATATAAGGCGTGTAATTGATCTGGAGAAACGAGGCTCATCCTTTGGTCTATCCATACTGCTGGCTAAAGGGCGCACGGTATTTATCTCCGATACCACTATTCATGAGCTTCCATCGGCGGAACTCTTAGCAGATATTGCTATCCAGACGGCAAGACGCGCCAGGGAACTTGGGCATGAACCCAAAGTGGCACTGCTTTCTTACTCCAGCTTCGGTAATCCCATGCGCGAGAAAGCTGAACGAATCCGCGATGCCATACGCATTTTAAGCAGCCGTGAGGTGGACTTTGAATTTGATGGTGAAATGTCCGCTGAGGTTGCGCTGAACCCTGAACTTAAAAAGTTCTACCCCTTCAGCCGCCTCTCCGGCCCTGCCAATGTGCTGATAATGCCTGGGCTGCATTCGGCTAATATCTCATCCAAGCTTATGCAGGAACTGGGCGGTGGTGTGGTCATCGGGCCGATTCTGAACGGCCTAGTGAAACCGGTACAGATTCTGCAATTTGGTGCAAGTGTTTCGGATATTCTGAAAGTAGCGGCTATAGGCGCACTGGATGCTATCAAACTGAGGGGAGCTTAAAGGCTCTTGGATTTTTTCAATCAAATCCTCCCTGCCCTGCTGATTGGCATTCTGGAGGGGTTGACTGAGTTTCTCCCAGTATCCTCCACCGGGCATATCATTCTGGCAACTGATATACTTGGCTTTAAAACCCCTCCAGGTAAAGTCTTTGAAGTGGTAATCCAGCTAGGCTCAATACTGGCTGTGTGCTGGCTCTACCGCGCCAGGCTGCTGGACATTGCCACGACACTGCATAAAAAGCAGGAATCCCGCGCTATTGCCGCAGGTGTGACAATATCCGTACTGCCTGCGCTGATTCTGGGTGCTGCATTTCATGGCTATATAAAGGAGCATCTGTTCAATCCTGTGGTAGTAGGAATAATGCTGGCCATTGGCGGTGTTATAATTATAGCGGTTGAAAAATACCGAAAGAAAAGCGGCTCTACAATTAACGATCTTGCCAGTATACCTATTAAAATTGCTCTTCTAATTGGCTTGATTCAATGCCTGGCCTTGATACCGGGTGTATCGCGCAGTGGCGCTACCATAATCGGCTCGCTCGTACTGGGACTTAACCGCAAAACAGCGGCTGAGTTTTCATTCTTTCTTGCTATTCCCACTATATTTGCCGCCAGTGCTTATGATTTAATGAAGAATTTTCATGAGCTAGGAAAAAGTGACGCTTTGATTATCGGGGTCGGCTTCATATCCGCATTTATTTCTGGTTTCATTGTGGTTAAATGGCTGATCAGGTACATAGCCCGCCATGACTTTACTGTCTTTGGTTATTATCGAATTGCGGTTGGGCTTCTCATTCTTGCCTTTTATCAAACCGCCCTCTAAAAGCTCTGGAAAGCAGGAAAAGCCATATGAAATTTTTTGTAGATAGTGCCGATATAAACGAGATTAAAGAACTGGCGGAGCTTGGCCTGGTGGATGGCGTAACAACTAACCCCAGCATCATCGCAAAATCAGGGCGCGATTTTTTAAAAACTATTGCGGAAATCTGCAAGCTCACCACAGGCCCAGTCAGTGCGGAGGTTGCCGCCACTGATTATGAAGGCATGATTTTAGAGGGGCAGAGACTTGCAGCAATAGCTGAGAATGTCTGCATCAAGGTTCCACTCACCCCGGCTGGAATAAAAGCCTGCGCTACCTTCAGTCAGGAAGGGCTGATGGTGAATGTAACGCTGTGCTTCTCCGCAGGGCAAGCCATTCTAGCGGCTAAAGCAGGGGCGACTTTTGTCTCGCCGTTTGTTGGCAGGTTCGATGATATCTCAACTGATGGTATGGAACTGATACAGGATATATGCCAGATTTACGCCAATTATCCTGATTTTACCACTGAAGTGCTGGTGGCATCAGTGCGTAACCCCGTACACATCGTCAAGGCCGGGCTTATCGGGGCTGAGGTTATCACCGCGCCGCCACCTATTATCAAGCAATTGTTCAATCATCCACTCACCGAAAAAGGGCTGGCTGCGTTTGTTAGCGACTGGCAGAAAACCGGGCAAAGCATTCTGTGATCAATACCAGTTGTCCTTCACCTAATTTTAATGACAGGCCGGGTGGGAAAGCTCCGGATACAGTGGTGCTGCATTATACCGGCATGAAGAACTTTGCTGATGCCCTTGACCGCTTAACATCCCCTGAATCCAAGGTTAGTTGCCACTACCTGCTGGATATGAACGGTGATGCGTACAGCCTGGTAGATGAAGAAAAAAGAGCCTGGCACGCCGGGGTTAGCAACTGGGCTGGACGGGCGAATGTGAATGATTTTTCCATTGGCATTGAACTGCACAACCCCGGCCATCAATATGGTTATATACCATATCCGGATGAGCAGATGAATGCTCTGCTAAAACTTATGGAGGGGATTTTCTCCCGCCATAACATCCGCGTCAGAGATGTGGTTGCGCATAGCGATATCGCCCCTGCCAGAAAGGAAGACCCTGGCGAGCTGTTCAACTGGAAAATGCTGGCAGATAACGGCTTTGCCATCTGGCCGGGGGCGGAATATTCAGTAAAAAGTGGTGGCCGGATAATTGCCCGTGCGGGTGATGATAACGGTTATATCGGCATTGTGCAGAAGAAACTAAGTGATTTTGGTTACCACCTTGATATTACATCGCAAATGGATGTTGCAACTATTCAGGTTATCACTGCATTCCGCCGCCGCTTCACCCCGCAGTATCTGCACCCAATATGGGATGAAT
>CAYTOJ010000109.1:0-6242 GCA_964439415.1 uncultured Rickettsiales bacterium
AGGTCAAGAGTCGACATCTGGCGTGGAGCCACCTGCGCCAGCGAGCTAGGGCGGGGGTATTAGCCAGGGGGTGCGCCCCCCCTCAACAAATAAAAGATATACCGCCGGATTGACATAAATAATTTCAACTCTTCAAACGATAGCGGTATATAATCAAAACTCATGTAACAAAAAGTTTATATTACAAAACCACTTGGCACTTTAAAATATAAATAGAGATTAATATAAATCTCTAACATATAATAACTGGCCACCATGAGTTTTGTTAATAAGCTTGAGACAGAACCAGAAGTTATCCATTTGACCGGGAGGTGGACAGTACCGCAACTCAACAGGCTGGTGGTTGAAAGGCTAGATGTTATCAAGGATCTTTATTACTCTTTGAATCCTATCCTGGATAAGGGGAAAAAGCCATTAAGGCATCTTGCATCTGAAACTCTGGGTTATTATCACTGCGAAACGTTGGATCTTGGTTACGGCGACCAGAATGTATTTCTGCCTAAAGGGGAAACTGCCATTCATAACACCAGGCATGGCAGGGTATGCACCGTTAAAGATATAGAATGTTACGATGACAAAACAACACTTGATGCAGTCACCACGGTAAAACTTGACCTGTCAGATAAATCCAAACCGAATCTTACAGTTTTTTATAACTTTCTTGGAACTCAAGTAGGCAACCCTGCTTATAACGTACATGGCAATGTTGTTCGCAATGTGGTACGGAATGCAGCGGATGAGCTGCGTAATTGGCTTCAGCGGCAGGAATCCACCCACAATGGCAACATAAACCATGCAATGAAACACGGCTTCACTGTTGGGGCAATGGGTGCGGATGGATTGTCTGATTTTATTACAGGCCTCCGGCACGCACGCAGTGGCATGAACGCTGATGAAATCACTGTTTTAGCTGATTACCTGACCAAAAGTGAGGAGGAAATAGAAGCATACATCAGCAGTAAACTAACGGCGCATGGTTACCCCAGACCGGAAATCACCAGAATAGTCTCAGGCCATTCAAAATCCGGGCTGGAGGCCAAAGCCGCAACGGCAATGCTAGAAGCGGCTGGAAAGCCAGCGGATTTTTGTTTGTGTTTTGACCCTATCTGCGATCGGGCATTGGCAAGCCATCAAACAGGTTTTGCAGGCAGCGGCCTGGATGCGCTTACCATATGTGGTAGAGCGGTTGATTCCACACAGTTGCTCCCGTCAATATCAGCTATACACGATAAAACTTATAATCACAGGCAGCCTGACAATAAACACTCACTACCAGGCAATATTCACCCACCAACCCTGGTCAAGCTTATAGCCGCATTTGCTAATCGCCATAGCAATATTAAGCAAACACCATGGTGGAAAGCGGTTGAAAGTGAAGAGCACGCCATTTTAAATGACCCCGGTCAATGGATACAGGATAATGCCTTCGGTGAACCCCTCATAGGCAAAAAACTTATTTCAATGAACGGCCATAGTCATACTTCCAGCAATGCATTCGGAAGGTAGATCCCCTCCAACCCTATACCGCCAGCATTCCCAGCCATTCTTCTTCGGATAATATTTTTACACCCAGTTCTTTTGCTTTCGCAGCTTTAGAGCCAGCATCCTCACCGATTACTATATAATCAGTTTTGCTGGAAATACTTGATACAACCTTCATGCCGATAGCTTCAGCTTTTGCCTTGGCCTCCGCCCGGGACATGGCAGATAAACTCCCGGTGAATATAATGCTTTTTCCCATATGGGTGGATGTACTGATATTTGCCACGAATGGCTGAACATTAATATATACTAGCAAATCTTTTATTATTTCTACATTATGCGGCTCGGCGAAGAATGCTGCAATGGAATTTGCCACTTTGCTGCCGATGCCGTCAATATCGCATAGAATTTGCGTGAAATCCAGCATCACTGCCGCCTGTAGCAGGGCATCAATATTCATAAAAGTGCTGGCAAGCAGGCGAGCGGTAACAGCGCCAACATGCCTTATGCCAAAAGCGTAGAGGAACCTTTCCAGCGATATGCTTCGCCGTTTATTTATGGCTGCAAATAAATTAGTCGCTGATTTCTCCCCCCAGCCCTCAAACGTGGCGAGCTTTTTTTCCTGCACTGCATCGCGTTCTTCTAATTTAAAAATATCCACTGGGGTGCGGATAAGATTCAACTGATAAAAAAACTCCGTCTGTTTATCTCCCAGCCCTTCAATATCAAATGCCTCGCGGGATACAAAATGCCGGAGCCGCTCCAGCGCCTGCGCCTGGCACACCAGGCCGCCAGTGCAGCGGGTGACTGCCTCTCCTTCCTCCCTCACCGCATTACTGCCGCATACCGGGCAAACATTCGGGTATACAAATTCATGTGTATTATCAGGCCGCAGTTTTAAATTCACCCCGGTAATCTGGGGTATTACATCCCCAGCCCTTTGCAACATTACTGTATCGCCTATGCGTATATCTTTGCGCCTGATTTCATCCTCATTATGCAGTGAAGCGCGGGAGACCGTAACACCGGCCAGGTTCACCGGCTCCAGCACCGCAACGGGAGTTAGCGCCCCTGTGCGCCCTACCTGTATGATAATATCCTGAAGTAAAGTCTCCGCCTGCTCAGCCGCGAACTTATGTGCTATTGCCCAGCGCGGGCTGCGGCTAACGTACCCTAACCGCTCCTGCATTTTTATGTCGTTCACCTTATAAACCAGGCCGTCTATCTCGTAATCTAGCTTTTCACGCATGGCCTGCATTTCCTTATAGAAAGCCATTACCTCATCCACATTTTCAAGCAGCCGTGATAGTGTATTCACCATAAATCCCGCTTGATGCAGGAAATTTAATAATTCCCGCTGAGAATCGGGCATCGGCTGGCTCACCTCGCCAACTCCATAAACAAAATATTTCAGGTTACGACTGGCAGTGATTCTACTATCCAGTTGCCGGAGCGACCCCGCCGCCGCATTGCGTGGGTTGGCGAACAGTGCTTCGCCAGCTTCCTCCCGCATTTTATTCAAAGCAGTAAAATCAGAGCGGGACATATAAATCTCCCCCCGCACTTCCATAATACCAGCACTGATTCCGGAATCTATTTTCGCGGGAAAGTCCTTTATGGTGCGCACGTTTCCGGTTACATCCTCCCCCGTGTAGCCGTCCCCCCTGGTTGCGGCATGAACCAGCATGTTATTCTCATAACGGGCTGAAAAGGAGAGGCCATCAATCTTTGGCTCGCCAAATAGAGTTATCGGCGTGTCCGTAACGCGATCCAAAAAGCGGTTAATTTTTGCCAGAAATCCGGTTACGTCCTCGTAATCAAAAGCATTTGCCAGTGATAACATCGGGCGGGAGTGCTGTATCTGGCCGAACCCTTCCAATGGCCGCGCCCCGATTCTGCGGGATGGACTGTCCGCCAGAACTAAGTCAGGATACAGCTTCTCTATTTCCTCATTCCGCCTGCGCAAGGCATCATATTCAGCATCACTGATTTCCGGCGCGTCATGGCGGTAATACAGCGCATCATGCCGCGCTATCTCTGCCGCCAGGCGGGTCAGTTCCTGCGCGGCTTCCTCCCTGCTTAAATCAACTGGTATTTTAATAATACTTTCCAACACAACCAAAGGTTAATACTTTACTAGTCTAACTTAATGATTACTTTAAATTTTACTGATAATTTTATACAGTTAAAGCGATTTAGCTAGCAGAGACTATTTCTTACGCAACGGAAAGCAGAATAAAAATGCCAGGTAACTGGACAACTCAGACACTCGGCCAGATAGGCGCAGATGATCCGGACGGCGAACTCCTGTTGCTGCTGCACGGAAAAAACGTGTATAATGACAGAATATACTGTTATATACGAATAGCGCGGGAAATCTACAATGAATTCAATGATAAAATCAACGCGGGTGAAAGTATAGACCTGCGGCAATTTGGTACTGTGCTGGCGGCAGGTCGCGGCGCACCGGCGGCGGATGCACAGCGCGATTTAATCCGCGAGCTGTCAGTCACTCCTGTTAAAAAAGAACCATGAAAATTATTATAATGGCTTTTCTGTGCTTGGCGGCGTTCTTTATATTATACCCTGAGGCCGACATAATAACATCCAATATGCTCTACGATGCGGAGCGTGGCGGATTCTGGCTTAAAAACAATGTGGTTATCAGCTTTATACACAATGCAGTGCCATGGATTGTGTACATAGTTATCACCTGTTTACTAACAGTGTTGTTATACTGTCTTTACCATCGCTTTAAAAACTCAAAGTTTGAAAAAGCACCGCTGAGAGTGCTTTTATTCCTGATGGTTAGCCTGGTGCTTGGGCCTGGGCTTACAGTTAACACTGTTTTTAAGGATAACTGGGGGCGCGCAAGGCCGTCACAAGTCATGGAGTTTGGAGGCTTGAAGCAGTTTACCCCGGCTTTTATTAAAACAGACCAATGCGAACGCAATTGCTCATTTGTTTCCGGCCATGCCTCTGTTGGATTCTATTTCTTAAGCTTTGCAATGCTGTTTAAAGGAAAAACAAGGATGTCATTAAGCCTGTCTTCAATCCTGCTTGGCTCAGTGATTGGATTTGGCCGGATCGCCGAAGGCGGGCATTTTTTGAGTGATGTGATATTTTCCGGCTTCTTTGTGTACTTCGTTGCCAGAATCGCTCATACGGTTATATACCGCAAGTCATTTGTGAAATTAAAGTCAGTTATTTTTCAAAAACAGATATAATTCAATAAATCAATGCATTAACCAAAATATGTATAGATATTTTGGTGCGAAATCTCCCTGTGGAAATTAATCTTATAGAAAATTTATGTGTAATAAAATTTATGCTTTGAATTAATTCTCATTCATAGTATTTACCCGACCTTAAGCAAGAGGATGCATAATGGGTCTTTATTGCTAACCGTATTTAATAGACTTCTTTATAAACTCTACTGCGCAGGCAAACTTGCTTGTCGCTACGCTTCTCAAATCCGCATGTACCCAAAAGTACACTTGCGTTTTTGCGATGCTCGCTTCGCGCATTTTGCTCACCGCAGCGAGTTTAGAAAGAAGTCTAATGGTTTGCGGGTTCCGGGCAAGTGATAGCCTTATTTTGGGGCTTCAAATGGGGATAAAATAAAAACTATAAATTTAGACGTTACAGATATGAGCAAATTATCATCAGCAAAAACTTTGAAAATATTCCCCGTTATCCTCTCCGGTGGTATAGGCACTAGATTATGGCCTATGTCAAGGGAAGCTCACCCCAAGCAATTTCTTGGCCTTAACGACAAACACCTGACCCTGATGCAGGAAACGGTTGACCGCGTTGCATTCAAGGCAGGATTTCAAAAACCCATTATAGTCTGCAATGCTGATCACCGCTTTTTAGTGGCTGAACAACTGAAGCTTGCTGGTGTCACTTCCGCCGAAATAATCATAGAGCCGAAACAACGCAACACCGCGCCCGCAATCGCTGCGGCGGCGCTTTATATCAAGGAAAAATACGGTGACGGCTTAATGCTGGTCCTGCCATCGGATCACATTATTAAAAACACCAGAGAGTTTATTGAAGCAACTTATTACGCTGCGGAATTCGCAGAAAAAGGCAATCTGGTGACTTTCGGCATTAAGCCTGAATATGCGGAAACGGGATACGGTTATATCAAAACCGGAAAAACCATAAATGGCCGTGGCATAGGCTTCACCGTGGAATGCTTCACAGAAAAGCCGGATTTAAAAACCGCCGAGGGCTTTGTGGAGGCAGGTAATTACCTCTGGAACAGTGGCATGTTCATGTTCCCAACCGACACCTTAATCAGCGAACTCAGGCAGTATCAGCCTTACATGCTGAACGCCTGCGAAGCCTCCATAATCAAACGCAAGGATGAATCAGATTTCATCAAACTGGATGAAGCCAGTTACTTGAGCGCCACCAGCATATCCATTGACTATGCATTGATGGAAAAGACTGATAAAGCGGCGGTTGTGGCCATTGATTGCGGCTGGAGCGATGCCGGATCATGGGATTCGCTCTGGCGCATTTCTGAGAAAGATGAAGCGGAGAATGTAATAATCGGTGAGAACTTCCTGAACGATACCAAGGGCTGTTATGTCCGCAGCGAAGAAGGCCCGGTTGTCGCCACCCTGGGGGTTGAGGATTTGATAATAGTCTCCACCAAGGATGCAGTGCTGGTAGCGCATAAGGACAGAGCGCAGGATATTAAAAAGCTGGTGGATACAATCAAGGAAGAGAAACCGGAACTTGTCACCACG
>CAYTOJ010000110.1:0-6239 GCA_964439415.1 uncultured Rickettsiales bacterium
TCAGATATTGAAAGATTTGCACTTGGTGAGAAAAAGAACGAGAGAAAATAATCTCCCACCGCGAGCATAGGGAGCAGAAAATTCGCGTCCGTAGCGAAGCGGAGGCCGAATTTTCGAGGGGGGAACTGTGAAGCGAAGCATATTCCCGTGTAGTGGTTTGTTCTATGGTATTCCCCCCTCGGAAATCTGGCGCTCGCAAGCTCGCTACTCAGATTTCCGCTCCCTATGCTCGCGGTGGGAGATGCTACGGAGCTGTTTCCCCCGTTGTAATTTCTACAATTTTTAAACTTGTAGGGTGGTGAGCAGGAAATAGCCACTCAATTCGCGCTGAACTTCTCAGTAGCGATTATTTTAAAATCAGAATCTACTACTTCAAGGCGGAGTGGCTCAGTAGATGGAGGGACGCGGATGCTGCTCCAGGCGCGCCATTTGCCGCTGCCAATCTCCAGCCTTTTATCCGCCAGTAATTTATCCCCCAGATACCAGCGGTGATAAGCCGTCTGACCGCTCAGGTTAGAAACTTCAGTGAAGTAATAAAGCTTACCTTGGCGCTTTTTGCCGCCGGTTATGTTATCCTGCGGTTCCTGCCCCTCCACCCCGCTGGTGAGGGCTGAACGCAGAACAAGTGGCTCATTAATGGCCGGTTTGTCTACATCCCCTATGGTAAACCGTGATTCCACCGCCTCCCCCGGCTTAACCTGCGCGATTCGCTCAATCACCGGGGCAACTGGTTGCAGATTCTGCGTGATGTTCAGCTTTCTGGTTACTTCCCTTTCATCAGGAATCGTGCTTTCAACCTGGGGCGGTGTGGGAGTTTTTATTTCTGCTGCCGCAACCTCGGGCATTGCACGCGCCGTTGGCTCTGCAACTGGTGGTGCTACAGGTAAAACCAGTGGCGGTGGAGCAGGCACAACCGCAGCCACTGCTGCTACAGGCACTGGCTTGGCTGCTTCCTTTGTTTCCCTTTTCTCCAGCGCAATAATTTTAGGCTGTACAGGTGCAGTATCAAGGGCTGGCGGTTCGGCAACCGCACTATCAGAAGTCTGCTGACTCGGAATTATACTGCCTGTCACCACCTTTGCAGCTTCTGCCAGAGCTGGCAGCGGAGATTTTGTAACCAGTTTATTTTTTTCAGGTTTCAGGCTTCTGGCTTCTGGATTCTGGTCAGGTTGCCCCCCAATGGCTTTGACGCCAAGCGCTAGTGGAAGCCGGGAGTTTGCGCTATAATCTGTATGATTACTATCGCGCTGAGTACTTGGTAGATTCGGTTCTACCATCAACAATTTCGGCTTCAGAATATCTACCGCAAGGTCGGTATTTTTATCCGGTATAACGCTGTCCGGCACTTCCATATCCAGTGATTTTACAGGCACTGAATCATCAACCGCATTGATGACAAATGTTTTTGGCTTGCGCACATTGGTAATGGCGTCAGGGGTGTTAACGGCAATCTTAAGAGAATCCTCCAATGGCGGTGGAGTTGTTGCGACTGCTGGCGGCACTTCCTCCCGCGCTTGTTTAACTACTGGCACTGCCGCAGTTTTTGCTTTTTGCGGTGGTATATCCTGCGGTATGGCTTTCAGCTCCGGTGGCACTCTCAACCCGGCAGACTTGCGGGAATGAGCTTCCGGCTTTATAAGTTTCACCTCATCAGCTTTCTGCACTGCCTGCACAGGCATAAGCTTCTCCGGTACTTCTTCCTCTAATTCCGGTTTTTCTATAACCAATTCTTTCGGCTCTGCACTTCGTGAGATAATCAGCACTTCCCCAGGCTTCGCTGCCGTTTTTTTCGTATCAGCCATTGCATCCTGCTGGCCTGTTTTTATACTGCTTGCCTCCCCATTTAATGTTGAGGGAAGGATAAGTGGCTGTAACTCAGAAGCCAATGCATCTTTTTCAGACTTCTGACTTCTGGCTTCTGACTTCTGATCCGCCGTTACATTGATGATTTTATGGCCTGCCGGCATTGCGGCTGGGGCGCTTACCTTGCTTTGTGTATCTTCAATTATGTGCGCTTCTACCTTCTCAACTTCCGCCTTCTGCGTTGTTGGCGGGTAATTGCGCCCCAGATAATCCAGCAGAGAATCCACACTGGCGGGGGAGGCTTCAAAAGCCTTGTCCTGCTTTTTGCGTTCCTTGTTGGTGACTACTTTAACCACTTTATTTCTTGCGGATGGGCCAGTTCTGGCAGGAACGCCGTCATTAGAGCCATTCAGGTTTATCACCTTCTCCGCGCTATCCACCGCCATGGCCTGCCCTGCCAGCAGCCCGGTGCAGCCTAGTATTCCCATTATAGTATATAGCTTCCGGCTATTCATAAGTTTAAGCGGCCTTTTATAAGCTCATTCACGCTCTCTGGACTTAGCAGGGTACTGGTATCGCCTAAATCGCTGCAATCATCCGCTGCAATTTTGCGCAATATCCGCCGCATTATCTTGCCTGATCTGGTTTTAGGCAACTCCCGCGCCCATTGAATTATATCAGGCCTCGCTATAGCACCAATTTCTTTTACTACAACCTTTTCTAACTCCTGTTTTATCTTATCACCCGGCTCTAAGCCGCTTGCCAGCGTGACAAACGCATATATCCCCTGCCCCTTAATGGCGTGCGGCATTCCCACTACCGCCGCTTCAGTCACGCCTGAGTGCAGGGTTAGCGCGCTTTCAATCTCCGCCGTGCCCAGGCGGTGTCCGGATACGTTGATAACATCATCCACACGGCCTGTTATGCGGTAATAACCATCATTATCCCGCTTAGCGCCATCTCCCGTGCAGTAGTAACCCTTGAACTGGCTGAAGTATGTGCGCTCAAAACGTTCATGATCGTTATAAATCGTGCGCGCCTGGCCGGGGTGGGAGCTGGCGATGCATAAATTCCCCTCCCCCACGCCTTCTAAAACACTTCCATTATCATCAAGCAGAACCGGCTTTACGCCAAAAAACGGCAGAGTGGCGTAGCCTGGTTTTAAATCCGTCACCCCCGGCAGGGGGGTTATCATGATGCCGCCGGTTTCAGTCTGCCACCAGGTATCAATCACTGGGGCGCGTTCCTCCCCCGCTATTTTGTAATACCATAACCACGCCTCAGGATTGATAGGCTCACCAACACTGCCAAGTATCCGCAAGCTTTTGCGGGAGGTTTTGCGGACGTACCCCTCCCCTTCCCTCTCCAGCGCACGGATCAAGGTAGGTGCGGTGTAGAGAATGCTTACATTGTGTTTGTCCACCACCTGCCATAGGCGCGAATAATCAGGATACGTCGGCACACCTTCAAAAATAAGGGTTGCCCCGCCATTGGCCAGAGACCCGTACACGGCGTAACTATGCCCTGTTACCCAGCCGATGTCTGCGGTACACCAGTAGACTTCACCGGGGCGGTAATCAAACACCATTTCATGCGTGAAAGCAGCGTAGAGCAGATAACCCGCCGTGGTGTGGAGCACTCCCTTAGGCTTGCCTGTGGAGCCGGAGGTATAGAGTATAAACAGTGGATCCTCAGCTTCCATTGCTTCACAAGGAACGTCCGCCCTGGCACTGGCTACTTCTTCATCATACCATAAATCACGGCCAGGTTGCATGTTGATTTTATTACCGGTGCGGCGAGCCACCAGAACATTCCTGATGCTGGTATCGCCTTGCAGAGCTTCATCCACGCTTTGTTTAAGCGGAACGTAACGGCCACCGCGTACCCCTTCATCAGCGGTTATCAGAAATACCGCGCCGCAGTCACCAATTCGGCCTTTCAGTGCAGCGGCTGAGAATCCGCCAAACACCACTGAATGCACCGCGCCAATACGGGCGCAGGCCAGCATTGCGTACACCCCTTCAGGTATCATCGGCATATAAATTATTACTCTATCGCCCCTGCGCACACCGTGCCTTTTCAGAACCGATGCCAGGCGGCACACCTGTTCATGCAGTTCTTGGTAGGTGATATGTTTTGAATCTGCGGGGTTGTCCCCCTCCCAGATTATCGCCGTGTCATTGGCCTTTGTCGCCAGATGCCTGTCCACACAGTTGTAGCATACATTAAGCATACCGCCTTCAAACCATTTGATGCTAACATCAAGCGAGAAGCGGGAGGAATCAACCGTTTGCCATGGCCGCATCCAATCCAGCCGTTTTGCCTGCTCCGCCCAGAAAGCATCCGCGTTATTTAGCGAATCTGCATACATTTTTCGGTATTCATCCAGAGTTATCCGCCCGGCATTGAATTTTCCGGCTGGAATAATCAGCTCCTCTACGCCTTCACTCATGGCTTTTTGCTCCGCCTTGTATCGAATATGATTGAGCCTTGAGTGGCTGGCTCCTTAGCTTTCTCACTGCCTTGTTTTGGATCTTCTTCCTGTATCTTCGCCTCAGGTGCTGGCTGAAGTGCTTTATGGTGGATTGTATCCCCGATTTTGATACCCATAGCGGAAGCCACACCGGATTTCAGAAGCAATAAACCTTTGGCAAAAACCTTGGCTGTATATACATCACTATCATCGCGGGAGGCTTTAACGGCCATTTCCCTGACATCTCCGTTCTTGCCGATGAAGATAATATCAGCATCCGGCTCAATATTCGCAAGCGGTATGGTAAAACGGGCTGATTTGGCGAATACCACCAGCAGACCGCTCCGGCCATCGTCAAATTCCTTCATGTCAACATTAGCCTCAGAATCGGCGAATTCCTGACCGTCCATCACCTTCACCATCAGTTTATGACGCTTTGGCTGTGGCAGATTGCCTTCCGGTGTGCGCGCCGCATCTCGAAGTGTAGGTGCTGGTGGGGTAGCCTCCTCCTCCGCTGCGTCACTACTGGTTTTAAGTTGATTAGGTTTAAGCTCCTTCTTCTCCTGCGCTGGCGGTGCTTTTTGCTCCGACTCCGGCTTTGGTGGCACTGGCGGCGGCTGCGATTCTATCACCGCTTCCGTGCGGGAATACATTATAGCGCCTGCTTTATCCTTCACCGAAGAAGCACCAGCGGAGTATACAACTGCTGGCAGTGCTAGAAATACGATAGCAGTTATGATTCGCAGCATTATTTAACCCCCATCCTGTCACCCTCAGCTATTCCGTGCCTATCGGCGAAACCTGCGTTTACCTCCAGCACATAACGCACGGGTACTTTAGATGATATAATCTCCAGCGACTGCGGCTTTGCTAGGCGCTTTATGTATTTTATTTCACCATTCTCACTTACGAACAGCATATCAAGCGGGATTTTCGTGTTCTTCATCCACATTTTAACAACCTGCGTTTGCGGGAAGTCAAACAGCATTCCGGAGTCCTCAGCCAGATGCTCCCGATCCATCAGACCATGTTTCATAGAAGCCGGAGTATCAGCAACTTCAGCCGCAACGATAATGGTTTTGTTTTTTGTGCTGATGCTAACCGACTTATTTTCCAGCGAAACAGCCGATATTGGCAAAGCCACAATAATAAAAAGCAGCAATTGAAGAATCAGCAAACGCAATTTTAATGTGCTTTCCAACATTGATAAAGGCTCACAATTCAATTGCGTTCAATATAATTTTCTTGCTTTTGCCTGTTCAAAACCTTCCTGCAATAGCTGTTGCATCAGTTCCGGTGTTAGTCGTGTAGTACGGCCAGCTCTAATATCAGCATCGCCTTTCATAACAGCTTCATATATGGAAAGTGACTTATCTGCCTCATATACCATAACACGCCTCATTTCAGTATTTTAGAGCTATCAAAATATTTCCCTTTATTCAAACCATAAAATATATACTCCTCATGTATCAAGAGTGACATTTTCTTGCGACCGTAAGGGAGCGCGCCGGCGCTGCGGGGGAAGCGCGAAGCGCGGGGGCGGCAGCCCCTTAATATAGAAAAAAACATACCCCTGAAATGACATCGTTTAAACACACTCTTGAGACGATAGGGGTATACTTTGATTTTGCTCTGCATGAGGGGAATTTGCCACAGATAGCCATAGTTTATCATAGTGCTTTTGGTCATACTGAAAAGCAGGCTGAGGCGGTATTAGATGGCGCTATAAGCATCAGCTGTGTTGCCGCCAAGCTTATAAAAACCAGTGATGCGGAGGCACATTGGAATTACCTGGCGGAGAGCGACGCGGTAATGTTCGGCTGCCCAACTTATATGGGTTCCGGTAGTGCTGAGTTTAAGAGATTCATGGATTCAACTTCCAAAGTATGGATGAGTCTGGGGTGGCGCGATAAAATAGCCGCTGGTTTCACCAATTCAGGATCCCCCAACGGCGATAAACTCA